>JARXKK010000026.1 GCA_030278895.1 Acidobacteriota bacterium
TCCCGTTTCCGCCGGGAGGGGAGATCGACCCCGTTCTCACGCAGGTCTTCACCGAGCGCGCGGCGGCCGAGACGCGGAGCGCTCTCGCGCAGCTCGACGCGGACAAGTCCCGGAGCGCCGGCGAGAAGGCCGAGATCCGGAAACGGCTCGGGAAGCTGCGTATCGCGGTTTTCACGACGCCGAAGACCGTGGACGAGGTCGTGGCCGCTTACGAGAAGCTGGTGCCGGAGGCGCGGTTCATCTTCGCGGAACGCAACCTCCAGGCCGACCTCCAGGACGGGATCAAGAGCGGCGCGATCCAGGCGAACCCCGCGGCCGTGGAGAAGGCGGCGGGCCGGCGGGCGAGGTCGGCGCGCTGGAATCGCGCGGACGGGGCGCTCGAGATCGACGTCGAGGACCGTCTCATCGATCCGCGCTCAGGCGCGATTCTCGAGAAGACGGTCGTGCTCGTCACGTCACTGGGAGATTGAGCCCGTCGCGCCGTCCTTCGAAGGGGCCTGCCTGCTCTGGTAGTAGCGGAACACCTGCCACGCGCCGAAGGCGACGAGGAGTATCGGCCACCAGTCGTTCAGGAAGGACAGGTCGATCGTCACGAACCGGTTCAGCAGCAGGAATCCGCCGATCAGGATGAGCAGGATTCCGGCCGTGAGACTGCCGCTCACCCGGACGGGCTCGTCCGAGCCGAGGATGTTCGCCTCGGGCCGTCCCGTCGCGTTGATCGCCTTCGCCTGGCGCGAAGCGTCGATGATCGAGAAGACCATCCAGAACGGGATCGCGATACCGGGAAACGGTCCGTGGGAGTGCTCGGTCAGCGTGATGAACAGCACCCAGACACCGAAGAGGATCGCGGCGCGCTGGTAGAGGCCGAGATACAAATGCCCCATGCCGGGGATGATCCCGAGGGCGCCCGCGGCTCCGGGATTCTTTGGCAGCGGAGGCGCGGTCTGCTGGGGCCCCGAGGGCGCGTACGCGATCGGGGGCGGAGGCGGCGCGGGAGCGAGCGAAGAGGGCGTCGGGGGCTGGGTGTTCGTGCTGGCTTCGTTCATCGTTTCCACCTGTCTTCAGGAACGTTGAAAGGGGGCGGAAGGTTCCGGGGCGTTCACCGCCTTCGCCGAAATCGCGAGGGACTCGACGGCTCCGGCGAAGACTTTCTCGTAGGCGAGCTGCGAGTAGGCGATGGCGCGGGCCCGGCCCGCGGCGAACGCGCGGTAGATGCGGTAGTCGAGGCGCTTCGTGATCGGGGCCGCGGCGCGTCCGATGGCGCTTTTGTCGAAGCGCTGGACCGCGGCGACGCGCGCCTCGGAAAGAGCGCGCTCTCCGGCGGACGTGAGATCGCCGGCCGCGCCGCGGGCCGCGGTCATCGGGTCGATGCGGAGGAGCGCGACGATCGCGAACGTGGCCGCGTATGCGGCAACGACCGCGAACCGCCAGTCGGTCGCGACGGGTTTCAGCCGGCCGAAGACTCCGCGCCGCACGTTCGACGCGGCTGCGGCGGCCCGGGGTTCCGGGACGGCGCGGAGACGGTCGAGAAGCGCCGGGGACGGCTCCGGGCGGGCGAGGGCGCCAGGCGTGAGAAAGGAGAGAACTTCCGAGGCTGCCTGACGCGTTCGGACGTCGAGAGGCGTCCGCGACAGTCGCTCGAGGAACTCCGGCGCCGGTGCCGGGCGCGTGACATAAGCGAACACTTCCGCGTGCCCGGCGACGAGCGAGGCGAGAAGCGCGCAGGCCGGGCATTCGGGCGCGTGCGCGTCGTGAGCGGCCAGAGCACGCGTGGCGCGCGCCAGGGCTCCCTCCGGAGCCAGGTCGAGCGCCTCGGCCAGGCTTTGCTCGAACGCGCGACACGAGGCGCTCATCGCGCGCCTCCCGTGGCGGTCGTGGGGCGCGCCGCGAACGGCGAGTAGAGCGACCGGCCGTCCCCCTCCGAGGCCCCGACGCGTCCCCGCACGAGGCGCGCGAGCTCGATGCGCGCGCGGTTCAGCCGCGACTTCACCGTGCCGTCGGCGAGTTTCAGGAGGTCGCCGATCTCGCGGTAGTCGAGACCGTCGAGGTCGCGCAGGATGACGACCTCGGCGAGCTCGTCCGGCAGTTCGGAGATCGCGTCGAGGAGCATTCGGACGCGTTCTCTTCGCACGGCGTCGGCCTGCGGGTCGTCCGTAGCGGGCAGGAGCGTCGAGACCGCGTCGTCCGAGAGGAACGAGAAGCCCTTCTCGCGCTTTCTCCGGCGATAGTGGTCGATGCAGAGGTTCCGGGAGAGCGCGGCGATCCAGGCGAGGAGTGAGGCCTCCGTGGGCTCGTACCGGTCGAGGTTCTGCCAGACCTTCAGGAAGCAGTCCTGGGTCAGCTCCTCGGCTTCCGCGCGGTCGTACGTCATGTGCCAGGCGATTCCGTAGATTTTCTTCCCGTAGGCGGCCACGAGGTCGGCCCATGCGCCGTCATCCCCCTTTTGGCAGCGGGCGACGAGCTCGGCATCGGGGTGAGGCGCAGGCGGCATGGGTCCTCAGCAGCAAATAACGAGAAAACCCGGTCGAAGGTTCGGCGGGGCCTAAGTCTATAATCTCGCAAGAGTTCGGGAGGAGGACAGTCTGTCGATGCGGACCCGTTCCGCCCGTTCAGGGCTTCTGGCGCTGATTCTCGCGACCCCGGCCGTGTCTCAGAACCCGGCGGCTCCGGCGCCGGCGGCCGCGGTCCCCGCCCCGGTCACGGCGCCCGGCCCCGCGGCGGCTGCGCCTGCCTGGCGCCCGTTTCAGGAACTTGGTTTCCTCGTGGGCTCTTGGTCGGGAGCCGCGGAATCGGGGGTGCGGGTGGGCGGCCGGGTCGCGCGATTCACGCCGGAATTCTCAGGGAATTACCTCGTCCACCGGGGGAGCACGATCCTCACCGCCGACGACGGCAAGGAAGAAACGATCGACGAAGTGGGTTACTTCGCCTACGACCGTGAGAAGCGGCGCTACGTCGCGTCGTATTTCTTCTCGACCGGCATCAGCGCCACGTTCGACGTCGAAGTCGCGGCGGAAAGCGCGCGTCTCGTGTCCCGCGAACTGCTGAACGCAGAGCCCGGAACGAAGGCACGGATGCTGTTCGCGCGCAAGGCCGACGGCGAGCTCTCGCTCTCGACCGACCTCGCGCCCCCGGGCAAGGACTTCGTGCCCTGGCTCGTCAGCGGGCTGAAGAAGAAATAGCGGGGCAAGGCCCCTTCGAAGAAGTTCTTGCCCGCCTCTGGTATTCTGCGGGACTCCGCGAAGCGGCCGCCTCCCGGCCCCGCGCCCCGAAAGCAGGTCCCATGTCCGGAATCCGCAACATCGCGATCATCGCGCACGTCGACCATGGCAAGACCACGCTCGTGGACTGCCTCCTGAAGCAGTCCGGCACGTTCCGCGCCAACGAGGCCGTCTCGGGCACCGAGCGGATCATGGACAGCAACGACCTCGAGAAAGAGCGCGGGATCACGATCCTCGCGAAAAACACCTCGATCCGCTACCACGGGGTCAAGGTGAACATCGTCGACACGCCGGGGCACAGCGACTTCGGGGGCGAAGTCGAACGCGTCCTCAAGATGGTCGACGCGGTTCTCCTCGTCGTCGACGCGGCCGAGGGCACGATGCCGCAGACCCGGTTTGTTCTTCGCAAAGCGTTCGAGCTGGGCCTCAAACCGATCGTCGTCGTGAACAAGATCGACCGGCCGGACGCGCGCCCCCACCAGGTCATCGACGAGGTGTTCGACCTCATGGTCGACCTCGGCGCCACGGACGATCAGCTCGACTTCCCGATCGTGTACACGTCGGCCAAGCACGGCTTCGCCCGTCGCGAAGTCGATCACACGGAAACGGACGTGCGCCCGCTCCTGGACGCGATCATCGTGGAAGTGCCGGAGCCCGGCGGCGACCCCGCCGCCCCGCTCCAGCTCCTCGTCGCGTCGCTCGACTACGACAACTACCTGGGCCGGCTCCTCATCGGCCGCATCGTGAACGGGACCATCAAGCAGGGGCAGCAGGTCTCGATCTGCAAGCTCGACGGCTCGATCACGAAGGGCAAGGTCGCGAAGCTGATGGCGTTCGAGGGCCTGAGGCGCGCCGAGGTCGAGGAGGCGGTTGCCGGCGACCTCGTCGTCATCTCGGGCATCGACGAGGTCACGATCGGCGAGACGCTGGCGGACCTCGAGAACCCCGTCGCGCTCGCGCCGATCAACGTCGACGAGCCGACGGTTTCCATGATGTTCCGGGTGAACGACTCGCCCTTCGCCGGCCGCGAGGGCAGGTACGTCACGAGCCGCAACATCGGCGAGCGCCTCCAGAAGGAGCTCCGCACGAACGTCGCGATGCGCGTCGAGGAGACCGACAGCCCGGACTCCTTCCGGGTGTCGGGCCGGGGCGAGCTGCATCTGGCCATCACGGTCGAGACGATGCGCCGCGAAGGCTTCGAGTTCGCCCTCTCGCGGCCTCAAGTGATTCTCAAGGAGGTCGACGGGCAGAGCTGCGAGCCGATCGAGCATCTCGTCATCGACGTTCCGGAGACGGCGATGGGGACCGTCATCGAGAAGCTCGGCCAGCGCAAGGCCGAGATGACGAACATGACGAACCACGGTTCAGGGCGCGTGCGCATCGACTTCCACATCCCGACGCGGGGTCTCTTCGGGTACCGCAACGAGTTCCTGACCGACACGAAGGGCGAGGGCCTCCTGTACCACAACTTCCACGGCTACGAGCCGTTCAAGGGCGAGGTGACGGGCCGGGGACGCGGCGCCATGGTTTGCAAGGAAGCGGGCGAGACGACGGCGCACTCCCTCGAGCGGCTCGAAGAGCGTTCGACGCTGTTTCTTCCCCCCGGAATCGAGGTCTACGGCGGGATGATCTGCGGTGAAAGCGCCCGGCCGAACGACCTCGTCGTGAACCCCTGCGTCAAGAAGCACCTCACGAACATGCGCTCGTCGGGCTCGGACTTCGCGATCCGTCTCACGCCGCCGCGCCTGATGCCGCTCGAGCTCGCGATCGAATGGATCGAAGACGACGAGCTCGTCGAGGTGACGCCAAAGTCCATCCGGCTCCGGAAGCGAATCCTCGATCACTCTCTGCGCCGCGTATCCGAGAAGCGGGGCGCGCCCATGGAGGAAGAGGAAGAGTGAAGGCGCGCCGGGCCGCCGCCGCCGCATTCCTGCTCGCCGTGGGGCCCGCCGCCCTCGCCGAGAGCCGGGCCGCGGAGGTCGCCACCTGGCTGACCGGAACGTTCGAGGCGAAGGATCCCGTCGCGGGCGGCGGGGCCGCACGGATCGTCATCGTCTCCGTTCCAAAGAGCCGCATCGCGAACGACTCCGCCGTGCTGTATTGCGAGCAGGCCGCCCCTCCGAAGCTCGACGAACCGTCGCTCCAGCGTTTTTACCGCGTCGAGGAGGACGGGGATGTCGTGCGCCTGAAGGCCTTCGACCCCAAGGATCCTCTCATCGTGCGGGGAAAGTGGCGCGACCCTTCGGCTCTTGCCCTCTACGGTTCGAACGACGTCCGCGAGAGGCGTGGCTGCGAGATCACCCTGAAGAAGGTCGGCTCAGGCTGGGCAGGCGGCACTCGGGAGGCTACACCGCAGGAGGCGTGCCCGTCGCACGTTCGAAACGCGGTCCGGATGGCGTCGTCCGTGTCCCTGTCGATGGACGAGCTCACGCTGTGGGACCGGGGATTCGACGAAAAGGGCAAGCAGACGTGGGGCTCCCTGGAAGGGGTCACGACGTTCGTGAAGACGTCGGCGTCGGCGCCCGTGGACGGCGCCTTCCTGGAGCGGACGGTCGGACGCCGAGCAGAAAAGAAAGAGAAAGATTCTCTGAAGGTGAAAGAGTCGGAGGTTCAGGCTCCGGCCGCGGTCACAGTCGCGAGCCCCTCTTCCCCTTCTAAGAAATACGAGCTTACGGAGCTCCGAGCGCTTGCAGGTTCGGAACGGCTTCCCGTTTCGCGTCTCCTTCCGAGCAAAGAGGTCTCTGCGGCCTCAGTCGTCGTCGTGACGTCCCGGAGCGGATCGGTCTCTGTATTTTCCCTAGCAGAAATCTCTTCTTCCTCCGACGGTCCCTCCCTCGATGTCGCCGGAGCGAACCCTCGCCTCGTCGCGGCCGGGGGCCGCGGCCTCGACGACGTCGTCTCAGTCGAGCTGCGGATTCTCGCCCCGGCGAAGTAGACTGTCCGCGTGCGTGTTCTCTCGAGGACGGCGATTCTCGGGATGGCCCTCGCGGCCGCGTCCTCGGCCGCGCAGCAGGGGCGCATCGAGGAGCGCTTCTCGGAGCGCGCGAGCTCGAGCATCCTCCTCGTCTACGACGGGCAGCGCGTCGAGCCGGGCCTCGAGCGCATCCTGCTCGCGGCGCTCGAGCGGGCCTACGCCGATCTCGTCCGGGACTTCGGCTCGGGTCCCGTCGAGAAGGTTGTCGTCGTCGTGTACGCGGAACGCGATTTTCAGACCGTGACGCACGCGCCGTCCTGGGCGGACGGCCTCTTCGACGGAAAGGTGCGCGTGCCGGCGCGTGGCATCACGGGAGTCACCCCGGAGCTCCTCTCCGTCCTCCGGCACGAGATGACGCACAGTTTCGTTCATTTCCGGACGAGAGGGCGCGCCCCGACATGGCTCCACGAGGGTCTCGCCCAGCTCGAGGAAGGAAAGGCCGCGGCCCCCTTCGCGCCCGCGCTCTCCAGCGCCTACGCCGCGCGCGGCACCTTCGGACTGTCGGCCCTCGAGGGCGGATTCGCGAGCTTCTCCGCTTCACAGGCCCGGGGCGGGTATGCGATCTCGCTCGCGGCGGCCGAGATGCTGCGCGACACCCGCGGCTTCGGCGCTCTCGCGCATTTTCTCGATCGGCTTGGAGAGGGCGGGCGTGTCGAAGAGGCCATGCGCGCCGAATTGCGTGCCGACTATCGGCGTCTCGAGTCCGATCTGGCCGACTGGCTCTCGCGCCGCGCGCGCTGAACGACCGCGCGTCAGGCCGGAGCGGCTTGCGGCTTGCGGCGGCGGCCGCCGCGCCGGCGCTTCCGGACGGGTCCCCGGCCGTCCGGAGCGGCAGCGAACGGCTCGGGCGCGGGAATGAGCGCATCCGGGAACGCCGCGCCGGCCCCGTGCGCGCCGAAGCCTCGTTCGACGGCCTCGTCCCAGGCGGCGGCGGCTTCACGGTAGCGGCCCGAAGCGCGCGCGTAGAGGGACAGCAGCGCCACCGAGGCCTTCAGGTAGGGCCTTCCGGCGAGGCGGCGCACGCCGGGATCCGCCGGACGGGTGCTCGTGAGCCGGCCGAGCGTTTCGAGGACGTGTTTGACGGTCTCGGTGACGTGATTCGGAAGTGACATCCGGATCCCGAGCGGATTCACCGCGTTCTCGAGAACCGGCAGGATCTGTCCCGGGCCGGCGGGCACGAGAGGGCCGCGCCGGCGCACGGCGTCGAACACGACGGGAAGGAAGACGGCGGAGAGAAGCGTGGCGTCCTCGAGCCGCTTTCCGGCGGACTGCAGCGCATCCGTCTCGCGGAGAAGCGCGAAGAGAAGACTCTCGGCCGTTCCCTCCGCCGCGCGGGCGGCGCCGGCGCCGCCGAGCTCCGGCAGGAGCGCGTCGAGGAGCCCGGCCTCCGACCAGATGCGATACGTGTCGTGTCCCCATCCGCGCCGGAGGGGATCGAGAAGCTCCTCGGTGACGCGCGGCGCGGCGCTCTTCGTGACCTCGCGTTTGAGCTCGGCGATGGCACCCTGGACGTCCTCCGACATCGAGAACGAGAGGCGCGCCGCGAACTCGCAGGCGCGGAGCATCCGGACGGGGTCCTCGCGGAAGCGGATGAGAGGATCGCCGATCGTGCGCACGACACGCCGTTCGAGATCCTCGACGCCGCCCACGAAGTCGAGGACGGCGTACGTCGCGATGTCGTAGAAGAGCCCGTTGATCGTGAAGTCGCGGCGGAGCGCGTCCTCCTCCGGCGTGCCGAACGTGTTGTCCGAACGGATCAGGAGATCGTCCTCGCCCTCCTGGCCCTGTTCGCCGTGGACCGCGTCGGGCGTCTTCCGGAACGTCGACACCTCGACGATCTTCCCGCCCTCGAAGAGAATGTGCACGAGGCGGAAGCGCCGCCCGATGACGCGCGAGTTGCGAAAGAGGCGGCGGACCTCCTGCGGCTTCGCATCGGTGCCGATGTCGAAGTCCTTGGGTGTGCGTCCCGTCATGAGGTCGCGCACGGAACCGCCGACGAGATACGCCTTGTAACCGGCGCGGTGCAGCCGGTAAAGGACGCGTAGTGCGTCCGGGTCGACATAGCCTCGCGAGATGGGGTGTTCGGCGCGAGGCAGGATGCGGGGGATGCTCATCCCGCGGGATGTCGAATCGACATCGAGCTTCATTGTAACCGTTTCCTTGTCGGCCGGAAAAATGAAACACTCGGGAGGTGTTGAGGCGCATCGGGCGGGTCGGCGACCGGCGCCGTGAGCCGCCTCTCGTCTTCGCGGCGCTCGTCGTCGGCGCGGTGGCGGCTTCCCGCTTCTTCGCGCTGGCTCATTCGCCGGGCGAGATCGACGAGGCCGTGTTTTCCGGGGCCGTCACGCGCTTCGACCTCTTCGATCTCTCCCCGCAGGCGCCCGGCTTTCCTGTCTGGATTCTCCTCGGCCGCGCCTTGCTGCCGTTCTGCGTGACGCCGTTCAACGCGCTCGCGACCGCGTCCACGATCCTCGCCGCGTGCAGCGTGCCCGCGCTTTACCTGTGGGGGCGCCGCGTCGTCGGCGGCTGGTCGGCGCTCGCGGGCGTGGTCCTCGGATACGCGCTTCCTGTCGTCTGGGTCAATGGCGGGCGCGCCTTCTCCGACACGCCGGCGACGGCCCTGTTTCTCGGCGCGCTCGCCTGTCTCGCGAATGCCGAGGAGCGGCGGTCGCCGAACCAGACGCGCTGGCGTGACCTCGTCTTCGCCCGGCGGGGGCGTCTCCTCGCCCTCGCGGCCGGGCTCCTCGCGGCCGCGGGCGCTGGCGTGAGACCGCACCTCCTGCTCGGGTTCTTCCCGCTCCTCCTCGTCTGGACGGTCCGGATCATGGTCCGTCCCGGCCGGGCGGACGCGGCGTGGACGTTCGTCCTGTCCGCGCTGGCCGGCACGGCGGCCTGGGGCGTCTGGCTCTTCGCGCAGGCGGGCGGCGCGCCGGGACTCTTCGCGTCGCTCTCGGAGCGCGCGGGATTCCGCGCGCACGCGTTCGCGACCGGCTCGGTGGGCACTTTCCTCGACTCCTTCCTCGTGCGGGACTTCCTCTCATGGCGCCGCGCCCTGGCCGTCCTTCTCGTCGCGGGCACGGGGCTCGTCGTCCTCGCTCTCCGGAAGCGCCGCGGCGCGGTGGATCTCGCCCTCGTCCTCGTGCCGCTGTTTCTCTCCCTGTGGCTTCTCCACAGCCGTGCGATGTCGCGCTACTCCGTCCCGTTCGTCCTCGTGCTTTGCGTGGCTGTCGGCGCCGGACTCGAGGTTCTTCTCCGGCGGGGCATTTTCGCGTTCGCGGCGGCGTCGGTCGCCGCGCTCTTCATCGCGCGCGAGGCGTGGCCGGAAGTGCGGGCGAGCGCGCGTGAGGAGACTCCGCCCATCGCGGCGATCCGGACGCTCGAACGTTACGTCCATCCGGGCCGCGAAACGATCGTGGCGGATCCGGACTTTCACGCGTTCCTCCGAACCGAGCGGTGGGAGGGGCGCCTCGTCGTCTGGGGCTATTCGGACGAGGAGCTCGTGCAGGCGCCGCGACAGATGAACAAGCGGCTCGTGCGTCTCGCGGACTTCACGGCCGAAACGGGAGCGCCCGATGCGGCCGATCCTGCCTGGCGGTCGTGGTCGCGCGGCGGCCTGGTGGCGGAGGCCCTGGGAAACCGGCGGCTGCTCGCCGTCGCGATACGTGACCCGGCTCCGCCGCTCTTCGGACAAGGGTTCGGCGTCCGGGAATCGGCGCCCGGCAAGCCTTCCTTCCGATGGGCGGGGCCGGCCGCGCATCTCTACGTCCCGGCGGACCAGGGCCCTCTCTCGGCCGTGCTCTCGGGCGACCGACCGGCCGACGCGGGGGACACGACGCTGCGCGTGACGGAGGCCGGTTCAGGCCGGGAAATCTTCACGCGGCGGATCGCGCCGGGCCCCTTTGACCTCGCGATCGTCCCGCGCGCGGTCGTCGGGCCGATGCCGGGGCCCGCGGAGTACGTGATCGCCTGCGATCGCCCGAAGGATCTCCCCCTGCTTTCGGGCGCGACGCGTCCGGCCAGGGGCTGCTTCACGTTTCGTGAGGCGACATACTCCTACGCGCCGGAGGCGCTCTGGGCCCGGCAAGGGGCCAGGCTCGTCGCCGACCTGGGGGCGCCGGACGATGGCCGGTTCGATCCCGAGGGGTTCTTCGGTCGCGAGAAGATCGGGGACACCGGTCTCGATCTCCGCTGGACGACGGGCGACGCCTCGATCGTCTTCCCCTCCGTGCCCGGCTTCATCCCGGTGCGCCTTGTCGTCCGCGCTCGCGCGGTGACGAGTGCCGTGGACGTCGCCGTGACGGTGGGCGGAGTTCCGGCCGGGATGCTGCGCGTGGCGCAGGGATTCGGTGAAGTGTCGCTTCCGCTCCCGCCCGAGGCCGTGCGCGCGCTCTCGGGCCCGGAACCCGTGCGCCTTTCGTTTCACACGCCGACGACGGTGCCGAAAGGCGCGGGCGCCTCACAGGACACGCGTGCGCTTGGAATCGCGATCGACCGGGTCTCTCTGGAATAGGAGGATCAGGATTTCTTAGAAGGGGAAGAGTCGCGGAAGTCACCGAGGACGGAGCAAAACGCCGCGGCGAACAGGGCCACGCCCAGGAGGGCCCAAAGCGCGCCCGGGCCTCCTCCTCTTACCCTTTCAAAGAAATTCTCTTTCCCCGGTCCCCCTATCAATCCAAAAAACAAGACCGCCCCCGCCCACAAAAGCAGCAGGAACCGCGCCTTGTGCGCGATGCGTCGGCGAATTTCGGGGAAGAAGAGGAGCACGAGCGGCGCCCCGATCAGGAGGATCAGGAGCGCCGCGCGCTTCACGGGTCAGTGCGCGGCGATCCCGCGATCGCGGTCCTTCTGCAGGACGGAGTGGTGCCGGCCGTAGAGGAAATAGATGACGAGGCCGAGCCCGAGCCACGTGAAGAGGCGCCACCAGTTCGCCGTCGGCAGCGAGAACATGAGGAGAAGGCACGTCAGGATTCCCATGATCGGGACGAACGGCACCCATGGGCAGCGGAAGGGCCTGTTCGCGGTCGGATTCGTCCGCCGCATGATCAGGACGGCCGCGCAAACGATGACGAACGCGAGGAGCGTCCCGATGTTCGTCAGGTGCAGCAGCGCGTCGATCGGCAGGAAGCCGGCCATGATCGTGACGAAGACCCCGATCGCGATCGTGGACTTCCAGGGCGTCCGGAACTTCGCGTGGACGGCTCCGAAGAAGCTCTGCGGCACGAGGCCGTCGCGCGCCATGGCGAGGAAGACGCGCGGCCCGCTCAGCATCATGACGAGAAGCACGGACGTGATCCCCGCGACGCCGGCCGTGGCGATGATGCCCTCGGCCCACCCGATCCCCTTCTGCTGGAAGGCGCGGCTGACCGGAGCGTTGATGTCGATCTGGTCGTACTTGACCATGCCCGTGAGCACCGCGACGACCGCGATGTAGAGGACCGTGCAGATGAGAAGGGACGCGATGATTCCGATGGGGACGTCGCGCCGCGGGTTGCGGGCTTCCTCGGTGTGCGTCGAAACGGAGTCGAACCCGATGTAAGCGAAGAAAATGATCGCGGCACCGGCGAGGACGCCGACGGGCGATCCACCGGCGTTCGTCTGGCCGGCGACATGGTGGCCGAAGAAGCTGACGCCCGTCCATCCGTAAGGCGCAAACGGGTGCCAGTTCGACTTGTCCACGAGGAACGCGCCGACGCCGATGACGAAGAGAACGGCGGCGAGCTTGATCCCCACCATCGCGGCATTGAAAGACGCGCTCTCGCTGATGCCTTTGATCAGGATGAGCGTGACGATCGCGACGATGACGATCGCCGGAAGATTCAGGAGGGAGCCCGTCGAGAGGAAGTGGCCCGTTGCCGTGTCGTAGCGCCATGGCGACTCCCGAAACAGCGGCGGAAGCTGGATCCCGATCTTGCTGAGGACGTTCTGAAAGTAGCCGGACCAGCCGGTCGCGACCGTCGCGCTTCCCACCGCGTACTCGAGGACGAGGTCCCAGCCGATGATCCAGGCGAAGAGCTCGCCCATCGTGGCGTAGGCGTAGGTGTAAGCCGAACCCGCGACCGGCACCATCGCCGCGAACTCCGCGTAGCACAGCGCCGCGAAGATGCACGTGACGCCGGCGAAGACGTAGGACAGGATCAGCGCGGGGCCCGCAACGTCGTGCGCCGCGACTCCCGTCGCGACGAAAATGCCGGCGCCGATGATCGCTCCCACGCCGAGGCCCGTGAGCTGAACCGGGCCGAGAATCCGGCGCAGCCGGTTCTCGTCCCGCATCTCTTCCTCGAGCCTTGCCATGGACTTCGTCGCGAAGTACGGGTTTGCGGACAACGGAGGCCCTCCTCTTCATCCAGCGGAGTGATTCTCTTGTTCGGGGGAAGATACACCGGCGGCCAGGAGGCTGCCAGAGAATCGGTCGCGACGGGCCGTAGAATGCGGGGCGAGGAGAACGCATGCCGCCCACGAAAACCAGCGAGTTGGCTCCCGCCGCGATCGCGGACGAGTTCCGCTCCGGCGTCAAGTCCTACGGCGCGAAGACGCCGATCGAGGGTGTCCGGGTCCACCACCTCCCGCGCATCGTCGACGACCGCGGCTTCTTTCAGGAGATCTATCGCGCGAAGGCCGACCATCCGGGAAGCGAGGCTCTGGCCGGGTTTTTCCAGGACGTCCCGGTCGCCCAGATCAACTTCACGATCGTGAACGCCGAGAGCCACATCAAGGGCCTGCACTACCACCTGAAGCAGCAGGACGTCTGGTATTGCCCGCACCCGTCGAAGGCGAAGTTCGTCCTCTTCGACGTCCGCAAGGACTCGCCGACGGCCGGCGCGACGCAGGTCATCGTGGCGGGAGACGGGCAGGACGTTCTCGTGCGCATTCCGGAAGGCGTCGCGCACGGCTACCGCCCCCTCACGAACCCCTGCGCGCTCTTCTACATCGTGACGCGCACGTTCGACGTGAAGGATCCAGACGAATGGCGTATCGCGTGGGACCACCCGGCGGTCAAGGACCTCTGGGAAGTCCCGAACGGCTGAGCGCTTTAGCGCAGTACCCGAATTTCAGCGCTTCTCGCGGACCGTGAGGACGGGCACCGGGCACAGGCGCACGACGCGCTCCGCCGTGGAACCGATGAGGAGCTTCTCGAACGCGTTGCGGCCGTGCGTTCCGAGGACGACGAGCGAGGCTTTCGTCCTCACCGCGGCCTCGACGAGCGCGTCCGAGGGGCGGCCCCACAGGAATTCCGACGTCGCCCGGACCCCCCGCTTCTCCGCGGAGGCGACGGCTGCGAGGAGACGCTTCTTCGTGGCCTCTTCCCATTCCTTCTGCGTCGACACGTCGAGGTAGGGCAGCGCCCCGGCCACGTCGAACGCCTGCACGGGCTCGATGAGGACGTGCACGATGTGGACCTTCGCGCCCTGCGAGGCCGCGAGCGAGACGCCGAACGAGAATGCGCGCGCGGCGCAGACGGAAAAATCAGTCCCCACGAGCACGGTCTTGAGGAGTGGAGCGGGCTTCTTCGCGGTCTTGGACACGGGTATCACCTCTTCCTGCTGTCGCCACCGGATTGGCGCCGTTTGAGACCGGCGACGGCGGCATTGATTTCTTCAGCCGTGGGTTTGAGCGGGAAAGGTGCCCCGCGGCTGTAGCGAAGGACGCCTTCCACGTACGTCGCGGCGACGTGCGACCGGTCCATGCTGTAAACGATAGGGCCGTACGGGTCGTCGCGCCAAGCCGTCGGCGCGGCGAAGCCCGAAGCGGGGTCGAGCAGCACGAAATCGGCCCGCCGGCCCGTTTCGAGCGTGCCGGCCTGAAGACCGAGCGCGGCGGCGCCGTCGGCCGTCGCCATGCGCACGACGTCCCACGCGGAAAGCATTCCCGCGCCGGGACGCACCTTCGGCAGCAGCGCCGCCAGCCGCATCTCCGTGAAGGGGTCCAGCCGGTCGTTGCAGGGCGCTCCATCCGCGCCGAGCGTCACCCGGATTCCCTGCGCCCGATATTCGGGAACGGGACAGATTCCCGACCCCAGCTTCAGGTTCGAGGATGGGCAGTGCGCCACCGTCGTGCCGCGCGCGGCGAGAAGAGCCCGCTCGTCCTGGTCCGTGTGGATGACGTGCGCGAGAACGACGTGAGTCCCCGAGATTCCAACGTCGTCGAGATAGGTCACGTTTCTCTTCCCGGTTCTCGCGAGGACGAGCGCCACCTCATCCACGCTCTCGGAGGCGTGTGTGTGGACGAGAAACCCATTCGACCGCGCGCGCGCGGCCACCGTCCGGAGGAGTCCGTCCGTGCACGAGACCGCGAAGCGCGGGCAGTACGCGACGGCGAGCCGTCCTCCCGCCGCTCCGTGCCATCTCTTCGCGAGGCGCTCCGTCTCGGCGAGCGATTCCGCCGCGCCCATGCAGAGGTCTTCCGGGTTCGTGGAGGCGTCGTCCATGAGCACGTTTCCGCTCGTCACGCGCATGCCGGACGCTTCCGCCGCTCGGAAGATCGCGTCCGTGTGGCGCACCGTGCCCATGTCGAGGAGGGCCGTCGTGCCGCCCGCGAGGAGCTCGGCGAGGCCGAGACGCGCCGAGACTTCGACCGACGCCTCGTCGAGCGCGGCCTCTCCGGGCCACACGTGCGTCTTGAGCCACGGGAGGAGCGGAAGGTCGTCGGGGCCGTTCCGGAGCAGCGTCTGGCAGAGATGGATGTGCGTCTGGACGAATCCGGGGATGAGCCAGAGGCCGCTCGCGTCTACGCGCTCGAGTTTGCCGCCCGCGGCGGCGGTCTCGGCGCCTCGCTTGCGCGCTTCCGCGTGGAGCGCGACGATCGCGCCGTCCTCGACGAGGAGGGCGCCGTCCGGCGTCACGTCGGAAGGCCGCGTCATTCCGAGGACGCGCGCGCCCTCGACGAGAAGGTTGTTCATGCCCAACGGGGGATTATCGCCCGCATCGCGGCCCGGGCACGCTCTTCGCCGTCTCAGGCGAGAAGGGCGCCCTCGTGCGTCAGGAGCCAGCGCTTCCGGGGGACGCCGCCGCCGTAGCCGGAGAGCTTTCCGTCCTTCGCGATCACGCGGTGGCAGGGGACGACGACCGAGACCGGGTTCCGGGCGTTCGCGCCCGCGACCGCGCGGACAGCGGACGGCTTCCCGACCGCCCGCGCGAGGTCGGCGTAGGACCACGTGGCACCGGCCGGAATCTTCCGGAGGCGCGACCAGACCTTTTCCTGGAACGGCGTGCCCTGCGTGTCGACCTCGAGCGCGTCGAGCGCGGTGAGGTCGCCTCCGAGATAGCGGCGCAGCGCGCTTCCGGCCGGCCCTCCCTTCGCGTCGGACACGAGCTCGACGGCGCCGAATCTCTTCTCGAGATCCCTTTTCAGGCGCGGCCAGTGGTCCTTGAAACCGAGCGCGACGAGGCGCTCGTCGCGGCGGGCGAACACGATCGCCCCCTGGGGCGTTTCCATCTCGGTGACGAAGAGGGATGTCGTGGTCATCGTGTCTCCTTAGTCTTTCTTGCCCGCGTTGGCGGCGAGTGAACTCCAGAGGTGCAGCGTCGCGTACGCGCGAAACGGGCTCCACGAGAGGGAGCGCTCCCGGAGCGCCGCGGCGTTCGCCGGCACGCGGGCGGCCTCGAGCGCGCGGCGAAGGCCGAGGTCGCCGGCGGGGAACGCGTCCGGCTCGCCGAACGCGCGGAGCGCGACGTATTGCGCCGTCCACGGCCCGATGCCGGGGAGCGCGCAGAGGCGTGTTTCGAAATCCTCGAGGCCGCGGGCGGCCGTGAGCTCGAACCGGCCCGTGTGCACGGCCGCGGCAAGCGTCCGGATCGCGGCGGCCCGGGTTTTCGGGATGCCGATCCCGGAGAGGTCCGCCTTGGCGAGAGCGGCGGGCGACGGGAAGAGATGCGTCAGTCCGTCCGTGCTGCCGCCCGGGAGCGGGCGCCCGAACGCCGCGAGGAGGCGACCCGCGAGCGTCCGCGCCCCACGCACGGACACCTGCTGGCCCAGGATCGCGCGGACCGAAAGCTCGAAAGGATCCCACGCGCCCGGCACGCGGAGACCCGGACGGGCCGCGACGAGCGGCGCAAGCAGCGGGTCGCGGCCGAGCACCTCCGCGATCGCGAGAGGGTCAGCGTCCACGTCGAAGACGCGGCCCGCGCGGCGCACGATGTCGAGCAGGTCGGGCCCGGGAGGGAGGCTCAGCGAAAGGACGAGGAAATCCTCGTTCGCGTTCTTCGAGACCGTCAGGACGCCGGCAGAGCCCAGGCTTTCGATCGTCCGCGAATAAGCGTGGCCGCGGACAGCCTCGACGCCCGGAAGGGCGCGTTCTTCGAGAAAGGAAAACAGCGACGTCGCGTCGAACGGAAACCGGAGCGGCAGCCGAAGCGCTAGAGCCTTTTCGTCCGCCCTCTTGACCGCCGGCCGTGCGACGCCCCTCGAGGTCTTTCTGAGAGCGGTCGGCGTCCGATCGAACGTCGCGCGGATCGCGTCGTTGAACCGGCGGACGCTTTCAAAACCCGACGCGAACGCGACGTCCGCGGCCGGGAGCGACGTCTCGTCGAGCAGCCGGCGCGCGAAGTGGACGCGGTGCGTGCGCTGGAGCGACGCGGGGGAGGCGCCGACGTGCTCCGCGAACAGGCGTCGGAGCTGGCGCGAGCCGAGGCCAAGGCGTTCAGCGAGAACCTCGACGGATTCATGCCCGTCGCCGTCGAAGATGCGCTTCAGTGCACGAGACACGGTTGCGGATGTGCCGTTCCAGACCGGCGAACCCGGCGCCGTCTCCGGCCGGCAGCGGCGGCACGGGCGGAAGCCCGCGTCCTCGGCGGCCGCGGCATATGCATAGAAGCGCATGTTTCTGACCTTCGGGAGAGGCGCGGGGCAGCCGGGCCTGCAGTAGACACGCGTCGTCACGACGCCGACGAAGAACTTCCCGGCGAAGCGGCCATCCCGGCTCAGGATTGCCTTGACGCAGGCGGCGTTCTCGAGGTCCACGCCGGGAATCTACTCCCGGTCCGCCCAAAGACTAGCCGTTTCCGGACATGACGTTCCGTCCCTCGCGGGGCCGTCAGGGAGCGGGCGGTTCGGGCGGGACGGGAGCGTCCGCGAGATCGGCCGCGGGCGCGCCGCCGAGTCCGAGGCGGTCCGCGATCGGCACCTGTGCCACGAGGACGAGAGCGACGAGCTCGGGAAGCGGCAGGCCCCACTCCTCGGCGCCTCGCGTGACGTACGTGCGGTCGACCGAGCGCGCGAACGACTTCTCCTTGAGGCGCTTCGTGACCGACTCGACGGGCACGTCCGCGATTTTCTTCGAGGGCCGGATGAGCGCGCAGGCGCCGCAGAAGCCCGTCAGCTCGTCCGCCGCGAGGATCGCCTTCTCCATCGGCGTCTCGCGCGCGATGTTCGTGTAGAACGCGTGGCCGCCGATCGCCTTGATCAGGGGCTCTGGCCAGCCGCGCTCCCTGAGGATCTCCATGCCACGCCACACGTGGTCCTGCTCGGTCGGGTACTTCTCGTAGTCGAAATCGTGGAGCATCCCGACGAGGCCCCACGTCTCGATCTCGCCGGCGTCCGCGACGCCCGAAGCGCGGGCGAGGTGGCGCATCGTCGCCTCGACGGCGAGCGCGTGGCGGCGGAGCGGCTGGGACTTGGTGAACTCGGTCAGGAGGGCCCAGGCGTCGGCGCGTGTCTTCATGGGCGGAGTTTAGAGATGGCGGGAGAAGTAAAACAATTCAGACTGATTAATCCAGTAATATCTTTTGTGCACATAATGCTGTGCAAAATGCCATTTTCTATTGACTATTTTGCTCCCCGCGACGATTCTCCGCGCGGCACGAGCGAAAAATCAATTGAAAATCCGAAATCATGAGGGGGACGAAATGGGACTGAAGGCGGCTGAAATTCTCAAGACGTGTGACAAGGAAGGCGTCCGTTTCCTGCGCCTCCAGTTCACGGACATCCTCGGCATCATCAAGAACGTCGAAGTGCCGCGCTCGCAGTTCGAGAAGGCGCTCGACGGTGAGATCCAGTTCGACGGGTCGTCGATCGAGGGCTTCACGCGGATCGAGGAGTCGGACATGGGCCTCGTGCCCGACCTCGACACGTTCCGCATCTTCCCGTGGTCCCACCCGAACGGGAAGGTCGCGCGCCTCGTGTGCGACGTCATCACGCCCGACGGCAAGGCGTTCGCGGGCTGTCCGCGCCAGACCCTGAAGCGCCAGATGGAGAAGGCGAAGGCCATGGGCTACACGCTCATGACCGGGCCGGAGGCGGAGTTCTTCCTCTTCCGCCGCGACGCGAACGGCGACCCGATCGTCGACACGCACGACCAGGGAGGCTATTTCGACCTCACGCCCGTGGACCGCGGCGAAGAAGCCCGCCGAGACATCGTCGTCGCGCTCGAGGCGATGGGCTTCGAGGTCGAGGCGGCGCACCATGAGGTCGCGCCCGGCCAGCACGAGATCGACTTCAAGTACGGCGACGCCGTCACGACCGCCGACCAGGTCACGACGTTCAAGCTCATCGTGAAGAAGGTCGCCCTCGACCACGGCCTCCACGCCACGTTCATGCCGAAGCCGATTTTCGGCGTCAATGGCTCGGGCATGCACGTGCACCAGTCCCTCATCACGGGCTCCGGCGCGTCCATGAAGAACGCGTTCTTCGACGCGAAGGCGAAGTACGAGCTCTCGAGCCTCGCGATGTATTACATCGGCGGCATCCTGAAGCACGCCCGCGCGATCGCGGCGATCACGAATCCGCTCGTGAACTCGTACAAGCGGCTCGTGCCGGGCTACGAGGCGCCCGTCAACGTCGCCTGGTCCGAGCGCAACCGCTCGCCGATGGTCCGCATTCCCGCGCGGCGCGGCATGGGAACGCGCTGCGAGGTCCGGATGCCGGATCCGGCGTGCAACCCGTACCTCGCGTTCACCGTCATGCTCGCGGCCGGCCTCGACGGCATCAAGAACAAGCTCGACGCGGGCGAACCCGTGAACCAGAACGTGTTCGAGATGTCCGCGCGTGAGAAGAAGCGCCTCAAGATCGACGTTCTCCCGGGCAGCCTCGCCGAGGCGCTCGACTGCCTCGAGAAAGACGACCTCCTGAAGAACGCCCTCGGCGAGCACATCTTCGACAAGTTCGTCGAGGCGAAGCGCTCCGAATGGCAGACCTACATCGCCCAGGTCCACGGATGGGAAGTGGATCGCTACCTGCAGGCGTACTGAATCCTTCGTCGAAGAAGATCGCGAGGGGCGCGGGCCACGGGGTCCGCGCCCTTTTCTTCAGATCTCGAGTTGGAGCCCGAACTCCACGGCGCGGGCGGGCGGGATCTTGTAGAAGGCGATCGCGCGCCCCTCGTTCCTTCGCATCCACGAGAAGAGGCGTTCGCGCCAGCGCGCCATGCCGCTCTTCCTCGCGGTCGAGATGATGATGTCCTTCCCGAGAAAGTAGCTGATCGTCTCCGTGTCGAGGGGTTTCCCGCCGAGGACGAGGCCTTCGAGGCCCGCGGGCACGTCGGGCTCCTCCATGAAGCCCCACCGAAGAAGGACGCGGTAGAAACCAGCCCCGAGGTCCTCGACGCGCGCCCGGGCCGGTTCCGGCACGCGGGGAACATCGGCGGTCTCCACCGTGAGAAGGAGGACGGGGTCGTGGAGGACCCGGTTGTGCTGCCAGTTCAGGACCAACGCCGACGGCACGAGGTCGTGGAGGCGTTCCATGTACACGGCGGGGTGCGCGAGGCGAGGCGGCCCGTCCCTCTCGATTCTCCGGATGTGGTCCTCGATCGGAACCGCGAAGTCACCCGCCTTTCGCCTCAGAGCGCCCACGACGATGAGTTGCCCCTGCTTCCACGTGACCATGAGCAGGTAGATCCCGGCGCCGATGGCAAGGGGAATCCAGCCGCCGTGCGCCACCTTCGCGAGGTTGGCGCCGAGGAACGCGCCCTCGATCGTGAGATAGACGGCGGCGAAGATCGCGATCTTCCACGGCGCGACCTTCCAGCCCGCCGCGAGGAGGACGGAGAAGAGGAGCGTCGTCAGGAGCATCGTCGTCGTCACGGCGACGCCGTACGCCGCCGCGAGGCGGCTGGACGAGCCGAAGTCGACGACGAAGAAGACGCACCCCACGAGAAGCGCCCAGTTGACCGCGGGGATGTAGATCTGCCCGCGCTCGGACGCGGACGTGTGGAGAACCTGCAGGCGTGGCAGGAAGCGCAGCTGCACGGCCTGGCGGGTCAGGGAGAACACTCCGGAGATGAGAGCCTGCGAGGCAATCGTCGTCGCCGCGGTCGCGAGAATCACCATCGGGAGGACGCCCGCGGGCGGCACCATCGCGAAGAGAGGGTTCTCGAGAGCCTCGGGCCTGCGCAGGAGGAGCGCGCCCTGGCCGAAGTAGTTCAGAAGGAGGGACGGGAGGACGAGGCCGAACCAGGCGATCCGGATCGGGCGGGCGCCGAAGTGACCCATGTCGGCGTAGACCGCCTCGCCGCCCGTCACGACGAGCACGACCGAGCCGAGGACGAGGAAGCCCTTCAGCCCGTTGCTCGCGAAGAACCGGACGGCATGCGAGGGATCGAGCGCGCGGAGGACGCGCGGCTCGAGGAGCATTTCGCGAGCGCCGAGGAACGCGAGCGTCCCGAACCACACGAGCATGACGGGTCCGAAGAACGCGCCGATCCGGCCCGCGCCGCTCTTCTGGACGGCGAAGAGCGCGACGAGGACGAGAACCGCGAACGGCACGACGAAGGGCGCGAGCGCGGGGTTGTGCGCCTTGAGTCCCTCCGCCGCCGACAGGACCGAGATCGCCGGTGTGATGAGACCGTCGCCGTAGAGAAGGGCCGCGCCGAAAAGGCCGAGCACGAGGGTCGCCCTGCGTCGCGCGTCGCCGCGCGGGAGCGAGCGATTCACGAGCGTCATGAGCGCGAGGATCCCGCCCTCTCCCTCGTTGTCCGCCCGGAGGAGGATCACGACGTACTTGAGTGCGACGAGGAGGATGAGCGACCAGACGATGAGGGACAGGATGCCGAGGACGTTCGATCCCGAGAGGACGATCCCGTGCTCGGAGGGGTGGAGCGACTCGCGGAGCGCGTAGAGCGGGCTCGTTCCGATGTCCCCGTAGACGATGCCGAGCGCCGCGAGCGAGAGCCCCGCGAGGCGCGCTCCCCCCGGAGAAGGCGTGTCGCTCACGACACGAACATAGCATCGCCGTAGCTGAAGAAACGTATGCCGGTACGGACGGCCTCCGCGTACGCGGCGAGGACGTGCTCCTTCCCGGCGAACGCGGCCACGAGCATGAGGAGCGTCGAACGGGGAAGATGGAAGTTCGTGAGGAGCGCGTCAACGATATGGAACTCCGCACCGGGCACGAGGAACAGGTCCGTCTCGAACGCGCCGGCGGCGACGCGGCCGCCGTGGGTGCGCGCGGAGGCCTCGAGCGTGCGGACGCTCGTCGTGCCGACCGCGACAACGCGGCGCCCCTCGTCCTTCGCAAGATTCACGGCTCCGGCGGTCTCGGCCGGTATGACGGCTCTCTCGAAGTCCATCCGGTGGTCCTCGACGCGGTCCACCTTCACGGGCCTGAACGTCCCGATTCCGACGTGCAGCGTCACGCGGACGATCGTGACGCCGCGGGCGGCGGCTTCGGCGAGCATCGCCTCGGTGAAGTGCAGACCCGCCGTCGGTGCCGCGATCGCGCCGGGCTCGCGCGCGAAGACGGTCTGGTAGTCGAGCCGGTCCTGCTCGTCGGCGAGGCCCCCGGGACGGCGGATGTAGGGGGGGAGCGGGGCGGAACCGAAGGCAGTGAGATCGGAGAGAAGACAAGACGTTTTGCTCCCGTGCTTCGTGAACCGGAGAGCGTAAAGGCCAGCTTCTGCGTTCCGGGTTTTGGCGCTTTTCTTAGAAGGTGAAAGAGTCGAAGTCTCGGCCGCGGGGACCGCTTCGGCGGTCCAACCCCCTTCTAAGAAAAACTTCCTCCCGGCCTTCACCCGCCTGCCCGGCTTGGCGAGACACCGCCAGAGCTCTCCCTCTTCATCCTCAGCAGAAATGTTCTCTTCTCTTCCGACTCTCTCCACCAGCAGGAACTCCGTCCGACGGCCTTGCTCGTCCGTCCCGAAAATCCGCGCCGGGATGACCTTCGTGTCGTTGAGGACGAGGACGTCGCCCGCGCGGAGAAGTTCCGGCAGGTCGGCGACCGTGCGGTGCGCGATCGCGCCCGTCGCGCGGTCGAGCGTCAAGAGGCGCGCGGTGCCGCGCGGCGCGGGCCGCTGGGCGATCGCGTCGGGCGGCAACGCGAAGTCGAAGTCGGCGACTTCCATCGGTTGCATTGTGCCCGCAGAGGCTCCGCTAGACTTCCCGTGCATGCACGCACGGGAGAGGGCGGTCCTGGGGCTCTACGTTCTCCTGGCGCTTCTTGCGGTGCCGGTTTTTCCGCATTTTCTCTCGCCGAACGAATTCACGCGCTGGGCGTTCGTCGCGTCGCTCGTCGAAGACGGCACACCCGAAATCTCTCGCGTCCTGCCTCTCCTCGGACCCTCCTTCGAGGACGTCTCCGGGAAGGACGGCCGCGTCTATTCGAACAAGGCGCCCGGCGCGGCGCTCGTGTCCCTGCCCGGCTATTTTCTCGCCCGGACGTTCGCGGGGCCGCCGTCCGCCGCCTCGATGCGTCCCGTTCTATGGGCGATGCGGCTTTTCGGTGCGACCCTTCCCGCGGCGCTCCTCGCGCTGCTTGTCTATCGGTCGGGCGTGCTCTTCGGCGCGCCGCCGGCGCGCGCGCTGCTCGCGATGTTCGCGCTGCTCTTCGCCACGCCCCTCTTCGCTTACGGCCTGCTCCTTTTTTCCCACGCGCTCGTGGCGGCATGCCTCTTCGGGGCGTGGGTGGCGCTCTTCCTTCCGCGTGACTCGACGTCCCATGCGTTTCGACGCGACGTCGCCGCGGGTGCGCTTCTCGGCCTCGCGGTCCTTGCGGAATATCCGGCGGCCGTGCCCGGCGCCGTCCTGTTTCTCTGCGTGGCGGTTCCCGCGCCGCGACGCGCCCTGGCCATGGTCGCGGGTGGCGCCCCGTTCGCGGCCGCGCTCTTCGTCTACGACTTTCTGTGCTTCGGCGGCGTGTTCGAGCTGTCCTCCGCGCACGAGCGCGCCGCGGGGTTCCGGTCGCTCGCGTCCGCGGGCGTGTTCGGCATCGGTGTCCCGTCGCCGGAGGTATTTCTCCGCCTGCTCGCGGACCCGTCGAAGGGCCTCCTCGTCTTCTCGCCGTTCCTCCTGCTCTGGCCCGCTGCCTTTCGCGCCCTGCGCGCGTCACTGGCGGGGCCGGCCCGCCTCGCGCTCGTGCTCGCGCCGCTGTCGCTGCTTCTCCTCTACGCGGGCTATCCGAACTGGCACGGTGGATTCACGGTGGGACCGCGCTATCTCGTCGCGGTGCTGCCGTTCCTGGTCTTTCCCTTCGCGTTTCGGGACCCGGGCCTTCGAGGAAGCCAGATCGAGGCCGTGTTGATCGGCGCGTCGACGCTCGCCGTTTGCGCGACGACGCTCGCGTTCCCGTTCGTCCCACCGGGCTTCGCGCTTCCATGGGCGACATTTGCCGGCTTCTTCTTTGAAAAGGGACTCACGCTGCCGAATGTGCTTCAGATCGGTGCCCCCGGGGTCGCGCGTTTCGTGCTGCCGGTGATCGTGTGTGTCGCGTCGTATTTCTTCTTAGAAGGAAAGAGGGAGAAGGGGGACGCGTGGCGGGGAACGGCGCTCGCGTTTTGTTTCGGTGCGGCCGCGTGCGCGGCCCTCGGTCTCTCCATTTCTAAGCAAATATCTCCTCTTCCTCCCGCTCTCCTCCTCCAGCGCGCCTACATCGCCGACGTCTACTTCGAACAGCGCGGCGCGCTCGAAGATGAGATCGCCCGGACGGGAACGCCGCAGCCGCGCCTCCTCGCCCGGCGGGAGCGCGAGCTCGCGCTGCCGCCGCCCTCATTGACTCCTCCTCGGCCACGCGTGTAGTGTCCGCGCGCGCATGGGAGAGGCTCCTGGAACCTACCGGAAGCTCCGGCTGCTCGACGCAGCCGGGCTGGGGCGCGCGATCGCCCGGATGGCGCACGAGATCGTCGAGTCCGAGGGGGGGACCGACGGCTTCGTCCTGATCGGGATCCGCACCCGGGGCGTGCCGCTCGCGCGGCGCCTCGCCGCCGAAATCGAGCGAACCGAGAAGGTGCGCGTCGGCGTCGGGCTGCTCGACATCACGCTTTATCGCGACGACCTTTCGACGGTCGCGGCCTCGCCGGTTCTCAAGAAGACGGACATCCCGTTCGGCGTGGAAGGGCGGACAGTCGTGCTCTGCGACGACGTGCTCTTCACGGGGCGCACGGTGCGTGCCGCGATGGACGCGATCCTGGACTTCGGCCGTCCGCGCAAGATCATCCTGGCCGTCCTCATGGACCGGGGCCGGCGGGAACTTCCGATCGAGGCGCAGTTTGTCGGCAAGAGAATCGCCACGTCGGCCTCCGAGATCGTCTCGGTCACGTTTCGCGAGACCGACGGCATCGACGACGTCTGGTTGCTGGACCGCGAGACCCCTCCGAGAGCGGCACGGAGGGCGCCGAGAATGCCAAGAGCACCAAGAGCACCGCGCCTCTCGGTTTCGGCGAAGAGCCCGAAGCGGCGCTCCAAGAAATAGGCGGGTGCGGGCGGCGTGACCACGAAAAGAGGCGAATCCCCGGAGCCCTCCGTCCCGCGCTCCCCGGCGTTTTCCCGGAAGGACCTGCTCGACATCGAGTCGATCAACGAGGACGACATCCGGCTCGTCCTCGACACGGCCGAGTCGATGCGCGAGATCAACCAGCGCTCCATCAAGAAGGTCCCGACGCTTCGCGGCAAGCTCGTCGCGAATCTCTTCTTCGAGAACTCCACCCGCACGCGTTTTTCCTTCGAGATCGCCGAACGCAGGCTCTCGGCGGATTCGATCGCCCTCTCCGCCGCGGGCACGTCGGTCGCGAAGGGCGAGACGCTCCTCGACACCGGGAAGAATCTGATGGCGATGGGGCCGGACGCGATCGTGATCCGCCACCCGCGCTCGGGCGCGCCGCACCTCCTCGCGCGGAGCCTGCCCTGCGCGATCGTGAATGCCGGAGACGGTGCTCACGCGCATCCCACGCAGGCGCTGCTCGACGCCTTCACGATCCGGCGGGCAAAAGGGACGCTCGCGGGGCTCCGCGTCGCCATCTGCGGCGACGTCTCTCACAGCCGGGTCGCGCGGTCGAACGTCTCGCTCTTGACGAAGATGGGGGCGGGCGTCACGCTCGCGGGGCCGGCGACGCTCCTTCCCGCCGAGATCGAACGCACCGGAGCGCGTATCGTGACGCGCCTCGAAGAGGCCGTCGACGGGGCGGACGTCATCATGATCCTGCGCGTCCAGAAGGAGCGCGGCGGCGGGCTCGGATTCCCGTCGGACCGCGAGTACTTCGAGGTGTTCGGCCTGACGCCCGCGCGGCGGCGCCTCGCGAAGAAGGACGCGATCGTGATGCACCCCGGCCCCATGAACCGAGGCGTGGAGATCGACTCCGCCGTGGCGGATGGACCGGACTCGGTGATCCTCGACCAGGTGGAAAACGGCGTCGCCGTGCGTATGGCCGTGCTTTATCTCCTGATCGGAGCGAGCGGCGATGAGTGAAGCGGTTCTCCTGAAAGGCGGCCGGGTCGTGGACCCGTCCCGCAATCTCGACCAGACGCTGGACGTCCTCCTGAAGGACGGCGTCATCGCGAAGGTGGACGAGAAGATCGCGGCCAGGGGCGCAGACGTCGTGGACGCCGCCGGCCTCGTCGTCGCGCCGGGCTTCGTGGATCTCCACACGCACCTCCGCGAGCCGGGTTTCGAGCACAAAGAGACCGTCGCGACCGGCACGCGTGCCGCCGCGGCGGGCGGCTTCACCTCCGTGTGCGCCATGGCGAACACGATGCCCGTCCTCGACGACGCGCCGGCGGTCGCCTTCCTCGTGCGCCGCATCCGGGAAACGGCGGTCGTGCGCGTCTACCCGATTGGCGCCGTGTCGCACGGGCTCGAGGGCCTGGAGCTCGCCGAGATCGGCCTCATGAAGGCCGAAGGCATCGTGGCGGTCTCGGACGACGGGAAGCCGATCGCGAACGGCATGCTCATGCGGCGGGCTCTCGAGTACGCGACGATGTTCGGCCTGCCGGTGGTCGTGCACGAAGAGGATCCTTCCCTCGTGGGTGGCGGCGTCATGAACGAAGGGTGGGCCTCGACGCGCCTCGGCCTGCCGGGCTGGCCGAACGTGGGCGAGTCCGCGATGGTGGCGCGCGACCTGCAGCTCGCGGCGCTCACGAAGGCGCGTCTCCACGTGGCGCACGTCTCCACGCGCGAGAGTCTCGAAATGATTCGCGTGGCCCGCCGGGCCGGAATCGCGGTGACGTGCGAGGTGACGCCTCATCATCTGACGCTCACCGACGAGGACGTCGCGCGCTCCTCTTACGACACCCGCTTCAAGATGAACCCTCCGCTCCGGTCGGAAGCGGACCGCGCGGCCCTCGTGGCCGCGCTCGTCGAAGGGACGATCGACGCCGTCGCCACCGATCACGCGCCGCACCACGAGGACGAAAAGGCGCTCGCGTTCGAGGACGCGCCCTTCGGGGTAACGGGGCTCGAAACGGCCTTGCCGGTCCTCGTGGAAGCGCTCCTCGTCCCGCGCGCAATCACGCTGCAGCGCCTCGTCGAGGTGCTGTCGACCGCGCCTGCGCGCGTGTTCTCTCTCCCGGGCGGCACGCTGGCCGAGGGGGCGCCGGCCGACGTCGTGGTCTTCTCGACGACGAAGTCGACGCACGTCACGCCGGACGGTTTCGCGAGCCGCTCGAAGAACTCCCCGTGGACCGCGCGCACGCTGCGGGGGCGCGTGGAGAGGACGTTCGTGGGCGGGCGTGAGGTCTTCGCCAGGGGCGCGGCGCCCGTCGGGGGTGACCGTTGAGCGGCGGCTACCTCCGGCCGGTCTCGGGCGAGGCGCCGGTTGCGGCCGGACGGCCGAAGCGCGTCGTCTTCGTGGACCAGTCTCCGCTCTACGCGGAGTCCTGGCGCGCGGTCCTCGCGTGCCGGTACGGGCCGGCCGTCTCGTTCGAGTTCCACCGCGAGGCGCTCGAGGCGCTCGAATCGCTGGGACCGGACGTGAGCCTGCTCCTGCTGGACCTCGAGCTGCCGCTCTTCGGCGGCCGAAAGCTCTTCGAGCTCGCGAAAGAGCGCGGCGTGGCGAGCCGGCGCATCGTCATTCTGTCGAGCCGGCCCGCCGAAGAGCTGCACCAGCTCTTCCCGGACGGTTCGTGCCTCGCGGTCATCAACAAGACCGAGCCGAACCAGCAGAACGCCTTCCTGATGATCCTCGATTCGATCGTGAAGCGGCACTGATCACCCCCCCTCCCCGGTGATGAGGCGTGCCGACCGATTCCAGGTCAGGTAGCTCCAGGCCCACTGCACGAGGATGAGGACGCGGTTGCCGAACTGGACGAGATACATGAGGTGGATGAAGAGCCATGCGAGCCAGGCGGGATATCCCGCGAGGCGAAGGAAGCCGAGGTCGGCGATCGCCCGGCCGCGCCCGATCGTCGCCATGCTGCCCCGGTTCCGGTAGCGAAACGGCTCTTTCACCACGCGCCCGGCGAGGCGGCCGGCGATGACGCGGGCCACGTACCGGCCCTGCTGCATGGCGACGGGGGCCACGCCGGGAAGGGGATGCCCCTTCGTGTCCGAGAAGGCGGCCATGTCTCCGAGGACGAAGATCTCCGGATGCCCTGGAAGGGTCAGATTCTCTTGCACGGCGATCCGACCGGCGCGATCCGTCGGGGCGCCGGTCGCGGTCGCGAGCACCGCCGCCAGGGGCGATGCGGCGACCCCGGCCGCCCAGAGGATGGTCCGGGCCTCGATCGTGTCCGGCGCACCGCCGCGCGAGATCGTGACCCGTCCGCCCTGTACCGACGTTACGGAGGCGTTCAAAACGGTCTCGACACCGAGGGAGGCGAGCGACCTCTCCGCCTTCGCGGAGAGGTCGGGCGGATAGGCCGCCAGCGGGCGGGGGCCTCCCTCGACGAGGAGGATTCGGGCTTCCGCGGGATCGATGGCGCGAAACTCGCGGCTGAGCGTGTGGCGCGCGATCTCTCCGAGGGCTCCCGCCAGCTCGGCCCCGGTGGGTCCGGCTCCGACGATCACGAAGGTGAGGAGCGCGCGGCGTTCCGCCGGGTCCGTCTCGGTCTCCGCGCGCTCGAACGCGAGGAGGATGCGCCGACGCATCTCCACGGCGTCCTCGAGCGTTTTCAGGCCGGGTGCCTCGGATTCCCATTCGTCGTGGCCGAAGTACTGGTGGCGAACGCCGGCGGCGACGACGAGCGTGTCGTAGGGGAATTCACCCGACGTCGCGAAGACGCGCCGGCGCTCGACGTCGAATCCCGTGACGTCCGCGAGCAGGACGCGCGTGTTCCGGCTTTTCTTGAGAATCGCCCGGAGCGGTGCCGCGATGTTCGCGGGCGACAGGGCACCCGTCGCGACCTGGTAGAGCAGCGGCTGGAAGAGGTGGAAGTTCCGGCGGTCGAGGAGCGTGACGTCGACGGGCAGGGACCCGAGGCGGCGGGCGGTGTACAGGCCTCCGAACCCTCCGCCCACGAGAACGATACGGGGACGGGCTCCGTTCATTAGAATGGGATTCTAGAGGCACGATGAGAGAGCTCTGGTCACGCGAGGACGAACGGGATCTCACCGGGTTCCTCGACGCCGTACGCCGGGACGATCTCGTGGGTGCGTTGTTCGCGATCGAAGGCATCCCTCCGGTTGCGCGGCGGCTCGCCGAGGCCGTCCTCGACGAGGCAGCCGCCGCCGTGAGGGAGCGCGCCGCCGGAACGCGATCCTCGTTCCAGAAGGCGCGGCTCCTCGCGCGCGTGCTCGCCGAAGAGCTCGGTTTCGCCGGGGACGAAGACGACTACTACGATCCGCGCAACGTCCTCCTCGGTCCGCTGCTCGACCGGCGGAAGGGGATGCCGATCCTCCTCTCGGTCGTCTGGATGGAAGTGGGCCGGCGCGCGGGGATTCCTGTCGCGGGCATCGGCCTTCCCGGTCACTTCATCGTGCGCGTCGGACCGCCGCCGGGGACGCTCGCGGACCCCTTCGCCGGAGGCGTGCCGCTCACGGTCGACGACTGCCGGCGGAAGGTGAAGGCCCTCGCGGGCGGGCGCGTCCCCTGGCGCGCGGAATACCTGAGGCAGATGGAGATTCCGGCGCTCCTCGAGCGCGTCCTCCGGAATCTCTCGGGTTGCCGCGGGCGCACCGGGGACGAGGCGGGTCAGTTCCGCGCCGTGACGTTCCTTTCCGCGCTGCGCCCGGACGAACCGGAAAACCTCCTCTCGCGCGCCGAGCTCGCCGAAGGGCTGGGGGTCCGCGGGCTCGCCCGCGAGGTGTGGGCGGAGATCGTCGAGAGGTTCCCGGAATCGGCGCAGGCCCAGGCCGCGTCCGAGAAGATGGCGGAAGAGGACGAGCCGCCCGTGTTCCATTGAACGGGCCGGGCTCCCGTGCTCTCGATGCCGCCGTCGCCGCGGCGCGCGAAGCCGGAGAGGTTCTTCTCAGGCACTTCGGCCGGCTGGACCCGGCGCTCGTGGAGGAGAAGGCCCTCAACGACGTCGTCTCGATCGCGGATCGCGAGAGCGAGGCCGTCATTCGGCGCGTCGTCCTCGGGGCGTTTCCCTCGGATCGCTTCCTCGGCGAAGAGACGGGGCTGTCGGGCGCGGACGAAGCCGCTCCGTCGTGGATCGTGGACCCGCTCGACGGCACGGCGAACTTCGTGCGCGGGTTTCCGCACTGGGCCGTCTCGATCGCGCGCACGCGCGGCGGCCTCCTCGGAGCGCTCGAGGCGGGCGTCGTGTGGGATCCCGTGAAGATGGATCTCTTCACTGCCGAAGCGGGCGCGGGCGCGTTTCGGAACGGACAGAGGTTGCGCGTGCCGCCGCGTCCGGGGCTCGAGGGGTCCGCGCTCGCGACGGGTTTCCCGTTCCGCCAGCAGCACAAGATCGACCGCTACCTCTCCATTTTCCGCGCTCTCTTCATGAAGTCGCGCTCGATCCGGCGCGCGGGCAGCGCCGCGCTGGACCTCGCCTACGTGGCGGGCGGCATCTTCGACGGCTTCTTCGAGTTCGGCCTTTCGCCGTGGGACACCGCCGCGGGCGCACTTCTCGTGACGGAAGCCGGCGGCCTCGTCACGGACTTCGAGGGTGACACGACCTGGCGCACTCGGGGCAACGTCCTCGCGGCGACGCCTGGCGTACACGCGGCTCTCCTTGCCGCAATGCGCGAAATGGGGATCGAAGAAAGAGATCTATGAAAGCGCGGGGGATTCTGCTCGTGCTTTGGACCGCCTCGGCCGCGATGCGAGCGGAGGGCCAGACACCCGACTGGTTCGACGCATTCCGGGGCAAGGCTTTTCTCCAAACCGACGCGAGCTTCGTCGCGCGCGAGAAGTCGGCTCCGCCTGACTCTCCGTCTCTCTTCCGCGTGCGTTGGCTCGTCGTCCGATATGGGGGATTCACTGAGAAAGAGCGGGAGTTCTGGCCTTACCGAAACATCCTCCTGGTCACGTTGCCGTCCGGGGCGCGATACGTCCTCGAATCGGCCTTCGGTTTCGTGGACGAAACTCACCTCG
>JARXKK010000027.1 GCA_030278895.1 Acidobacteriota bacterium
GAAGAGGACAGTCGTCATGGGAGGAGGATTATGGGACGAAGGCTCTCAGACCGGTGGTGCGTTCCGCGCGCGCGTTCACGTCGGCCGTAATTTCGCGCGCGTGCTCCTTCAGCCAGGCCCGCACGTCGGCCGGCGGCACCGCCGCGCTTTCGCGATACGCCCAGCACTGGATGCGCTCTTCGTGTCCTCCCCCGCCGCCCGCTTCGGCGGCGAGCGCGGCCGCGCTCACGCCGTCCCAGGACAATCCTGTGCGGAAGAGGCGGAATTCGAGTCCCTCCGGTTCGTCGCTCCGGAAGGCGGGCGTCCGGGGCGGCACGCGCGCGAGTACGGGCGCGAGCTGGTCCGCAAGCTCCCGCGCGCCCGTACGGTGCGTGAGGAGATCGTGCCGGGTCTGCCGCGCCGCCTCGAGCCCTCCCCAGGCGAGGAGGGCGAACAGGAGGCCCTTTACGATGCGGGCCGGAACGGGAGACGTCCTTTCGCGCGCCGCGAGCATGAGCCACGTGCCTCCGAGCCCGGTGAAAGCGGCCAGGGCGGGCATCATTGGAATGGACGAGAGCCGGTACTTGCCCGCGACCGCGACGAGGATCAGGAGCTCGATGACGCCTGCCCCCCAGAGAATCCCGTGCGCGAGGCGGCGATCGCCACCCGTCGCCCCGGACGCGATCTCCGCTTCGTTGACCGCGCGCCCGAGAAACACGACGCCGAGGGCCGCCAGAGGCAGGAAGAAGAAGAGCGAGCGCACGAGCGTGAAGACGTCCGCCCCGAACGCCGTCGGCAGGGCCGCCGCGCGCGACGCGGCCTCGGAGGCCCCGAACGACGTCGCAAGCTCGAAAGAGAAGCCCTCGCGCCGAAAGAGGAATACCGCGAAGAGATGGGAGAACCCGACGGCGACGAACGCGAGGGAGAGGTACGCGAGAGAGCGCTTCGTGCGGCCCAGACCGAAGAGACGCCGCCGCGCGAAGAGCGCGAGAAGGAGCGGAATCAGGTAGAGACCGATCGCGTAACCCTTCGCGAGGAAGCCAAGACCGAAGAAGACGCCCGCGACGGCGCCCTCGAACGGGATGTCCTCCTCGAACGCCCGGAGGCCGAAGATGATGCCGGCGAGACCGAGCGCGACCAGCGTAGGTTCCACCGTGGCGGCGCGGGATGCGGCGACGAGCGGGGGGAACAGGGCCGCGAAGGCGCCCACGAGATGCCCCGCGGGCTGGCCCCAGCCGCGCCGGATGACGCGCTCGAGGACGAAGGCGCCGATGAGCCCGAGGATCGCGGAGGGAAGGCGCACCGCCCATTCCTCGGGGCCGAAGACACGCACCATCGCGGACAGCACCAGCGGAAAAAGAACCGGCGTTCCGGAGGCCGGACCCATCGGCGTCGCCGAGAGGCCCAGGATCTGGTCCGCCCCGCCCGCGAGGATGTTGCGCGCGCCGATCGCCCAGCGCCCTTCGTCGGCGCCGAACAAATCCGGCTGACCGAGGAGCACGAGTCTGAGCATGGCGCCCGCCGCGAGCGCGATCGCAAAGAGAATGCGCCCGGACGCTGCGGGGTCATCGGAACGGCGTCCGGACGTCACGGCCGGAGAGTATACGGAGGCCCGGCCTGCCCTTCGCGCTCCGAGGTCGCGGTTCATACTTCGGGGCCATGGCGGCCCCCGAACAGCCCCTCCTCAGCGTCACGCTCATCGCCCGCGACGAGGAGGACCGTCTTCCGGACGCCCTCGCCTCCGTCGCCTTCGCGGACGAGCGCATCGTCGTCGTGGACGCCGCCACCACCGACCGGACCGAGGAGATCGCGCTCGAGGCCGGAGCCCGCGTCCTCGTGAGGCCCTTCGACGGTTTCGGCCAGCAGAAGAACGCCGCGGCCGCCCTCGCGAGCCATCAGTGGATCCTGTCCATCGACGCCGACGAAATCGTCTCGCCGAGGCTCGCGGTCGAGATTCGCGCGCGCCTCGCGGCGATGGCCTTCGAGACCTCTCCCCCGGCGGCATTCCGCGTCCCCATCCGCCTCGAGTTCCTCGGGCGCGAGCTCCGGTTCGGACGCGACACGGTCGTGCGGCCCGCGCGCCTCTACGATCGCGCGCGCGCGCGGTTCTCGGACGAGCCCGTCCACGAGAAGATCATCGCGACGGGCCGGGTCGAGTCCCTCGAAGAATCCATCCTCCACCGCTCCTATCGCGATCTCGCGCACTATCTCGACAAGCTCGACCTCTACACGACGCTCGCGTCCGAGGCGAAATGGGCTGCCGGGAAGGGCAGCGGCGGATTCCTGCCGGCGCGCGTCCTCTGGGAGTTCTTCGACCGCGCGTTCCTGCGCCTCGGCTTTCTCGACGGCTCGGCCGGCCTCACCTTCGCGGCCCTCTCGTCGGCGAACACGCTCCTGAAGTACCTCAAGCTCCGCGAGCTCGAGCGGGCGATCGCCCGTGGCGATCGCCTGCCGCCCCAGGGCGTGAGGATCGAAGACACCGCGGCGCTGCAGGTCCGCGCGCGCTTCAGGTTCCGGTAAAGGCCGCGTGAACGGCGCTCTTTTCGCGGCGGGACTGGGCGGAGCGGCCGCTCTCGGCCTCTCGTTGCGCTTCAACTGGTGGCGCCCGAAGCGATCCGGCACGCCCATCCTCATGCACCACCAGATCGGCCCGCACCGGCCCGGCTCGCCCCTGAACCGCTGGCGCGTGACCGAACGGGACTTCGGCTGGCAGCTCGACACGCTCGTGCGTCTCAAGTACGGCGGCGTCGCGCTGCGCGACCTCGTCGAGACACCGCCCGCGGCGCGCCGCGTCGTCCTCACGTTCGACGACGGCTATCGCGGCGTCAGAGAGAAAGCGTTGCCCGCGCTCCTCGCCCGCGGTTTCACGGCGACCGTCTTCGTCGTGACGGACCGGATCGGCGGCGTCAACAACTGGGACGGCGAGACACCCGGGGAACCGCTCCTCACGGCCGACGAGATCCGCACGCTGCACGGAGCCGGCATCGAGATCGGCTCGCACGGGGCCACGCATCGCGCGTTGACGCAGCTGGGCGCCGCCGATCTCGCGCGCGAGGTCGCGGGCAGCAAGGAGACGCTCGAACGGATCACGGGCGCTCCCGTGACGTCCTTCTGCTATCCCTACGGCGACTTCGACGACCGCGTCGTCGAGGCCGTGCGGAACGCGGGCTACCGCGCGGCCACCGTGATCCGGGGCGGCATCCCGAAAGACCTCTCCGACCCCTTCCGCCTGAAGCGCGTCGCCGTGCGCGGCACGCACACGCGCCTCGACTTCCTCCTCGCGCTCACGCGCGGGAGGTCGCGGCTGTAGCATCGGGAGAAGAAAATGAAACGTGCTGGAGCTTGTCTCGCGTCGCTTTTCGCACTGGCTCTTCCTGCCCGGACGCAACCGACGTTCGAAGGCGTCGTGAAGGACTGGTCGCAGCTCGGCGTGAAAGAGTCGAGGCCCGTCAAGGATCTGAAGCTGGCTGTCGGTCACGCGACACTCACCGTGAAGAGCGGCAGCGCGGCCTACGTCGTCGCCGGCGGCGAGACGGTCGGGATCTTCGTCCGTGGCGAAGGGGCCCTGGAATACCTCTCGGCCGACACCGTGGAGTTCCCGATTCTGAAATACAACCTGAGCAAGAACAGCGGGCTGAAGCCGGAGTTCGACGGGAAGTCCGCGACGATCAGGGACCGGTTCACCGAGGTCCTCTGGCTCGCGGGAGGCGTGCCGCTGCCGCCCTTCCCTGAAGAGGGCGTGGGGTCTCCTCTCGCGGAGGCCTTCTCGTCACACGTGAAGAAGTTCAATCGTGTCCATACCTCTCCCGCGTCCCACCAGTTCGCCGCCTGGCGCCTGAACGGGCCCGACCGCCCCTTCGTGCGGGCCGAGCTGGCCGGAGGCGATGAGGATCTCCTCTACGTCTTCGACGGGCTCGACGGGAAAAGCGAGTCGCTCTCTCAGGTGCGGAAGAACCTGTCCGGGGACCGGGCCCTCGCGGACCGGCTCGACCTGGTCGACCTCTCGGACCAGCCGATCGGCCGCGACCGGCGCGATCCGATCCTGCCGCGCTTCGTCCTGTCCCACGTCGATCTCTCGATCACCGCCTCGGACAAGAACGACGTCGCGATCACGGCAACCGAGACCTTCAACGCGGTTGGGGGAACGCCGCGCGTTCTCCTGCTCGACCTCTACGACACCCGCTTTGCTTACAACAACATCGGCAGCCTCGACCCGAGAAAACTGAAGATCAGGGGGGTCTTCGACGAGTCGGGGGCTCCGGTCCCGTTCGACCACGCCAAGAACGAGGTCGCGGTCGGGCTGCCTTCGCCGCTCGTTGCGGGGGCCCCGGTGAAGCTCCGGTTCGAGCTGGAAGGGGACATTCTCTACCGGCCCGGAGGCGACAACTTCTGGGAGCTCGGTGTGGAGCCCTGGTTCCCGCAGCCGGACCTTTCGGGGCAGTACTACACGGTCCACGCGACCCTGAAAGTGAAAAAGCCTTTCATCCCGTTCCTTCCCGGCAAGACGGTCCGCCGAGTCCAGGAGGGGGAGTTCAACGTCCTCGAGACCAGGATCGACAAACCGGTCCAGTTCATGGTGGCCCTTGCGGGAAAGTACGCGTACGAGGAGGAGACGCAAAACGGGGTGACGGTGAGGATCGCGTCGTATGGCCTGAAGGACACGATCGGGATCCGGAAGCTGATGAAGCTGAGCCACAAGATCATCGACTACTTCAGCGGGTTCCTGGGCCCTTTCCCGTTCGACGAGTTCAACGTGATCGAGATCAACTCGTGGGGCTTCGGGCAGGCGCCTCCGGGATTCATGTTCATCACGCAGGAAGTCTTCAATCCGATCGGAGGAGATATCAACCAGCTCTTCTCGCAGGGCACGAACGAACGGTTCGCCCACGAGATCGCGCACCAGTACTGGGGCCATGTCGTGAAGATGGCATCCCGCGAGGAGCAGTGGCTGACCGAGTCGTTCGCGGAGATCTGCGCGGGCCTCCTGGTCCGGGACCTGCGGGGAATCAGCGATCTGAAAGCGCTCGAGGCGGTCTGGAAGACCCGGGCGAAAGACGCCACCGACGTCGCTCCAATCCCGCTCGCGAATCGGATCCGGAACCGGTCCGACTCTCGCGCCGCGAGCGAACACCGGACCTCCCTGCTCTACTCGAAAGGGCCCTGGCTTCTCGACACCATCCGGCGGGAGATCGGCGACAAACCGTTCCTCGTATTCCTCAACTCGTGCCAGGCGACCTTCCGGTGGAAGTTCGGCAGCACCAAGATGGTTCAGGCGGTCCTCGAGGCGGTGACGAAGAAGGACTGGAAGCCTTTCTTCGACGACTGCTACTGGGGCACCGGAATGCCGAAGTAGGTCGCCTCGAGGCGTTCGGCGTCAGACGTTCGCGCCCCAGGCGATCGCCCGCTGGCGGAGGGCTTCGCGCGGCGCGATGTCCGGCAGGTCGAGGAGGACGGGCGCGATCGGGAGGTCGCCCGGATCCCAGTCCACGAGAGCCGCGACGGCCGGCGCGAGCCGCTCGGCGAGCGGCCAGCTGCGCGCCGATTTCCGCGCGAGGCGCGCCGTCACGGCCACGTCGGCCGCCGTCTCCTCCCCGTCGCCGAAAAGCTCGGACACGGCCGCGCCGCTTCGCCGGCGCGCGAGCGCGATCGCGTACTCCGTCCAGTTCGGCAGGGGCACGCCGAGCCGCTCCTCCTCGAAGAGGCGGAGAACCTCCATGAACCGGTCTCCCGCCCGCGCCACCTGCCGGCGCGCGTCGGGTGTGTCCGCGCCTTCCGGGACCGAGAGCGCGCCCGCGGCCGCGTGGTGCCGATCCACGAGATCGCGGAAGCGGGTCCAGCTCATCTGCGCGTGGAAGCCGGTCCGGCGCGGCCCATCGAGACCGGCCGACGCGAGCGCATGCAGGGCTTCCTCGCGCGCGAGGGCCCCCGGCGTCCAGCGGCCTGCCGAAAGCAGCACGACCGCCCCGAGCGCGAGATCCGCGGCGCGGACCGTCCGGAGCGCCTCCCGCGCGCGAACGCCCGTCGCCGAACGATCCACGAGCCGCTCGGCCGCGAGAAGGCGCGCGCCCGTCCTCGCGAGAAGGCGCACGCCCTCGGCGCGGTCCGGCGCGCCATGGAACACTTCGGCATAGGGGGGAAGGAGCGTGGCCGGCCCCGCGACCACGCGGCGCGCCGCGACGAGCTCCATGTTCCAGAACGTCGGTGGCAGGAGACGCAGGCCCCGCCGCGCGACGGCGGCGACGGAGGCCTCCACGCGGCGGCTCTTCGCGGTCTCGGCGACGGCCTTCGCGAGATGCCGCTCGAGGGCGGGGACGTCGCGGACGGGCGCGTCGACGACCGCGAGAAGCTCGAAGCGGTCGCCGGGATGACCCGTGCCGTCGCGGCCGAGCACCGTCGTCCCCTCCCCGAGCCCGAGCGCACCGCCGAGAGCCGCTCCGGCCCAGGCATCGCCGGCGGCGTCCGTCAGCGCCGAGACGAGGGCGCGCACCGCCTCGGCCGCGCGCGCTTCGGCGCCGGCGTCCCGCGCCCCTGTGAAAGGCCGGCCCGCTTCGCCCGTATCGATCGCCACGGCGTTCGGAGAGAATAGCGCGATGGCGCCTCCTTCGGTCCTCCGTGCCACCCTCGAGTACGACGGGGGTCATTACCGCGGCTGGCAGGCGCAGATCAACGCGCGCACGGTGCAGGGCGAGCTCCTGCGCGCCTGCCGCGAGGTGCTCGGAAAGGACATCAAGATCAACGGCGCGGGCCGCACGGACGCGGGCGTCCACGCGTTCGCGCAGGTGGCGTCGCTGCATGGGGCAAGCGTGAAGGCGGCGGATCTCGGCAAGGTGCGCCAGGACCTGAACGAACTGCTCCCGCCCGACATCAACGTGCTCCGGCTCGCGACGGCCCCGCCCTCCTTCCACGCGCGACACTCCGCGACCGAGCGCATCTACCGCTATCGCATCTCGAGGCGGCGCACGGCGTTCGGCAAGCGTTTCGTCTACTGGGTCAAGGACCGCCTCGATGCATCCGCCATGCAGGCGGCCGCCGACCTCTTCGTCGGCCGTCACGATTTCGGAAGCTTCGCGGAGAACGCCGAGGGCCACGACTCCACGCTCGTGGAAGTCGCGTTCGCGCGCGTGGAGACGCCGCCGGACGCGCCCGATCTCATCTTCTTCCGGATCGGCGCCTCGCACTTCCTCTGGAAGATGGTGCGGCGCCTCACCGGCACTCTCCTCGAGGTGGGCCGGGGCAGGCTCGACACGGCGGGGGTCCGCGCGCTCCTCGAGAGCCGCTCCGGAAAGCCCGCCGAATGGACGGCCCCGCCCTCGGGCCTCTTCCTCGAATCGGTCGCATACCCGGGCGATCCGCCGCCGCCGGCAATCGATCCTTTCCGGCCGGGGTTTTGACGGGAATAAAGAGGAAGAGGATTTTCTTAGAAAGGGTATCGGGGAAAAGCCTTTGAAGTATTCAGTTCTCGTTGTTGCGGTCGCCGGTGCGTTCGCCGCCTCACGGGCCGCACGGGCCGATGTCCACGTTCCCTTCGTCGAGGGCAAGCCCCTCGCCGAGGTGCTTCGGCGCGCGAAGGCCGAGAACAAGCCCGTCATGCTCGACGTTGTGGCCGCGTGGTGCGGGCCCTGCAAGTTCATGGACAAGACGACATTCGCCGACCCCGCCGTCGTCGCGTGGGCGAAGAAGAACGTCATCTCGGCCCGCGTCGACGCGGAGAAGGGCGAGGGACGGCGCATCTCGGCGCGCTACCAGGCATTTTCCTTTCCGACCGTGCTCTTCCTCGACGGCAACGGGAACGAGATCGACCGTCTCGTGGGCGGCTACGGGGCCGCCGATTTCCAGCGCGGCGGCGAGGCCGTTCTCGCGGGACGGACACAGCTCCTCGTGGCCCTCGCGCGGCTGAAGGCGGACTGGAACGCGGATGCCGCTCTCCAGGTGGCGAACGCGCTCGCTCCGCGGCGCGACCTCGCGCGGCTGCGCCCGATCGCCCTTCGACTCGTCGCCGAGGAAGGAGATCTCAGCCGACCCGAGATCTTCCAGCTCTTCGCGCAGCTCGTCGCCATCGAGACGCTCGACAACGACCCGTCCGCCGAGACCGGCGATCTCATCGCGACCTTCCTCCCCCGCCTCGGGAACGACCCGCGGCGGGGCTTCTTCGGCGCGGCGCTCGTGACCGGCCTCGGAAAACGCGGCGATGTCGCGACGGCGCGCGCCGTGACGGCGGAGACGCTTCTCGCCGTGGGCGAATCCTCACCGTCTTCCTCGGACCTTCTCGCGGCGCTCGGCGGGGCCGAGCGCAAGGCCGGCAACGGCCCGGAGGCGCTCGCCGCGTTTCAGCGCGCCGCGGCTCTGGCCGAGAAGAACGGCGCCGCCCCGGGGGCGCGCGTCGAGCGGCAGTTCGACCTCGCCGAGGCGCTCGCTGCGAACGGGAAGCCCGCCGAGGCGAAGAAGGCCTACGCCGCCGGGATCGCAGTCGGACCGCTCGACACGCAGCTCGCGGCGCGGGCGGCGCGCGTCGCGCTTGCCCTGAAGGACCAGGCCGCTGCCCTCCTCCATGCCCGCGAGGCCGTCTCGTTGTCGAACGGCGAGGACGCGAGCGCACAGGCGGCTCTCTCGGCGGCCCTCCGCGCCACCGGGGACCGGGCGGGTGCATCGGCGGCCCTCAAGAAGGCGGCAGACCTCGATCCCGCGAACTCCGAGTACCGCGTGGCCGCTCCCGAGGCGCCGAAGAAGAAAGCCGCCAAGGTCTCCTGAAGAAGGGAGGCGACATGGCGCGCAGGTGGTCGCCCGCGGGCATCCTTCTTTCTCCCGTGGGCCTCGCCCCGGCGGCCGCTTCCGTCGAGGCATTCCGGTCCGCCGCGCGCGCGGCGGCGGGGCCGGACGGATTCGTGGAGATCGTCACGCACGACGCGGATCCGCGGGAGCCGGCGCGCCTCTCCGCCCTCTTCGCGACGCCCGGCCGGCCGGAGACGCGCGGCACGGTCCTCTTCCTACACGGCAAGGGCGGCTGCGGCGCCGAGTGGGCTCCCGACGTCGTGCGCGCGCTCGGTCTCGGCTTCAACGTCCTCGTGCCCGAGCTCCGCGGGCATCCTCCCTCGACGGGAGCGCGCATCACGTACGGCATCTTCGAGACGGTCGACCTCGGGCTCCTCCTCGACCTCGCGGCCGAGCGGTTCGGCGTGAACCGCGCGCGCCTCGGCATCGACGGATGCTCTATGGGCGCTCTCCTCGCCCTTCACCTCGCCGCCGCCGTCTCGCCCGCCGCGCTGTGGCTGCAGGCGCCGTTCGGCGACATGAAGGAGATGGCCGCGCACTATCTCCACCGCGCCACGGGCCTGCCCGCGATTCTCTTCGCGCTCCCCGTGCGCTTCCTCATGCGGCGCATCGCCCGCACCGAGGGCCTCGACCTCTCGTTCGCGGACCCGGTGCGCGCGGCCCGGCGCGTGACGTGCCCGACCGTCGTCGTGCACGGCGAGGACGACGGCCTCGTGCCGATTCGCTTCGCGCCGCGCGTCTACGAGGCGCTCGCCGGGGAGAAGACCTTCTGGCGCGTGCCGCGCTGCGGCCACTGCCACCACGCCGACGAACCGCAGGCCGTCGTCCGGGCGGAATACGAGCGGCGATGGACGGAGTTCTTCCGTCCCCGCCTCGCTTGAGCTTCAGTCCTTGCCGCGTGAAAGCTGCGAGAAGCCCGCGGCGAACGCGCCGATCCCGGCCAGCAGCCGCACGAGAAGCGTCAGGGACGAGAGTCCGTGGAGCCGCCCCCAGTGTTGCCTCAGAGGATCCGTCTTCGGGACGAGGTCGATCGCGCCCATCCGGTCCCGGAGCGCCATCATCTCGGGCGTGATGACGTAGAGCGACGCGATCGCGGCGACGGCCGCGACCGCGAGAAGCCGCAGCGCGAGGCCGCGCGCGCGGGGAGACCACGCGCTGGCGCGGTTCCAGAAGACGAGTCCGGACACGAGAAGGACGACGGTTCCGAGCGAGACCGCGTCGAGGCCGTCGAGGAGCGCCCGGTTCACGGCGCCCGCCGCGTGGCGGCTCGGGGCGGTCAGGAGGACGGTGCGCGCGCCGAACGCCCCGAAGAAGGCGAGCATTCCGCACCAGAGCGCGGCCACGAAGAGCCACCCGCCGGCGAGAAGAGTCCGGCCCCGAACCGTCATCAGGCCCGCCATCAGTCCTCAGCCACCCACTCGGGCGTCACGAGGGCGGGGAGAATTCCGCAAGCGTGTCCGCGGGCGAGGAGCCGCCGCACCGCCTCGCGCCCGCGCTCGCCGTAGGAACGCGTCCAGTCGTTCACGTACATGGCCACGAAGCGGTCGGCCTTCTCGCGCGGGAGACCGCGCGCGAAGCGCATCGCATCCGTGAGGGCGTCCTCGCGGTGCTCGAGCGCGTACGTGATGGAACGGCCGAGCGCGCGCGACACGCGCGCGATGAGCTCGGGCCCGAGGTCCTTCCGCACGGCGTTGCCTCCGAGGGGCAGCGGCAGAGAGGTCTCCTCCTTCCAGACGACGCCGAGGTCGGCCACGAGGCGGAATCCCTCGTCCTTCCAGGTCAGCTGCCCCTCGTGGATGACGACACCGGCGTCCACGTCGCCGCGCGTGACGGCCTCTCCCACCTTGTCGAACGGCGTCACGACGGGAATCGAGGCGGGGGCGTAGATCGCGAGCGCGAGGGCGGCGGTCGTGAGCTTTCCCGGAATCGCGACGCGTCGGCCCTCGAGGTCGGCGAGTGTCCGCGGCGCCCCCGCTTCCTCGCGCGCGACCACGCACGGCCCATAGCCGTCGCCGAAGGAGGCGCCGTGCGGAAGCAGCACGTACCGGTCCGCGAGAAACGCGTACGCGTGAAAGGACACGGCCGTGATCGCGAGCTCCCCCGAAAGCGCCCGCCTGTTCAGGGTCTCGATGTCGGCGAGCTCGTGTCGATACGAAACGCCTTCGGTGTCGACCGCGTTCTCGCGCAGTCCGTAAAACATGAAGGCATCGTCGGAATCGGGCGAGTGTGCGAGGACGAGTGTCTGGCTCATGCGATGTCTCCGATTTTTCTCCGCGTCCGATCGTAGCCCGGATGCGCGGTCGTCACGGTCCCTCGGACCCGGACGACGGACGGCTGAAAAAAACTTCCGACGTCAAGAAAAAAATTCTTGATTCGTGCTCGAAACTCTCTACAATTATCTTCAGCAAGAAAAAAGGACGGCGACGTGATCTTGAGTCACATCACCGTCCTTACGGAAAGCCCCTAGTTCTTTTGAAACGAACGACGACGAAATTTCAGGGTTCTTTCGGCAGTCGGCAGATCCAGAAAACGCGAGGTTCCCGTCCTTCGAGGGGCGGCCAACCTAGCACGCGGCTTTCGGGACTGTCAATCAAATCTGCCAAGAGGAGGTGACGTTCCACATGCCAGCGAAGAAGAAGGCCGCCAAGAAGAGCACCAAGAAGGCGAAAAAGGGTAAGAAGTAGTTACCTTCTCATAACCTGTTCTTATCAAGGTATTTCCGGGATTCGGGGGCTGAATCAGCCCCCTTATTTTTTTGGCCGGGCGCATCGGGCTCCACCCGCACTCCAGAAGATTTCCACAGGCCCATTCACGTCTTTTCCACGGCAGTATATAAATGTTTATATACTACGACGATGTCTCTCGCGCACGTCCTTCTCGGGCTCCTGGGGCGCGCTCCGGCGAGCGGATGGGACCTCGGGTCGCGCCTCACCGGGGATCCCGCGCTCGGTTGGAACGCGGAGCTCGCGCAGATCTATCCCGCTCTTCAACGGCTCCTGCGCGGCGGCTTCGTCGCTCTCCGGCGGCGGCGCTCTCCGAAGGGCCCGCCGCGGCGCGAGTACCGGATCACGGCCGCGGGACGCCGGGAATTTCGCGAATGGCTCGACGAGCCGCTCGAGATCCCGAAGCCGCACGCCGCCGCCCTCGCGCGGCTTGCCTTCCTCGAGAAGCGCTCGCCGGAGGCCCGGCTCGCGGCGCTCAAGCTCTATCGCGTCCTTCTCTCGGAGGAGCTGACGCACACGCCGCCCGGGACCACCGCCGCTCGGCGGAGACGGCGCATGCTTCTCGAGACGGAGCTGCGCTGGGCGGATGCCGAGATCGCCGCGTCGCTCTCCGGGCGTACGCTCTCCCCGGAGGAACGATGAACGCACGAGAAGCGCTGGCGAGACTCGAGGGCCTGAGGAACGCGAGAGGAGCAGCGGCCGCCGCGGAAAAGAAGGCCTGCCTCGCGGTCCTCGCGCGCCGCGCCCTCGGCACGGCTCGTGCGGTGGAACGGCTCCACGAGGCCCTGTGCTTTCAGCGCGCCTACCCCGACGACGCCGATGTGCTCGCCCGGGTCGCCGCGATGCTCGCGGGGTTCGCGCGCCGGCCGGACCTCCGCCGCCACCGACGCGCGCTTGCCGATACCGGAATCGAAGGCACCGAGATCCGCTTCCCGTTCTTCGCGGGCACCGCGCGCTGGCTCGCCGCGCGCTGGGCCGGCCGTCTTTCCGTTGACTGGAAGGCCTTTTCGAATCGCGTCGCGCTCGAACGCATCCTTCCCCTCGTCTCCCTTCCCGCCGAGGCGCCGGGTCTCGACGAGCTGGATCTCGGCGCGCGCGGCTGGGTAAAGCGGCTCAAGGGGCCGGCCGAGACCGACGCGGCGTTTCTGATCCGCCGGCTCGACGCGCTCGGGCACGACCGCTTCGAACAGGAGTGGGCCTACGAAGGACTCGAGCTGCCTCTCGTCCTCGCGCCGGGCCCGGGCGGGCCGTCCCGCACGCATGCCGCGTATCCGGTCTCGGCGGTCCACTTTCAGACGACGCCATTTGCGAGCGGACGCCCCGACCTCCGGCGCGACGTCGCGCGGCCTCCCAGGAGCGTCGCCTTCGCATCTCCCGCGGAGGGCCGGCGCCTTCTCGACCTCGCGAAGGAGTCGATGGTCACGAGGCAGCGCGATCTGGACGTCTTTCAGTGGGGCGATCCGGACGGCGTCCGGGTCGTCCATTTCGACGACGGCCTCTCGTTCGTCGTGATCGGCGCGGTGGCCGAGCGCCGGCTTCTCCTCGAATCCGTTTACGGCTTCCTGACGCTGAAGAACGGCGTGCCGATCGGCTACGTCCTCGTGAGCGCGCTTTTCGGGTCGTCGGAGATCGCCTACAACGTCTTCGAGACGTTTCGAGGCGGCGAATCGGGCCGCATCTACGGAAACGTCCTCGCCGCGACGCGACATCTCTTCGGATCGAGCGTGTTCACGATCTTCCCGTACCAGCTCGGAGGCTACGGAAACCCCGAGGCGCTCCAGTCGGGCGCCTGGTGGTTCTACCAGAAGCTCGGCTTCCGGCCGCGGGCGCCGCGGGTCGTGGCTGCCATGAATGAGGAGCTCGCGCGCCTGAAGGCGAACCCATCGCACCGGTCCTCCGTCGCGACGCTGAAGATCCTCGCGTCCGAGAATCTCTACTTTCATGCCGGGAAGCAGCGCGACGACACGATCGGCATTCTCGAGCTGCCGAACGTCGGCCTCGCGGTGACCGACATGCTCGCCCGGCGCTTCGGCTCGGACCGCGAGAAAGCCGAGGCCGTCCTGACCCTCGAGGCGCGGGACCTTCTCGGCCTCAGCACGCTTTCCGGCTGGAGCATGGGAGAACGACTCGCATTTCGCCGCTGGGCCCCTCTCCTCACGATCCTGCCTGGGGTCGCACGCTGGAAGCCCGCCGGGAAGCGCGCTCTCGCCGCCGTCGTCCGGGCGAAGGGCGGCCGGCACGAATCGGACTTCGTCCGTCTCTTCGACGCGCACCGCCCGCTGCGTCGAGCGATCGCGACGCTCGCCGCGCAGGACGTCAGCCCGGGCTGAGGTTCGCGTAGCGGGCCACGAACTTCTTGCGGCCCGCGCCGTCGAAGTAGACGACCACCTTCTCCGCGTCGCCCGAACCCTCGATCGTGAGGACGACGCCGGTCCCGTACTCCGGGTGGCGCACCTTCGAGCCGCGCCGGAAGCCGGAGGCCGTGGGCGGGGGCGGCGTTCGCTTCATCACGGAGCGGACGGGGGTGATGTTGCGAGCAGGGAAACGGGAGGAGGGTGAAGAAGATTTCGCCCCCACCTCCTGGGATTCGTTTTCGTAGTCCGGGAACAGCGACCCTCCCGAAGGCCTGCCAGAGCCGAACGGCCGCCGTCCCACACCGAAGCCTCTCTCGCCGCGCGAGCCGCCCTCTCCACCCTCTAAGAAATCCCCGGTTCTTCCTCTTCCGAAACCAGAAGTCATGTCTTCCCGCTCGAGGACCGCTTCTGGAATTGCCTCGAGGAACGGAGAAGCCTCGCGGCTCATCCACTCGCCGCGCACCATCCGCCGGAGCACGTACGAAAGCGTCAGGCGCTCCTTCGCGCGCGTCATCCCGACGTACGCGAGGCGGCGCTCCTCCTCGAACTGATCGTCGTCGTCCTTCGAGGACGCGTGGGGCAACGAGCCGTCCTCGAAGCCCGCGAGGAAGACGTCGTCGAACTCGAGGCCCTTGGCCGCGTGGAGCGTGATGAGGAGGATGCCCTTCTTCTCGTCCACGTCGTCGGCGTCGGCGCGGAGCGTCACGGCGTCGAGGAACCCCGCGGCGGATGGGTCGTCCCCCTCTCCCCCGAACGAGGCCGCGCGCTCGTGCTCGCGGGCGGCGGCCAGGAGCTCGTCGAGGTTCTCGCGGCGCGCCTCGTCCTGCGGGTCGAGGGAGTTCTCGTAGAGCTTCGCGAGACCCGTCTCCTCGAGCATGAGAGCGACCGATGCGCCCGCTCCGGTCCCCTCCACGAGACCGAAGTCGCGCAGCCTGGCGACGAGGACCCGGAATTCCGTGAGCGCTTTCTTCGCGCGCTCGGTGAGCTCGGGGGACAAAACGTCGAGCGCCGAAAGAAGCGAGACCCCGCGCTCGGCCGCGACCGCTTCCACGGCCTCGAGAGTCGCCGCGCCGATGCCGCGCGCCGGGACGTTGACGACCCTTCGGAACGACACGTCGTCGGCCGGGTTCGCGGCGAGGCGCAGATACGCGAGCGCGTCCTTGATCTCGGCGCGCGCGTAGAACTTCGTTCCGCCCACGAGGATGTACGGCATGTTCGAGCGCAGGAGCTCGTCCTCGAACGCGCGGGACTGCGCGTTCGTCCGGTACAGCACCGCCACCTCCGAGCCGGGGCGCGCACGCCGCGCGGCCGCGATGCGCGACACGATCTCCCGCGCCTCGTCGCGCTCCTCGTCGAAGACCGCGAGGCGCACCTTCTCGCCTCCGGTCTTCGTGGCCTTCAGCGTCTTGCCCAGCCGGCGCCGGTTCTCGGCCACGACGGCCCCCGCGGCCTTCAGGATCGGCGCCCGCGAGCGGTAGTTCCGCTCGAGGCGGACCGTCTTCGCCGTCGGGAAGTCGCGCGTGAACTCCAGGATGTTCGACACGTCCGCGCCGCGCCAGCGGTAGATGGACTGGTCCTCGTCGCCCACGACGAAGAGGTTCCCGGCCTCGCCCGCGATGAGCCGAACGAGCTTCGCCTGGACGCGGTTCGTGTCCTGGTACTCGTCCACGAGGAGATGCCGGATGCTCCGGTGGAGCAGGGCCCGAACGTCGTCTTGTGTCGCGACGAGCCGCGTCGAGAGGATGAGGAGATCGTCGAAGTCGAGCGCCTTCGACGCCCGCAGCGATTTCTCGTAGGCGCGCGCGATGTCCGCGAGGCGCGACCCCAGAAAGTCGCCGAACCGGCGCGGGTAGTCGTCGGGCTGGATCCCCTCGTTCTTCGCCTGCGAGATGCGCGACTGGATCTGCCGCGGCGTGGCCGACTTCTCGGGAAGCGCCACTTCCTTCATGGCCCGTTTCACGACGGCGAGCTGGTCGTCCGAGTCGAAGACGACGAAGCCCTTCGGCACGCCCGCTTCGTCCGGAAACCGCCTGAGCAGGCGGACGCCCCAGGCGTGAAACGTCCCGACGAAAGACCGCGGCCGCTCGGTGCCGAGGAGGGCGCCGACGCGCTCTTTCATCTCCCCCGCGGCCTTGTTCGTGAACGTCACCGCGACGACGCCTTCCTGCGGCACGCCGTGGGCCACGACCCATGCGAGGCGGCGGGTGAGGACGCGCGTCTTCCCCGAACCCGCGCCCGCGAGGACGAGGAGCGGCCCCTCGCCATGCGACACGGCGGCGGCCTGTTCGGGGTTGAGGCCTTCGAGAAGATCTTCCGGGCGGGCGACCAAGGGGGGCGATGGTAGCGCAGAGGCGCCCGCCGCGATGCTGCGGCAGAATCGGCCACACCCATGCCGTTCGTCCTCGCCGTCGACCAGGGCACGACCAGCTCGCGCGCGCTCGTCTTCGACCACGCGGGCGCGGTGCGCGGCATGGCGCAGAGGGAGTTCCGGCAGATCTATCCCGAGCCCGGCTGGGTGGAGCACGATCCGATGGAGATCTGGGAGACGCAGTCGGGCGTGATACGCGAGGTGCTTGCGAATGCGGGCATCACGGGTCGCGACGTCGCGGCTATCGGCATCACGAACCAGCGCGAGACGACCGTCCTCTGGGAGCGCGCGACCGGGCGGCCGCTCGCGAACGCGATCGTCTGGCAGGACCGCCGGACGGCAGGCGACTGCGACGCGCTCCGCGCGGCCGGCCACGAGGCGGCGATCGCCGCGAAGACCGGCCTCGTCCTCGACCCCTATTTTTCGGGCACGAAGCTGAAGTGGCTGCTCGACCACATCCCCGGTGCGCGCGCCCGCGCTGGCCGGGGCGAACTCGCCTTCGGGACGATCGACACGTGGCTCGTCTGGAAGCTGACGAATGGCGCCGTTCACGTGACGGACGCGTCGAACGCGAGCCGGACGCTGCTCTACGACATCCACAAGGGCGCATGGGACGACGAGCTCCTCGCGCTCTTCGACGTCCCGAGGGAGGTCCTGCCCCGCGTCGTCTCCTCCTCGCAAGTGATCGCCACGACGGCATTAGACGGAGCCTCCGTGCCGATCGCCGGCATCGCGGGGGACCAGCAGGCGGCCCTCTTCGGGCAGGCCTGCGACCGGCCCGGCCTCGCGAAGAACACCTACGGCACAGGCTGCTTTCTTCTCCTCAATACGGGGGCGCTAGCGGTCCCCTCCAGGAACCGCCTGCTCACGACCATCGCGTGGAACCTCGGAGGGAAGCTCACGTACGCGCTCGAGGGTAGCGTCTTCATCGGGGGCGCGGCCGTGCAATGGCTGAGGGACGGCCTGAAGCTCATTCGGACGGCCCCAGACGTCGAGGCCCTCGCGCGAAGCGAGGCCGACAGCGGCGGCGTCGTCATGGTGCCGGCGTTCGCGGGGCTCGGCGCGCCGCACTGGGATGCCTACGCGCGGGGCGCGATCCTCGGCCTCACCCGCGGCTCGACGGGCGGACATCTCGCGCGCGCGGCCCTCGAGTCGATCGCCTTCCAGAGCGCCGACGTCCTCTCCGCCATGGAGAAGGACGGCGGCGTCACGCTGACCGAGCTCCGCGTCGACGGCGGCGCCACCCGGAACGAGCTCCTCATGCAGTTCCAGGCCGATCTCCTCGGCGTTCCGGTCGTCCGGCCCGAAGTTCTCGAGACGACCGCCCTCGGCGCGGCCTATCTCGCGGGCCTCGCCGTTGGCTTCTGGAAGGATGCCGACGAAATACGCGCGAACTGGCGCGTCGCCCGCCGCTTCGAGCCCGCGATGTCGCGGGATCGCGCGAGCGAGCTGCGGGCCCGCTGGGAAAAGGCCGTCAGCCGCGCGAAGGACTGGGCCTGAGCGTCACTCCACCGTGACCGATTTCGCGAGATTGCGCGGCTGGTCCACGTCGCAGCCGCGCCGGCGGGCCACGTGGTACGCAAGGAGCTGGAGCGGAACCACCGACACGATCGGCTGGAGCGCGGGATGGATCCTCGGCAGCGTCAGGACCGCGTCGGCGAACGTCGACACGTCCGCGTCGCCCGGGCTCACGAGGGCGATCACGACGGCGTCCCGCGCCTTGGCTTCCCGGAGGTTCGAGGCGATCTTCTCGTAGAGGGCGTCGTCGGGCGCAAGGCCGATCACGGGCAGTTTGTCGTCGAGGAGCGCGATCGGGCCGTGCTTCATCTCGCCGCCCGGATACCCTTCGGCATGAAGGTACGAGATCTCCTTGAGCTTGAGCGCGCCTTCGAGCGCGATCGGGTAGTGGGCCCCGCGCCCGAGGAAAAGCATGTCCCGCGCCTTCTCGAGGCGTCGAGCGAGCTTCTCGATCTCGGGCTCGAGAGCAAGCGCCTCGCGAAGGGCGGACGGGAGTCGCGCGAGGCCGGCGAGAAACGCGGCGTCGACCGGCTCTTCCGTTTCGGCGCGCGCCGCCTTGACGTAGTGGGCGAAGAGCGCAAGCGCCACGAGCTGCGTCGTGAAGGCCTTCGTCGAGGCGACGCCGATCTCGGGCCCCGCGTGCGTCGCGATGACACCGTCCACCATCCGCGCGATCTGAGAGTTCGGCACGTTGACGAGTCCCGTCGTGCGCGCTCCGAGGCGGCGGGCTTCCTTCAGCGCGGCTACCGTGTCGGCCGTCTCGCCGGACTGCGAGATGCCGAGGACGAGCGTCCGATCGTCGACGAGCGGCGAGCGGTACCGGAATTCCGATGCGTAGTCCACGCCCACGCGCACGCGGGCGATGTCCTCGACGAGGAACTTCCCGACGAGGCCCGCGTGCCAGCTCGTGCCGCAGGCCACGATCTGCATACGGTCGATGCCGCGCAGGAGATCGCGCGGCACGCCCATCTCCTCCTCGTTGAAAAGCCCCGTCTCGAGGGAAAGTTTGTTGCCGATCGTCTCGATGACGACGGTGGGCTGCTCGGCGATCTCCTTTGCCATGAAGTGCGGGTACCCGCCCTTCTCGGCCGAGACCGCGTCCCACGCCACGAGGCGCGGGAGCCTATCGCGAGGCGTGCCGTCGAAGCCCGTCACCGTCACGCCCGACGCCGTCAGGCGCGCGAGGTCGCCATCCTCGAGGAAGATCAGGTTGCGCGTGTACGCGAGGAGCGCCGTCGCGTCCGAGGCGACGAAGTTCTCCCCATCGCCGAGGCCGAGGACGAGAGGCGGGCCCCACTTGAGCGCGTACAGGACGCCCGGCTCGTCCGCCGAGAAGAGGACGAGCGCGAACATCCCCTCGAAGGACGAAACGGTCCGGCGCACGATCTCGGCGAAGGGCGTGCCCGGTTCGGCCTTCTGTGTCGCGCCGAGGGCCTGCGCGACGACCTCGGTGTCGGTCTCGGACAGGAACCGGACTCCCTGTGCCTGAAGCCGCTGCTTCGCCGGAAGGAAATTCTCGATGATGCCGTTGTGGATGACGACGACGCGGCCGGACGCGTCGCGGTGCGGGTGCGCATTCTCCTCGGAGGGCCGGCCGTGCGTGGCCCAGCGTGTGTGCCCGATGCCGAAACGGCCCGGGGGCGGGTCCTTCGCGATCTTCTCCGTGAGGTTGCCGAGCTTCCCTTCGCTGCGCGCGACGCGTACGACCGCGTCGTCCCCCACGACCGCGATCCCCGCCGAGTCGTAGCCCCGGTACTCGAGACGCTTCAGCCCGTCGAGGAGGACCGGCGTCGCTTCGCGGCACCCGACGTACCCCACGATCCCGCACATGTCAGGCCCGTGTTTTCTTCCCGGCGCCCCTGAGCGTCCGGTACTTCGCGCCGCCGGCCGCGATGTTCGTCTGGGGCGCGCGGGAAAGCGCGAGGGCGTCCGGGGGGACGTCCTCGGTCACGGTCGTGCCGGCCGCGATCAGCGCGCCGTCGCCGATCGTGACCGGGGCGACGAGCTGCGCGTCCGAGCCGACGAAGACGTCCCGGCCGATCGTCGTCCTGTGCTTTCTGAAGCCGTCGTAGTTGCACGTGATGACGCCCGCGCCCACGTTCGTGCGTTCACCGATCTCCGTGTCGCCGAGGTACGTCAGGTGGTTCGCCTTGGCGCCCTTCCCGAGGACGGCCTTCTTCGTCTCGACGAAATTGCCGATGTGGACCCCTTCCGCGAGCTCGGTTCCTTCGCGAAGGCGCGCAAACGGGCCCACGATCGCCCCGTCGCCGACGACCGCCGACTCGATCACGCAGTACGGTTTCACCGTGACGTTTTTCCCGAGGACGGTGTCCCGGACGACGCAGCCCTGTCCGATCCGGCTGCCGGAGCCGACCGTCGTCTTCCCGAGCAGCGCCACGAAAGGCTCGACGACCACGTCGGTGCCGAGGGCGACGCCCTCGTCGAGCGTGATCGTCTCCGGGTGGAGGAGCGTCGCGCCCCCGGCCATCGCGGCATCCGCGTTGCGGCGGCGAAGGATGGAATCCACGCGAGCGAGATCGGCGCGCGAATTCACGCCGAGGGCGGAAGAAGGATCGCCGGAAACGAGAACGACGCGGCGGCCAGCTTTGCGCGCAAGAGAAAGCACGTCGGTCAAGTAGAACTCGGATTGGGAATTCTTTGAGGTTAAGAGAGGAAGCGCCTTCTCGAGAAACACACGGTCGAATGCATACGTGCCGGTGTTGATTTCGCGGATCTTTCTCTCACCATTCGAAGAATCCTTCTCTTCTCTTATCCGAACAAAAGACTTCTTCTTGTCCCGAACGACGCGCCCGTAGCCCGTGGGGTCCTCGAGGGTCGCCGTCAAAACCGCCACGGCGGCCTTCTTGTCTTTCTTCAACGCGTCGACGAGACCTTTCACCGCCTCGGCGGACAGGAGCGGGACGTCACCGGAGAGGACGACGACCGTCGTCGCCTTTCCGAACACGCCCGCCGCGGCCGCCGCGCGCACCGCGTCTCCCGTGCCGCGAGGCGGATCCTGGATCGCGATGCGGACGCCGGGATGGTTCGCCTTCAGATGAGCGGCGACCGTCCTCTCTTCCTTCGAAGAATCTTTTTTCGAAGAATCTTCCTTCGACGTGACGACAATGACGGACTCCGACCGACCCGCCACGGCCTTCGCGGTGTCGAGGACGCGGTCGAGAAGGGGACGGCCGGCGGCCTCGTGCAGGACTTTCGGCCGTTCGGACCTCATCCTCACGCCGCGGCCCGCGGCGAGGAGGACGACGACGGTCATGCTCCTCCCGCGACGAGCTCCGTGAAACCCTGCGTTCCCCGGAGGGTGGCAAGGTCGGTTTCGAGGCGGGCCTGAATGCGATTCTGGTCGTCGGCGGCGATGGCCTTCTTCAGGCTCTGGAGCGCCTGGTCGACGTCTCCCTGGAGCGCGAGACAGCAGGCCGTGAGGTAGTGCACGCGCCCGTCGCCGTCGCGGCGACCCGCGTTCTTCCGAAGGATGTCGAGCGCCTTGTCGACGTTGCCGCGGTTCTTCTCGAACACGGCGGCGTGATACAGCTCCTCCGGCTCGGCGATGGCGGCGCCCTTCGGCTTCTTTCCGGTGCGGCAGGCCCCGAGATACATCCGGGCTCGGTCGAGGAATTCCTTCTCGTCCGGATGCTTCTCGATGAGGTCCTCGAAGCGCCGCGCGGCTTCGTCGAAATGGCGCTTGTGGAATAGCTCGATGGCCTTCTCGTAATCCTTGCGCGCCGCCGAGGCTTCGCGCACCGCCTCCTTCAGGGAAGCCGGGGCCTTGCGCGCCTTGTCGGGCTCGGACCCGACGAGCTTCAGCTGCCGGATCTTCTTCTCGAGATCCTCGAGCGGCAGCCCGAGCTCTTTCGAAAGCGTTTGCAGGTCCATCCGGCCGAAGTTTGCCTTCAGCCATTTGGCGTCGTCGTCGGTCCACTTTCGGACAGTCATTGGAGAGGCCTCCCGATGGGAGGGCGAATTCTCTTCACCTCTCACCCCCGCGTCAAGGCGCGCGAAATCAGGCCTGAATCCTTCGCTTCCGAGTCTCGAAAGGGCCGTTCGGACGCCGTCGAGACCGATTCGCGATAGCCTGCCGCCGTGTACGAAGCCCCGGTTTTTTGCACGCAGTGCGCCGCCCGCCTCGAAGAGCAGGCCGTCGGCGTCTCGTCGAAGATGGTCCCGGTCTGCGTGCGCTGCGGCGCCGTCCACTGGATCGACCCGAAGATCGCCGCGGGCATCCTCATCGTGCGAGACGACCGCGTGCTCCTCGTGAAGCGAGCCATCGAGCCCGGATACGGCCGCTGGACGTTTCCCGGCGGCCACGTGGACCGCGGCGAGACCCTCGAGGAAGCCGCGCTGCGCGAGACGCTCGAGGAATGCGGCGTCACGGCGGACCTCGGGGAGCTCATCGGCGCCTTCTCCTATCCGGGTAGGCCGGTCGTCATCGTGATCTACCGGGGGGCGATCGCGGTCGGCAGCCGCGAGCCCCATGCGGGAGACGAGACGCTGGAAGTCGGCTGGTTCACCGCCGACGAAGCCGCGGGGCTGGAGCTCGCATTCCGCTCGGTGGCCGACGCGCTCGCGCGTCTCTTCGGCCGTCCCTACTCGGCGTGAGGAACACAGGGGAACAAATCCGCCCGTTCGCATCATCCACGGCAGGGTCCCGTCCCGTAAGACCTGACACCGGAGGCCGTTCCATGCGTCGCAGCATTCGCTTTCTCGTCCCGCTCGTCGCCCTCGTCCTCTTCGCGGCCCTCGCGCGCGCGGACGAGGCGATCGTCGCCACGAAGCCGGCTCCGGTGGGCTTCGAGAAGGCCGCCTTCGCGGGCGGCTGCTTCTGGTGCATGCAGGGCCCGTACGACAACCTGCCGGGCGTCGTCTCGACGACCGTGGGGTACACGGGCGGCGACAAGGCGAGCCCCACGTATCACGAGGTCGGTTCGGGCGGGAGCGGGCACATCGAGTCGATCGAGATCGTCTTCGACCCGAAGAAGATTTCCTACGAGAAGCTCCTCGACGTGTTCTGGCACAACGTCGACCCCACGAACCCGAATGGGCAGTTCTGCGACAACGGTGCGCAGTATCGGACCGCGATCTTCTTCGAAAGCGACGCGCAACGGGCCACGGCGGAGGCGTCGAAGAAGGCGCTCGCGGCGTCCGGGATCCTGAAGAAGCCCATCGTCACGGAGATCGTCAAGGCGGGAACGTTCTGGAAGGCCGAGGAATACCACCAGAGCTATTACAAGAAGAACCCGATCCGCTACAACTTCTACCGCTCGGGCTGCGGGCGCGACGCGCGCCTGAAGGAGCTCTGGGGCGCCGCCGCTCCGAAGCACTAAGACGATCGCGGGCGCGTCAGGCGAGCCCTTCGTACGCCCGCAGAAGGCGTTCGAGCTTCTTCTTCTCCAGGACAAGGCGCCTGCTCAGGCCCCATGGGCTCCGGGCCCTTTGATATTTGAAGTCGATCCAGCGCGTCCCGGGACTCGAATGGTGGAACGTCTCCCAGAGCATCGTGAGAGTGTCGCCGGGAGGAGCGCCATCGGGGCCGAGCCCGACGATGTGCTTCACGCTGACCCTCTCCGGATCTCCGCGCTTGAGCCGGTATGTGATGCGGAGCGCACGGCGTCCGCATGCACACCTGCGGTTCAACAGGCTCTGGTCCCAGCGGCTCGGTGCCAATTCGTCCCAGATGAAAGCAGCGACGCTGCGCGAGCGGCAGACCTTCAGCCACGCCGGCCGGTCGCCGCAGGAGAGGCATTGCCACCAGTATCTAGCCATGTTTCATTGCCGCAGCCGCGTCTTCGAGAACACCGCAGCGCCGAGTTTCACCGGCACCGAGCGGGGCACGAGGCGACCGGACGCGATCCACACGCGATCGAGCGGGTGGGTCACGACATACGCCTTTTTCTTCTCGAGCGCCTCGAGACCGATCTTCGCGACGGCGTCCGCCGTCAACTCGGGAAAGGGCGTCCCCTCGGCGCCCCGCATGCCCGCGACGGCGCTGAACTGCGTCTTCGTGTAGCCCGGGCACAGGCACGTGACGGTCACGCCGTCTTTCTTCGCCTCCTCGTGGAGCGCGTGGGTAAAAGACAGGATGAACGCCTTGCTCGCGCCGTAGGCGGCTAAATACGGTGCCGGATAGAACGCCGCCGTCGAGGAGACGTTCAGGATGCCGCCCGCGCGACGCGCGCGCATGGCCACGAGGAAGCGGTGCGTGAGCTCGGCCGTCGCGACGACGTTGAGCTGCAGCATGGAGAGCACGCGGTCGAGAGGGAGCTCGGCCTCCGGCCCGTTCAGGCCGAAGCCCGCGTTGTTCACGAGGATCGACACGACCCTTCCGGCGCCCTCCGTACCGGCGAACAGGGCCTCGCGCCCCTCCGGGGTCCCGAGGTCGGCGGCGAGAAACGACGCGTCGATTCCGTTCGTTTTCGCGAGCCCCTCGGCGAGCCGAGAGAGGGCGTCGCCCCGGCGCGCCACGAGAAAGAGATCGTGGCCCGACTCCGCGAGCAGGCGCGCGAGTGCGGCGCCGATCCCCGAGGACGCGCCCGTGACGACGGCGAGGGCCCTGTCCGTGGCGCCTCCGTCCGTCACGAGGTGCCTCGCGGCAGGTGGATGACTTCCGACACCCGGTAGCCGAGCAGCGTTCGGAGGACTCCCGCGGGCGCGAAGAGATCGAGGCCCGGAGACGCGGCCGGGGACGGCAGGACCGAGAGGACGAGGGGACGACCGCCCGCCGCGAGGACGGTGTACGCGCCGAACCAGTTGCGCGCGCCGACGGCCTTCACGCGCGCCTCGTCCCCGTCCACGCGGATCGGAAACTCGAACTCCGCGTCCCGCGTCCAGAGGTGCGAGGAACCGGAAGAGGCCTCGTGAGAGAGCTGGAGGGCGCGCTTCAGGAGCGATGCGGCGGGATCCCGGAGCGCATTCGAGGAGAGCGAGAAGGGCACCGTCGCGCGTCCCGCGGCCTTCAATTCGGCGAACGCGTTCGGCGAGATCCAGAGGGCTGACGATCCCCCGATCGTCGCGCTGCCCTCCGGCCAGAGTCCAGGCAGCAGGAATTCGGTCGCCGTCGCAAAGTCCGGAAAAAAGAGCGTTCCGCCCACTTCCTTCGATTCGTATGCGGCAGGCGGAGCGGGAATCGGCGTCGCGCCCCGTGGAGAGTTCGCCTGCGCCCGCACCCAGTCCTCGCGTCGGCGCGCGGACTCGCGCTTCTCGATGCGCACGCGCCCCGACCAGCGCAGCCGGAGCCCGGCCTTGCCGAACTCGAGGATCTCGACTTCGCGGCGCGTCGACTCCGGCACGTCTCCGATGTCGACTCCGGGCAGGTTCGGGTCGAGCGCGAGAACGAGGCCGGCCGCGAGCGGCAGATCACGGAGGCCCGCGAAAACGTGAGTCGACTCCCCGGGAGCAGGCCTTTCCTCACGCACCGCGGGGCCGCAGGAGAGCACGAACGCCGCGACGAGTGCCGGAGAAAACGCAAGAGCCGCGCGGTGCGACGCGCGCATGGGCCTATCGGTTCGCCACGTCGTTGAGCCGCTCGTCGAACGGGATCGGATAGACCTCGGTCGCGTTGATCTTCTCCCGCTGCGCGCGGAACCGGTTCAGCGACGTGACGAGGCGCATGTCCCCCGTAACCGTCGAGGGAACCTCGCGGTCGAACTCCGCGCGAAAGTCGATCAGGATCCGCGAAAGACCCGCCTTGGTGGCGGGCGCCTTCCAGTCCACGTTCCGGGGGTCTGCGAGAAAAGCGCGGGCTGCCGCCTCGAGGCGCGCGTCGAGATCCGCCGGCTCCCAGGCTTCCTTCTGAAGCGGGGGCCCGCCCCTCCGCGCCTTCACGAGCGCGAAATGGACGCGCGCGTCCGTGTAGCGCTTGTAAGCCATCGACGTCATGGCATTCAGCGAGAGGTTCTTTCCCCCCACGACGTACGTGGTCTCCGAGTCGAACTTGTGCGCGATTTCCTTGAGGTTGGCGGGCCGGTTGAAGCGCAGGACGCCCCGCAGGGCGCAGGCGTTGTGCGCGTTGATCCAGTAGGCGAGCCCGTCCGGCTCGGTGGGGAAGAGGTGGGGATGCGAGTCGGGAGAGACGCGCGCGACCTCCGCGAGGTAATCCTCGAGGAGCCTCTCGTCGACAGAGACCGCCCCATAGTCCACGAGGCCATCCGTGACGACCTTCTCGAGGAGGCGGCCGAAGAGCGCATGCGGAAACTTCCCGGCCGACGGGACGTCGGTGACGGCCTTGACGGTCGGCTTCACGTTCTCGCACGAGGCGCCCTGCAGGACGACCGAAATCACGGCGAGAAAGACGGGGGCGCCCCAGCGCACGGACCTGACATTCGGCTTCATGGCGTTCAGCCGATGGCGTCTTCGGTCCCGTCGACGCCGAGGACGTTTCCTGTCAGCCAGATGGTGTCGGGCCGCGAAAGCGCGACGATCACGTTCGCGACGTCGTCGGGCGTCGTGAGGCGGCCCGCCGGGTGGATCGCGAGGCAGCGCTCGATCATCGCGGCATTGTCGGGAATCTTACGGAGGGCGGGCGTGTCCGTGACTCCCGCGCGAATCGCGTTGACGGCGATCTTCCTCGTGACGAGCTCGACCGCGAGCTGGCGGCAGTGGCTCTCGAGCGCGGCCTTGGCGGAAGACACGGCACCATAGGACTTCCAGATGCGATGGCCTCCCGCCGACGTCATCGCGAAGACGTGCGAGCCCTCCGGCACGAAACCGCCCGCGACGAGATCCTGCGTCCAGTAGACGAGCGAGTGCCCCATGACGTCGAGCGTCATGTCCATCTGGGCCTTCGAGATCCGATCCCCCGCCTCGGGGGCCAGGAACGGCTTGAGCGTTCCGAAGGCGAGGGAATGCAGAACCACGTCGATCCCGGCGCGCCGGCCCTCGGCGTCGAGGATGGTCGCCATCGCCGCAAGCGCTTCGGCCCTCTTCTCGTCGTCGGCGGCGTTCATGTTGAAGAAAACGGCGCGACGGCCCGCGGCCTCGATTTCCTTCGTGATGCGGTCCACGTTGGGCTGTGTCGCCCGGCGATCGAGGTGAACGCCGAAAACGTTGCGGCCCGCCCGGGCGAGCGCGAGGGACACGCCCTCGCCGAAGCCCGAGGAAGCGCCGAGAACGAGGGCCCAGCTGCGCGGCGTCGTCATACGCCGAATCCTAACCTACCGCGGCGTCAGGGGAAGTAGCCGCGGATCGTCTTGGCGCGCAGCTTCGGGTTCTTGAGCCTCACCTCGATCGCGCGGAACTGGTTCTCTCCCTTAGAGGAGTTCGTGAGATACCGCAGAAAGTACTGCGACCGGAGCTCGGTTTCGATCTTCCGGTAAACCTCGGCCAGCGCGGACGCCTTGCCCACGAAGAACGCCTCGGCCCCCGTGTCGGCGGAGAGCTCGGTCATCTTCGACTTGATCCCCATGTCGAGGAACGAGAGGTTCAACCCGATGAAGTAGATCGGCACTCCTGCCGCGCGCGCGTAGCGGCGCAGCGTCTGGTAGTCGGTCCACGAGTGGTTGTCGTCGCCGTCCGTGAGGACCACGATCGCCTTCCGCCCCGGCAGCGCCCGGAATTGATAGAGGGCCATGACGACGGCGTCGTACAGCGCCGTGCCGCCCGACGCGTGCGTCTCGGCGATGGCCCGCTCGAGATCCACGGCCTTGTGCGTGAGGGGCGCGAGGAGCGCGGGCCGCTCGCGAAACTCGATCACGAAGCCCTGGTCCTTTTCCTTCGAGACGAGCTTGTGCGCGAACTCCGAGGCCGCCTGGTGCACGAGCGGCATCGCGTCTTTCATCGAGCCCGAGCCGTCGATCACGATGCCGAGCGACAGCGGGAGCGACTCGGCGAACTCGAAGCTCGAGAGATCCTGCTTCACCGCATCCTCGAGCACGGTGAAGTCCTCGCGCGGGAGGTCCTTCACGAGGCGCCCGTCGGAGTCGAAGACCGAGACCGGAAGCTCGACGAGGTTCACCTCGACCTTCGACATGAAGCGCGACTCGCCCTTCAGGAGCTTGAGGTCGGTAAACTCCTTTCCCTCCGCGTCCGTCGCCGTCGCCCGCATGAGCGTCGCCTTCTGTATTTTCGCGACGGGGACGGTGACGGTGAAGGGCGGCTCGGTCCACTCCTTGAGCATCGTGTCGTCCAGCCAGAGCTGGAGCTTCTTCGCTTCCCCGCCCGCGATGGACTGCAGCGCGACCTTCAGCTCCACCGTGTCGCCGGCTGACTTCTGCTTTGGGAGCTCGAGGATGCGCACGGCGAGGCGGGCGTCCTTCTCGTTGATGGCCCATGCGTCGGCGTCGACGAAGTTGCCCTGCACGTCGAAGCCGAGAACCTTGAGCGTCTGCTTCTTCGGGATCTTCCCGAGGTCGAGCTCGACGGTGTAGGGCGGGCGGTTCTTGACGAGAATCTTCTTGTCCTCGAGGTAGAACTCGACCCGCCGGACGGGCTCCTTCACCTCGCATTCGATCCTGAGGAGGCCGACCGGCACTTCCGTCACCGGCGCGAGGATCTTCACGAAGCCGCTCGCGTTCTTCGGGACCACGGGCCGGTTCTCGGCCTCGAGCACCACGGCCGCCGCGCTCGGCATTCCCGCCGAATCGCCGCCGGCGTCCTCGGCGCGGAACTCGGACGACATCGCGGGAACCGTGAGCGAGATCGCGCGCGTTCCGAGAACCCGGCCCGCGACGCCCTCGAGCCGGAACTGCACGTTCAGCGCGCCGGGCGGCAAGGCGCGGAGGAACGTGATGGCGATGGGTTTCGAGGCGTTCGTCACGTCGGAACTCGACAGGTCGACGTCGACAGGGACGCGGAAGGTCTCGACCACCTCGCCCTTTACACCCGTCACGTCGCACGCGAGGAAGAACGAGTAAACGCGTGGCTGCGCATTTCCGGCCCCGCGGAGGTCTCCCCGGCTGACCGAGAGCGTGAACTTGACGGCGGTCTTCTCGCCCGTGCGGCCGAGGTACTGCTCGCGGACATCGATCGGGACCGAGATCCCCGGCGCGTCAATGCGGGTCTTCTGAGCGTCCCCGGGAGGCGCCGTCTGGCCCAGAGCCGCCCCCGACAGGGCGAGAAGGATCGGGGCCAGGGCGAGACTCTTTCGCATTCCGGCATCGTATGCTGTCTTTCTCAAGCGACACATCCCCCGTTCGGAGGCACAGATGCAAGTTCCCTTCCGCGGCCTCGCTGCCGCCCTGACCGGCCTGGCTTTCAGCCTGCCCCTCCTGGCCGCTCCCATCGCCCCCGCCGCGCAACCCGGCGGGACGGACGCGTACCTCGACGCCAGCGCCCCGCAATGGGAGGCGGTCTCGCGGAAGATCTGGGACTTCGCCGAGACGGCGCTGAAAGAGTCGAAGTCGGCCGCGCTGCTCGAGGAGATCCTCGAGAAGGAAGGCTTCGCCGTGACGCGCGGCATTGCGGGAATGCCGACCGCGTTCGTGGCGACCGCGGGCTCCGGAGCGCCCGTCGTCGGGATACTCGCCGAGTACGACGCGCTTCCCGGCCTCTCGCAAAAGGCGGGCGAGGCGAAAAAGTCGCCCGTCGCCGCGGGCGCGCCGGGTCACGGGTGCGGGCACAACCTCCTCGGGACCGCCGCCGTGGCCGCCGCGGTCGCCGCGAACCGCGAGCGGATCGCGCAGAAGCTGCCCGGCACAATCCGCGTCTACGGAACGCCGGCCGAGGAGCAGATCCTCGGCAAGACGTTCCTGCTGCGCGACGGCGCCTTCGCGGGGACGGACGTCGTGCTCTCCTGGCACCCCGAGTCCGAGAACTACCTCTACTCGGGACGGCGCCTCGCGATCACGGTGATCGACGTCGAGTTCTTCGGCAAGACGGCACACGCCGCGGCGAACCCCTGGCTCGGCCGCAGCGCTCTCGACGCCGTCGAAGTCTTCGAGCATTCCATGGCGCTCATGCGCGAGCACGTCCTTCCGACGGCGCGCCTCCACCGCGTCATCAAGGACGGAGGCGTCGCGGCGAACATCATTCCGGACTACGCGCGCGTCCAGTGGTTCGTGCGCGACGAGAACGGGGCGCGCGTGAACGAGATGATCGGCCGCCTGAAGAAGGCCGCCGAGGGCGCGGGCCTCGCGACGGAAACGACGGCGAGGGTCACGCTTCTCGCCTCGACGCGCGAGCCGCTTTACAACGCGGCGCTCTCGCAGGTGCTCCAGCGGCAGCTCGAGCGCGTGGGGGCCCCGAAGTGGGACGCCGCCGACGAGGCGCTCGCGACGGCGATCCAGAAGGAAGTCGGGATCCCCGAGAAGGGTCTCGCGAAGGACGTCCAGCCCTGGGGTCCCGGGCATGGCGTCAGCGCCTCGTCCGACATCGGCGAGGTGAGCGCCGCCTACCCGCTGGCGGAGCTCGCCGTCGCGACGGGTCCCGTCGGCGCGCCGTGGCACCACTGGGACGTGGCGTCGTGTGCGGCGAATCCGGTCGGCCTCAGGGGCATGCTCGTCGCCTCGAAGGTCCTCGCCGCGTCGATCAACGATCTTCTCCGGGACCCCGCCGCGATCGCCGCCGCGAAGGCCGAGCTCCTCAAGACGACGGACGGAAAGCCTTACGTGAGCCCGCTCGCGAAGGACGCCGTACCCAAGGTGTACTAAGGGACGCTACGCGGCCACGCGGGCCGCGTGCGTCTCGAAGAAATGCTCGACGGCTTCGAGAAAAGCCTCGGGGCTCTCGAGGGACGCGATGCGGCGGCGCAGCTCTGCCCCGTTCGGCAGCCCGTGGGTGTACCAGCCCGTGAACGTGCGGAGCTTCGACAGCATCGCGCGCGGCGCGTCCGCGTCGTCTTTCTGGATGAGGCGAAAGTGGTCGAGGATGACGTCCCGGCGTTCCGCGAGCGTCGCCTCGCGATAGGGCCGGCCCGCGAGCAGCTCCGCCGCCTGCCGGAAGATCCACGGATTCTTCATCGTGGCGCGGCCGCACATCACGGCATCGCAGCCGGTCTCCCGGAACA
>JARXKK010000028.1 GCA_030278895.1 Acidobacteriota bacterium
ACGCATGCGAGACGATCCTGCGCAAGCACGGCAAGAAGGTCGTCGACAAGGAATATCAGCAGGAGCGCATCGCCGACGTCCTCATCGACCTCTACGCTCAGATCGCGACGCTCTCGCGCGTGACCTCTTCGATCGCAAAGAGGGGCGAGGAGAAGGCGGCCGGAGAGATCGAGATCGCGCGCTGGTTCTGCGCCCACGCGCGCCACCGCATGGTCGCGAACCTGAAGGCGCTCGAGAAGAACCGCGACGCGGACTGCACGTCGATCAGCGATCGCGTTTACGAGGCGGGCGGCTATCCCTACGACCTCTGGGCCTGATCGCGACTTCATCAGGACGCTGACCGTCCCGACCCCGTTTCCGGTCGGGCCGGTCAACGTCCACGTGATCCTGCGCGACCCCATCACGCTCGTCGACAGCGGCCCGCTGACGCGTGAGGCGTGGGAGGTTCTCGGCGCGGGCCTCAAAGGCTTCGGCCTGGCGATCTCGGACGTGAAGCGCGTCCTCCTCACGCACGGACACCACGACCACTACGGTCTCGCAGAGAAAGTCGCGGACGCGTCGGGCGCGATGCTCTTCGGCGGGCGGCTCGACCGGAAGAACTTCCGGCAGGAGCGCAGCCGCAAGCTCCTGCTCCACGACATGTCGCGCTCGGGTTTCGGCCTCGTGTCGCGCCTCGCGGTCGTCGCGGCGGTCGCGGGAGTCGACCACTTCGCGAAGCCTCTCGAGAACTGGGACGAGCTCTCCGGCGGCGAGACCCTCGAGGGCGACGACTGGTCCGTCGTCGTGCGGTCCACTCCGGGACATACGCCGGGCAGCCTCACGTTCGAGATTCCGGAGGCGGGCGTCCTCTTCACGGGGGACACCGTGCTCAAGGAGATCACGCCGAACGCGGTCGTGGACGAGGACCCCGAGGAGCCGGGGCACCCGTTTCGGAGCGTCACGCGCTACTTCGAGACGCTCGACGCGCTGGACCTCTCGGCGGGGAACGCGACCCTCCTCACGGGCCACGGCGCACCGGTCCTGGACTGGGTCGCGCACCGCAAGACGCTCGACCGGCGCTACGGCCTCCGGATCGGACAGATCGAGCGCGAGCTCGCAAAGGGCCCCGCGACCGTGCGCGACCTCGTCGCGGCGATCTTCCCGCGCGTGAAGACACTCAACGTATTCCTCGCGTACAGCGAGATCCTCGGGTTCCTGATGTACCTGGTGGATGCGGAACGGGTCGAAAAGCTCGTCGAAAGGACGCGGGACCGCTACCGGCTCCTTCCAGCCGCCTGATCAGCGGCAGATGGCTACGTTTGATATCCTCCGCATCCGGAGGACCGTCAGATGGCCGATGAAACAACGCCTTCCGCGCACTTGAGTGCCGGTTCGACCGCTCCCGATTTCTCGCTTCCGGCGCGCTCGGGCAAGACGATCTCGCTGCACGACTTCCGCGGCAGCAAGGACGTCCTCGTCTACTTCTATCCCAAGGACGACACCCCCGGTTGCACGCGTGAATCGTGCAGCCTCAGGGACGGTTGGGCCGAGCTCCAGAAGGCCGGCATCGAGGTCCTTGGAATTTCGCGGGACGACTCCGCGTCGCACAACGCCTTCGCCTCTAAATACAACCTGCCGTTCGAGCTCCTGAGCGACGCCAACCACGCCGTGCACGAGGCATACGGCTCCTGGGGACAGAACCCGAACCCCGCGTGGGGCGTCGGTCCCCTCCGCAAGTCGTTCCTGATCGGGAAGGACGGTCGCATCCGCAACGTGTTCGACAAGGTGGACACCGAGCACCACGCCGAGCAGGTGCTGCGCGCCGCCGGCGTGGCTTCCGCCCCTGTGGCCCCGAAGCCGGTCGCTCCGGCCGCTCCGGCCGCTCCGAAACCAGCGCCTCCTGCGGCTCCTGCCGCTCCTGCCGCTCCTGCCGCTCCTGCCGCTCCTCCCGCCGCCGTTGCGCCTGCTCCGAAGCCGGCCGCCCCGGCCCCTGCTCCGGCTCCGAAGCCGGTCGTCCCGGTGGCCCCGAAGCCGGCGGCCGCGCCCGCCCCGAAGGCTGCGGCCCCGAAGAAGAAGGCAGCACCGAAGAAGAAGAAAGCCGCTCCGAAAAAGAAGTCTGCTCCCAAGAAGAAGAAGGCCGCTCCCAGGAAGAAAGCCGCGAAGAAGTCGGCCCCGAAAAAGAAGGCCGTGAAGAAGACGGCAAAGAAGGCCGCGAAGAAGAAGGCCACGAAAAAGAAAGCCGCGAAGAGGAAGACCACGAAGAAGGCGCGGAAGCCGGCGAAGAAGTCGGGGAAGCGGAAGAAGCGCTGAGGCTGGTGGAGGAGACGCCCCGCATCCGCGTGACGGACCGAGCCCTCGACGCGCTGCGTGCCCAGGGCTGGGACGCGGCGAAAAGTTGCCTCGTCATCCGGTACGTTCTCGGATGCGGCGGCACCGGCTATCGCATCACGCTTTCGGACCGAGCGCTCGAGGACGGGCGGCGGATCGACAGCGGCGGCGGGCTCGTGATCTGGATGGACGACTACGCATTCCAACGCCTCGAAGGCGCCGCGATCGACTACGACACCGAAAAGGAGACCGGGGGATTTCTCCTCGATCACGCGGACGCGGCGTTTGCCGCTTTCTGTTGAGGCGAGCCTCCAAGCCGACATGTCCAACCGACTGACGAAAAAAGAGATGAAGACGGACCAGCTCGAGCATGCGCTGACGGATGCCCGCGACTTCGTCGTGTCGCACAAATCCGAGACCACGCGCTGGATGCTGATCGCCGGCGGCGCCGTCCTCGCGATCGGCGCGGTCTGGGGCGGGATCGTTCTTCGGAACAACCGTCTCGCCGCGCGATTCTCCTCCGCGCTGGCGCTCTTCGACGCGCCTCTCGCGTCCGACGCCGCGTCCGCCCCCGGAGCCCGCGTTTTCAAGGACGTGGCGGAACGGACCGCGGCCGCGAAAGCGGAGCTCGCGTCCCTCGCCAAAGACTCCTCTTCCACCTCTTCCGGGCGCGCGGCCGCCATCCTCCTGCTCTCGCTCGACGGCGCCAAGGCGGCCACGGGCGCGAACCTCAACGCAGCCAGGGCATTCGCGAGGTCCGAGAGCGGCACGGTCGCGGCGGGAATCGCCGCCGTGGCGGCAATCGACGCGGAGGCGGGCGCGGGTCGCCCCAAGGAGGCTCTCGAGACGGCGAAGAAATACCTCGAGGCCGGCGACTCGCCCGTCTCGAAGGACGTCCTCGTCTTCACGATGGCGCGTCTCTACGAGCAGACGGGACAGAACGTCGAGGCAAAGAGCTTTTACCAGCGCCTCGTGACGGACTTTCCGGACTCGCCTCTCCGGACCGACGCGCAGCAGCGTCTGGCATCCCTGTAGGACGCGTGAGGCGTCGAGCGATCGTCGTCGTCTGCGACGGTCTCGGCGTCGGAACCGCGCCGGACGCGGCGCTCTTCGGCGACGAGGGCAAAAAGACGCTGCAGCACATCCTGCGCGACGGGAAGCCGACGCTCCCGAACCTCACGCGCCTCGGCCTCCTCCACACGATGTACGGCGAGGCGCCCGCGGGGCTCCCGGCTCCTGCCGGCGCATTCGGGCGGCTGGCCGAGGCTGCGGCGGGGAAAGACACGACGACGGGCCACTGGGAGCTCATGGGGCTGACGCTCGACGTGGCTTTTCCCCTCTATCCGGAGGGATTCCCGCCCGAGGTCGTCGAGCCCTTCGAGAAGGCCATCGGGCGAAAGGTCCTCTGGAACAAGCCCGCCTCCGGGACGACGATCCTCGAGGAGCTGGGCGACGAGCACGTGAAGACGGGCCGGCCGATCCTCTACACGTCGGGCGACTCGGTGTTCCAGGTCGCGGCGCACGAGGACGTCGTCCCCATCGACACCCTTTACGCCTGGTGCCGGATCGCGCGCGAGATCCTCCGGCCGCCGCATCAGGCGGGACGCGTGATCGCGCGGCCTTTCGTGGGCGCGAACGGAAGGTACCAGCGCACGCATCGCCGCAAGGACTTCTCCGTCCCGCCTTCGGGCGAGACGCTCCTCGATCGCGTGGCCCACCTCGGCTTGAAGGTGCATGCCCTGGGCAAGATCGAGGACATCTTCTCGGGCCGCGGGATCGCGACGGCTCTCCACACGGAGTCGAATCGCGACGGCATCGAGAAGACGATCCTCGCGATCCGGGACCGCGAGGACGACTTCGTCTTCACGAACCTCGTGGACTTCGACACGAAGTACGGCCACCGGAACGACGTGGCCGGCTACGCGAAGTGCCTCGAGGAGCTCGACGCCTTCGTCCCCGAGATGGTTTCCGCGCTGAAGCCGGGCGACCTCCTCGTGTTCACGGCCGACCACGGCGGCGACCCGTCCGACGAGTCCACCGACCACACCCGCGAATACGTCCCGATGGTAGCGGCGGGCCCGGGCGTGATGGCCGGGGCCGACATCGGCTCGCGGAAGACGTTTGCCGACGTCGGTGCGACGGTGGCGGAGCACCTCGGCGTCGCGTCTCTCGGCGGCGCGAGCTTCCTGGGCGCGATCCTGAGCGAAAGGTCTTCGTGACACTCGCGAAGGGAACGGTCCTCGGCGCATACGAGATCGTCGGTTCCCTCGGCGCGGGCGGAATGGGAGAGGTATACCGGGCGAAAGATTCTCGCCTCGGCCGCGAGGTCGCGGTCAAGGTGCTGCCTGAAGAATTCTTCGAAGGCGACGAGAAGAGGCAGCGGTTCGAGCGGGAGGCGCGGCTCCTCGCCGCGTTGAACCACCCGAACGTCGCGGCGGTCTATTCATTCGAGGAAGTCCCGGGTTCTTCTTCGTCGTCTTCATCGCGTCACATTCTCGTCATGGAGCTGATCGAGGGCGACACGCTGCGCGTCGCGTTTCCGGCGGAGCCGCTTCCGGCGAAGAAGATTCTCGAGATTGCCGTGCAGATCGCGGAGGGCCTGGCAAAGGCTCACGCATCCGGCATCGTCCACCGCGACCTGAAGCCCGAGAACGTCATGGTGTCCCGCGAGGGCTGGGTGAAGATCCTCGACTTCGGTCTCGCGAAGCTGACGGAGGCGCGCTCGCATGAGCTGTCGATGGCCGCGACGGCCTCCGGGACCGTGCCGGGGATGGTCATGGGCACGGTCGGTTACATGTCCCCGGAGCAGGCGGTCGGAAAGCCTGTCGACTTCCGGTCCGACCAGTTCTCCCTCGGGACGATGCTCTACGAGCTCGCGACGGGCCGCCGCGCCTTTCAGCGGGCGACGAGCGCCGAGACCATCGTGGCCGTGATGCGCGAGGAGCCCGAGCCGATCGCGAAGCTCAATCCCCGTTTGCCGGCGCCGCTGCGCTGGATCGTCGAGAGGTGCCTCGCGAAAGACCCGGACCGGCGCTACGCCTCGACCCGGGACCTCGCGCGCGACCTCGCGAACCTGCGGGATCACCTCGGGGAGCTGTCGGGAGAAAACACCGCGGGCGTCGCGGAGCCCGAACCCGCGTCGGCCCATCCGACGTTTCAAAGGCTCAGCTTCCGCCGCGGAACGATTCTCTCCGCCCGGTTCGCGCCCGACGGCCGCACCGTGATTTACGGCGCCGCGTGGGAAGGCGATCCGTGCCGCTTGTTCTCGGCCCGGCCCGAGAGCCCTGAGTCCAGCCCCCTCATGCTGCCCGACGCTGAAATCCTCTCGGTTTCGCGCACGGGCCAGCTCGCGATCTCGCTCGACCGCCACTGGGCGGGGCGGTTCGTGTGGAGCGGCACGCTCGCACAGGTTCCCCTCGCGGGCGGGGCTCCGCGCGAGCTCCTCGAGGACGTGCAATGGGCGGATTGGGGATCCGAGGGCACGAGCCTCGCGGTCGTGCGCTCCGTCGCGGGCAAGACCCGGCTCGAGTATCCGATCGGCAAGGTGCTTTACGAGACGGGCGGCTGGGTCAGCCACCCGCGCGTTTCGCCGAAGGGAGATCTCGTCGCCTTCCTCGACCATCCGGCGCTCGGCGACGACGAGGGCTCGGTCGTCGTCGTGGACCGCGCCGGGAAGAGCACGGTCCTCTCGAAGGACTGGATCACGGCGTACGGTCTCGCGTGGTCGGGGGACGGGAAGGAGATCTGGTTCACGGCGACGCGCGTCGGCGTCGCGCGGTCCGTCTGGGCCGTCTCTCTCGACGGAAGGGAGCGGTTGCTCGTCCGCACGCCCGGTGAGCTCACGATTCAGGACGCGTCGGCCGACGGCCGCATCCTCATGACGAGCGACAACGGAAAGGTCGGCATCATCGGCCGGCCGCCTGGCTCGGAACGGGACCGCGACCTGTCGCTCCTCGACTGGTCGCTCGTGAGGGACCTCTCGCCGGACGGAAAGTTCCTCCTCTTCGACGAAACGGGCGAGGGCGGGGGAGCGCGGCACGCGCTCTACATGCGCAACACGGACGGTTCGCCGGCCGTCCAGCTCGGATCGGGATGGGCGGGGAGCTTCTCGCCGGACGGGCGCTGGGTCGCGACGACCGGACACGCCCCGGGGGGCCGCGAAATCACCCTGCTCCCCGTGAAAGCGGGCGAGCCGCGTTCCCTTCCGCGGACCGACCTCGCGATTCATCGCACGTGGTGGCTTCCGGACGGCAAGCGCATCCTCGTCGCGGCGAACGCACCCGGCGAGGGACTCCGTCTCTTCGTCCAGGGGCTCGAAGGCGAGCCTCCGCGCCCGATCACGCCGCCGGGGATCGCTCTCGGCTTCTTCCCCGTCTCACCCGACGGACGCATCGTCGTCGGGCAGGGGCCGGACCGGCTCTTCTACGGCTACCCGCTGGAAGGCGGAGATCCCGAGTACGTCCCCGGCCTCGTCGCGGAGGACCGCCCGCTTCGCTTCTCGCCGGACGGCCACGCGCTCTATGCCTACCGGCGGGGTGAGCTTCCGGCGCGCGTCATCCGCCTCGACCTCGAGACGGGCGGGAAAGCGACCTCGCACGAGCTGATGCCGGCGGACCCGGCCGGCGTCGTCGAGGTCGTGTCCGTCGTGCTGACGCCCGACGTCTCGTCGTACGCCTTCAGCTACCACCGCATCCTGTCCGATCTTTTCCTCGTGGAGGGGCTGCGATGAAAAGTAGTGCCGCGCGCCCGCGACAGCGTCGCAGTTAGAATCCCGCTCACACCGTGACGCTTTCACCGGGAGCCCGAGTCGGGCCTTACGAGATCCTCGTGCCGCTCGGGGCGGGCGGCATGGGCGAGGTCTATCGGGCGAAAGACGGCCGCCTCGGGCGAGATGTTGCTCTGAAGGTACTGCCTGAAGAGTTCTTTGAAGGTGAAGAGAGAAGGCAGCGGTTCGAGCGCGAGGCGCGATTGCTCGCGACGCTCAACCATCCCGGAATCGCCGCCATCTACTCATTCGAAGAAGTGCCCGGTGCTCCCGGGTCTCCGTCCCGCCACATCCTCGTCATGGAGCTGCTCGAGGGCGAGACGCTCCGCGCGGCGCTCGCGGGGGGGAAGCTCTCGACACGGAAGGCGCTCGACTTCGCGCGGCAGATCGCGCGGGGCCTCGCGGCCGCGCACGAGAAGGGGATCGTCCACCGGGACCTGAAGCCCGAGAACATCTTCGTCACGAAGGACGGCCGCGTGAAGATCCTGGACTTCGGCCTCGCGAAGCTCGCGCAGCCCGACGGCGCCGGAGGCGTCACAAACCTTCCCACGGCGACGCAGGGCACGGCCGCGGGCGTCGTCATGGGGACGCTCGGCTACATGTCGCCCGAGCAGGTGAAGGGCCTTCCCACGGACGCCCGGTCGGACATCTTCAGCTTCGGGGCGGTGCTCTACGAGATGCTCACGGGGAGCCGCGCTTTCAAGGGCGACTCCGCCGCGGAGACGATCTCGGCGATTCTCCGTGAGGATCCGCCCGACATCTCGACGACGAACCAGAACGTCCCGGCGGGCCTCGAGCGCGTGGTCGCCCACTGCCTCGAGAAGAACCCCGAGCAGCGTTTCCACTCCGCCCACGACCTCGCGTTCGACCTCGAGTCGCTGTCGGGCTCGACGGGGACGGCGGCCGTCGCGTCCGCGTCCGCCGGCGGCTTCCGCGCGAAGCCTCGCGGCGGACCCCTCGTTTGGGGCGCCATCGTCCTCCTCGCGGGCGCGGCTCTCGGATTCTTCGCCCGCGGTTTCCGCGGCACGCCCGGGCCGCCGTCGTTTCAGCGCCTGACGTTCCGGCGCGGAACAGTGTGGACGGCGCGCTTTGCTCCGGACGGTCAGACCGTCGTCTACGGCGCCGCGTGGGAGAGCAACCCGATGGAGGTGTACCTGACGCGTCCCGAGAGCCCCGAGTCTCGCCCGCTCAGCCTCAAGGACGCGAGCCTCTTTGGCGTGTCCTCGACCGGCGAGCTCGCCGTCATGCTCGACGCAAGGACGAGGGCGAGCGGATACGAGCGCTACGGCACGTTGGCGCGCGTTCCGCTCGCGGGCGGCTCGCCGCGCCCGATTCTCGAGAACGTGCGCTACGCCGACTGGAGCCCCGACGGGAAGGAACTCATGGTGGAGCGCGAGGCCGGCGGAAAGCACCGCATCGAGTTTCCCATCGGCAAGACGCTCTACGAGTCGGCGGCCCGGCTCGAGACGCCTCGCGTTTCTCCGCAGGGGGACGCCGTCGCGTTCTTCGAGCTGGCGGAGACCAGCAACGTCCTGGTCCGGGTCGTGGATCTCTCCGGAAAGGCCAGGACGCTCGCTTCCGCGAAGGACTGGTGGAACCTTGCCTGGTCGGCGGACGGCCGGGAGATCGTTTATGCCGCCCCCGAAGCGGACGCGGCGACACGCGTGACGTCCGTGCTGGCCGTCTCCCGGACGGGAGCGAAGCGCCTCCTCCTGCGCTATCCGGGCACCGTCGAGATCCACGACGTCGCGCGGGACGGGCGCGTCCTCCTCGGCCGCGTGGGCCTCAGGGACCACGTCGTCGTGTCCGTCGCCGGAGAGAAGACCGATCGGGAGCTCTCGTGGCTGGACGGAGCGGAGGCCGCGGACCTGTCGGCGGACGGCAGGACGGTCCTCATCAACGAAAAAGGCGAGGGCGGAGGTCCGAACGGCTCCATCTACCTGCGCGGGACGCAGGGGACGACGGCGACGCTGATCGGAGAGGGCACGGCCCTGTCGCTCTCGCCGGACGGCCGGCACGTGCTCGCGGTGACCCCGACGACTCCGCCCTCGCTCGTGCTCCTGCCGACCGGGGCCGGAACGCCGAAGAAGCTCGACCTCCCGGGGATCACGGGCCGCATCGACGGGCGCGTCTTTCCGGACGGCAAGCGCCTCCTCGTGGTGGACGGCGCGTCCGGCCGGCCGTCCCAGGTTTACGTCGCCTCGGTCGACGGCGGAAAGCCGCGGCCCCTCGGCCCCGCCGGCCTCGCCCTCCCGTCCTTTGGTAATCCGGTCTCGCCCGACGGCCGGTTCGTCGCTTTGGTCGACGGCGAGAGGAGAAGCGTCCTCTGCCCGACTGACGGCGGGGAGCCGTCGCCGATCGCCGGGATGGAACCGGGAGAGTTCGTCGTCCAGTGGAGTCCCGACGGGAGGTTCCTCTACATCCACCGCGGGGGTGGTTTCCCCGCGAAGGTCTGGAAGCTCGAGATCGCGACGCGCCGCCGCGAGCTCGTCCGCGAGATCGTGCCGGCCGATCTCGGTGGCGTCTCGTCGATCGAACGGATCCGCCTGACGCCGGATTCGCGTACGCTTGTGTACGGCTACTCGCACAATCTCTCCGACCTCTACGTCGTGAGCAACCTGAAGTGACGCTGGCCGCCGGCACGAAGCTCGGGCCCTACGAGATCCTTGCGCTCATCGGGGCGGGCGGGATGGGAGAGGTCTACCGGGCGAAAGACACGCGCCTCGGGCGGGACGTCGCGGTGAAGGTGCTGCCGGCGAAGTTCGCCGAGGACGGGGAGATGCGCGAGCGCTTCGAGAATGAAGCGCAGGCGATCGCCCGGCTTTCGCACCCGAACATCTGCTCGATTTTCGACGTCGGCTCGCACGAGGGGACGGCCTATCTCGTGATGGAGCTTCTCGAGGGCGAGTCGTTGGCCGAGCGCCTCGCGAAAGGGGCTCTCCCGGCCGCGCAGGTCCTTCGGATCGGGCGGGACATCTGCGCCGCGCTCGCCGCCGCGCACCGGAAGGGAATCGTTCACCGGGACCTGAAGCCCGCGAACGTCTTCCTGTCGAACGCGGGGACGAAGCTTCTCGACTTCGGCCTCGCCAGGCTGCGCGAGAGATTCGAGGCGGGGGCGCTGTCGCAGGTGGCGACCCGGGGGGCGTCGCCCCTCACGGGAGCGGGGACGGTTCTCGGAACGATTCCCTACATGGCGCCGGAGCAGCTCGAGGGGCGGTCCACCGACGCCCGGACCGATCTCTTCGCCCTCGGAACCGTCCTCTTCGAGATGGCCACCGGGAAACGCCCGTTCGCGGGCGACTCCTCGACGGCGGTCATCACCGCGATCCTCACGAGCGAGCCGCCGGCCGTCTCCTCCGCGCGGGCGCTCTCTCCGCTCGCGCTCGACCGCGTCGTCAAGACCTGCCTCGCCAAGGAGCCCGACGAACGCTGGCAAAGCGCGGCTGACCTGGGCAGAGAGCTGGCGTGGATCGAGGCGGAGGGATCGAGACCGCGGGAAGCTGTCGCGGCTTCCTCCGGAACTCTCCCGGCGCGCTCGGGATTTCGTGTGCTTCCCTGGCTCGTCGCCGCTGCCGCATTGATCGCCGGCGGCGTCGCGCTGCTTCGGTCGCGGGCGGCGGTGAAGCCGCCGCATCGGGTCGTGCGCTTCTCACTGCCCCCGCCGGCCGGCCGGGCCTTCATTTCCTCGGTCGAGACGGTGACCCTCGCGGTCTCCCCGGACGGCTCGCGCATCGCCTTCGTGGCGACCGGGGCGGCCCGCGCGGGGCCGAGTTTCACGGCGGCCGCGGAAGCGGGAGGAGGAAGGGGCATCTGGGTTCGCGATCTCGCCGCGCTCGAGCCTCGGCCGATCGCCGGAACCGAAGGCGCCTCGTCGATCTTCTGGTCGCCCGACGGCCGCTCTCTCGGGTTTTTCACGGCGGACAAGCTGAAGCGGGTCGATCTCGGCGGCGGGTCTCCGGTTCCGATCTGCGACGTCCCGCTCGGAGCGGGAAAGGCCGGGACATGGGGTGCCGGGGGCGACATCCTGATGACCAACGTACAGGCCGCGGCTGTCTACCGGGTTCCGGCGGCGGGCGGCACGCCGGTCACCGTCGTCGAGGCCTCGCGCGACGCCGCGCGGATCATCTGGCCGTGGTTCCTCCCCGACGGAAAGAACTTTCTTTACTGGACAAAACTCCGCGATCAGAGCAAGCGGGTGATGCTTTCGGAGCCGCAAAAGGAACCGCGGTCGCTCCTGTCCGTCTCCTCCATGGTCCAGTACACGGAGCCTGGTTTTCTCGTTTTCGCTCGCGAAGGCGCTCTTCTCGCGCAGCGGTTCGACTTGCGGAGCGGACGGGTCTCGGGCGAGCCGATCTCGATCGCCGAGCATGTGGACTACTTCGAGTCGAGCGGCCACGCGTCTTTCTCGGTGTCCCTGAACGGGACGCTGGCCTATCAGTCCCACGAGAGCGTCAGCCGGCTCGTCGTCTTCGACCGCGCGGGCCGCGAACTCGGGACCGTCGGATCTCCCGGCAACCTCCTTGACCTCTCGATGACGCGGGATGGTCGAAGGGTCTTCTACGACCGGACGCAACCGGGGATCGGCACGTGGGACGTCTGGTCGACGGATCTCGAGCGGAATGTCGAGGCCCGTGTCACGTCGACGCCCGAAACGGAGATCGCCGCTGTGGAGCTTCCCGACCATAAGAGCCTGATCTATTCGGCGACCCGCGGGGGCCAGCCGCAGCTCTATCGCTTCGAGCCGGCGACTGGACGCGAGGAACCGCTCGTTCCCGGGCCCGGGACCTTCCAGATCGCGCAGGACATTTCGCCCGACGGGCGCACGCTCCTGTACATCGAGCGGACGTTCAAGAGCCCGCTCGACATCTGGGCCCTGCCGCTCGAAGGCGGCGGAAAGCCGGTCCCGCTTTTGAAATCGCCGTTCAGCAAGGAGAGTGTCCGTTTCTCGCCCGACGGACGGTATCTCTCGTTCATCTCGGACGAATCGGGCCGGCCCGAGGCATACGTCATGCCCTATCCCGGGCCGGGTGAGAGGACGCGGGTTTCGGCGGAGGGGGCCCTCCTCGTCCGCTGGAGCCGCGACGGACGCGAGCTGATCATCACGTCGGCCGACCGGAGGCTGATCTCCGTGCCGGTCAGGACCTCCCCGGATCTCTCTCTCGGGACGCCCACGGCGCTCTTTCCGATCGCGGGAAGAGCCGGCTGGAGCGCGTTCGAGCCGTTCCCGGACGGGAAGAGGTTTCTCGCGTTGGTTCCCGAGGTCATCGCGGCCGAGCTTCCGCTGACCGTCATCGACGGCTGGAGGCCCGAATGAGCCTCGCCGCGTTGAGGACATGAGATCGGCCCTTCTCTCCCTCGTGTTGTCGATCGCCACGCCGGCGGCTGCCGACGATCTTCAGGCTCTCTCCCGGGACTTCTGGTCCTGGCGCGCGGTTACGAAGCCGATGGACCGCGACGACGTGAACCGCGTCGCGAGGCCGCACGGCTGGTCGCCGGACTGGTCGCAGGAATCCATCGAGACCCGGCGCCGAACTCTCGCGCTCTTCGAGACGCGGCTGAAGGGGCTCGCCGACCCGTCGCGGCCCGTCGCGTGGCAGGTTGACCGGCGTCTCCTCGGCTCGGGGCTCGCGCGCGTGCGGTGGGAGCTGGACGTCCTGCGCTCGTGGCGGCGAGACCCGGTGTTCTGGGTGGACCAGACCGTACCGGCGGTCGCCGAGGCGCTGCTCGCGCCGCCGCCGTTCGAGAAGGAGCGCAGCGAGGACGTCGCCGCGAGGCTCGAGTCGATCCCGCGCACGCTCGAACAGGCGCGTGCGTCTCTCGACGACGCCGCCGCTCCGTTCGCGAAGCTCGCCATCGAGGATCTGACCGGAATCGGGCCGAAGTTGAAGGCGTCCATGGCGGCGGTGTCGCCGCTTCTCGCCCCGGACGCGCGCGGGCGCGTCACCCAGGCGACCGGAGCGGCGGTCGCGGCGCTGGATTCCTTCCGGGTCTGGCTGGAGGCGCGCCTGCCGCTGCTGCCGGATCGCACCCCCGTCGGCCGCGAGGGATACGTCTTCTTCCTCCGGAACGTGGCCCTTGTTCCCTACACGCCGGAGGAGCTCCTCGCGATGGGGCGGCAGGAGTACGAGCGCTCTGTCTGGCTCGAGGTCGTCGAGCGCCAGCGGAACGCGGGCGTGCCGGAGATCCCGATGGTCGCGGATCAGACCGCCCAGTCGGCAATGACGCGGCGCGCGGAGGCGGAGATCCGGCGCTTCCTCGAGGATGAGGCGATTCTCAGCGTCCCCGCCGACCTGCCGCACTACGTGGACCTCCCGGTCCCTGCGTATCTCGAGGCGCTCGACGGCTTCGCCGAGTGGACCCTCTTCGCGAACACGGCGAGGCCGGGCGAGCCGTCGCTCCGCTGGATCCCGAAGCCGTCGCCGAAGCTCGGCTACTTCGCCGGCTCGATGGCGAAGGACCGCCGCCCGCACATGTCGCACGAGGGAATCCCGGGCCACGCGTTTCAGCTCGCGCTCGCCCAGCGGCACGAAGACGAGCTCCGCCGGGCGTTCTACGACTCGGGCCCGATCGAAGGGCTCGCGTTCTATTCCGAGGAGCTCCTTCAGACGGCGGGCCTCTACGCAGAGTCCCCGAAGGCGCGCGAGATGGTCGCGAACTACATGCGCCTCCGGGCCCTGCGCGTCGAGGTGGATGTGAAGCTCGCGCTCGGCACGTTCACGATTTCGCAGGCGGCGGAGTACCTCCGGACGAGCGTCCCGATGGACGCCGCGACGGCGCGCGCGGAGGCGGCGTCGTTCGCGTCGTCGCCCGGGCAGGCGATCACGTACCAGATCGGCAAGCTCCAGGTGCAGCGGCTCCTCGCCGACACGAAACGGGCGCAGGGAGATGCGTTCTCGCTCCGCGCATTCCACGACTTCGTCTACCGGAACGGCAACGTCCCGCTGTCTCTCCAGCGGTGGGAGCTCCTGGGCCAGCGGGACGACGTAGACGCGCTCGGCCCCGTGCGCTGAGCCTCAGGCCGCCGAGGCGGGCGCCGGCACGATCTCCGGTAGCGCCCCGAGGAACGCCGCGACCTCGTCGCGCTTTCCGACCGTCATGCGCAGCCAGTTCGGAAGCGACGGGAACTTCCTCCCGACGAGGATCTTCTTCGCGCGAAACGCCTGGATGACGGGCGTGACGTCGCCGCCCACGTCGATCATCACGAAGTTCGCCTCCGACGCCATCGTCCGGCGGCCTTGCTTCGTCAGCTCGGAGACGAGCCACTTCCGCGTGTCGTTCAGGAGCTTCTTCTGCCGCGGGACGAGATCGGGATCCGCGAGGCTCGCGGCGGCGGCCGCGAGAACCCCCGCGTTCGCGTTGCTCCACGACGCGTAGGGCGCCATCGTCGCGATCGTTTCCTTCGAACCGACCGCGTAGCCAAGCCGCATTCCCGCCATCCCGTAGATCTTCGAAAACGTGCGCGCGACGACGACGTTTGGATATCTTCCGATCAGCTCGAGGCTCGAGCGGTAGCGCGGATCCTCGACGAAGTGGTGGTATGCCTCGTCCACGAGGATCGTCGCGGAGGCCGGGACTTTCGCGGCAAAGACGGCCATCTCGTCGCCCCGTCACCATCGTTGCGGTCGGGTTGTTCGGGTTGCAAACGTAGACGAGCCCCGTCGAGGCGTTGCAGGCGGCGGCCATTCTCGGGAGGTCGTGCCGGAAGTCGGGCGTGAGCGGCACCTTGACGCCGTCGGCGTGGACGACCCTCGCGTAGGCGAGCACGGCCTCGAACGTCGGCTCGGCGGCGACGACCTTCTTCCCGGGTCCGCAGAAGGCCTCGTCGGCCATCTGGAGAATCTCCGACGAGCCGCAGCCGAGGAGAAACGGGCGCGCCTGGTCGCGGCTTCGGCGACGCGGCTCACGAGAGGAGTGTCGAGAAACGCAACACCGGCGGCGGCGCCAAGGGTTCCGGCGAACGCGCGGCGGGAAATGGGGAGCGGCATGAAGGCCTCCTCGAGAGAAGTTGCGTCGCATCATCTCGCGGTTGGCGCGAACCGCGCACATGCGACTCGTTCGCGGCTAGAATCCGGTCAAACAAATGACGATCGCCGCCGGAACCCGCCTCGGGCCGTACGAGGTCCTGTCGCTCCTCGGCGCCGGTGGGATGGGGGAGGTCTACCGGGCGAAAGACCCGCGCCTCAATCGAGAAGTCGCGGTCAAGGTACTGCCGGAAGCTCTTTTTGAAGGTGAAGAGAGAAATCAGCGCTTCGAAAGGGAAGCCAAGCTGTTGGCCACGCTGAACCATCCGAACATCGCGGCAATCTATTCATTCGAAGAAATCTCGGGCCGACACCTTCTGACGATGGAACTTGCCGCCGGAGAAGGACTCGACAAGAAGATCTCCTCGGGACCTCTTCCGCTCGAAGAATCTCTTTCTCTCGCCCGGCAGATCGCGGAGGCCCTGGAAGCGGCCCACGAGAGGGGCATCGTCCACCGGGACCTCAAGCCGGCAAACGTCGTCGTCTCGGACGAAGGCCGGGTCAAGCTCCTCGACTTCGGTCTCGCGAAGGCGTTCGAGAACGAAAACGGGTCGTCGCCGGAGGTCTCGCTCTCGCCGACGCTGACGGCGCGCGCGACGGCGGCCGGGGTGATCCTCGGGACGGCGGCGTACATGTCGCCCGAGCAGGCGCGGGGCAAGCCGGTCGACAAGCGGGCCGACGTCTGGGCGTTCGGGGTGGTCCTGTTCGAGATGCTGACGGGCAAGCGTCTCTTCCAGGGCGAGACGGTGAGCGACACGCTCGCGGCCGTGCTGCGCGACCCGGTGGATTTCGGAAAGCTGCCGCAGGAGACGCCGCCCTCGGTCCGGGTGCTCCTCGAGCGCTGCCTCGAGCGGGACCCGAAGCAACGCCTGCAGGCGATCGGCGAGTCGCGCATCGCCCTCGAGCGGACGATCGCGGGGAGTTCGGGGGCCATGAAGGCCGCGACGGATTCGGGATCCGCCGTCGGCGTCGCAGCTCCATCTCCCGAGCGCCGCGCGTTCCCGTGGGCGGTGGGCGCGGCGCTCGGAGCCATTGCGGTCTTTGCGGTCTGGATGCCCTGGAAGAAGGCGCCGCGGCCGGCCCCCGTCCGCCTCAGCAGCGAACTGGGGGCGGACGCCTCTCTCGTGACGGAACTCGGCCCGGGGGCCGTGCTCTCGCCGGACGGGACGCTCCTCGCATTCGTCGCCCAGAAGACCGGCGGCGGGTCGGCGCAGGTCTGGGTGCGCCGGCTCGATCAGCTTCCCGCTGCGCCGCTCGCCGGGACCGAGGGTGCGCGGGAGCCCTTCTTCTCGCCCGACGGACATTGGATCGGCTTCAGCGCGGACGGAAAGCTCAAGAAGGTTTCCGTGACCGGCGGCGCGGCCGTCGTTCTCTGCGACGCCCCGAACCTCCGCGGCGCCTTCTGGACGGAAGACGAGACGATCGTATTCCTTCCGAATTCCGGGCCCAGCGTAGCCCTGGTGAAGGTCCCCGCCGCGGGCGGGAAGCCCGAGCCTCTGACGACGCTCGAGGAGGGAGAGGTCACTCAGCGCTGGCCGCAGGTCCTTCCGGGCGGCAAGGCCGTCCTCTATACGGGGCACGCCACGACATCCTCGGGGTTCGAGGACGCGAACATCGTCGTGCAGCCGCTGCCGAAGGGGCCGCGGAAAATCCTCCAGCGCGGCGGATATCACGGCCGGTACCTCCCGAGCGGGCACATCGTCTACGTCCACGAGTCGACTCTCTTCGCGGCTCCGTTCGATCTTGGGCGGCTCGAGCTGACCGGACCGCCGGTGCCCGTCGTCGAGGGCATCGCCTCGACGCCCAACAGCGCGGGCTCGAACTTCGCATTCTCGAACGACGGCACACTCGTGTATCTGCCGGGAAAGAGCGTGGGTGCGGCGGCGCCGATCCACTGGATGGACCGCGAGGGCAAGACGTCGGTGCTCCGCTCCGCGCCCTCCGCCTGGAACGACATCCGCTTCTCGCCGGACGGCCAGAAGATCGCGATGGACGTGACCGACGGCGGGCAGACCGACATCTGGGTGTACGAATGGGCGCGGGACACGATGTCCCGCTTCACGTTCGACCTCGCCGAGGACTCGCACGCGGCGTGGACGCCGGATGGCAAGCGCATCGCATTTGCCTCCGCGCGCGCCGACAAGGCCGTGACGAACCTCTACTGGCAACGAGCCGACGGGACCGGAGATGTCCAGCGGCTCACCGAGAGCAAGGTCCGGCAGATTTCCGTTTCCTTCCATCCCGGCGGGCGCTTTCTCGCGTGCATGGAGCAGGATCCCAAGACGAACTGGGACATCGTGATCCTCCCGATCGAGGGAGACGAGGCCTCGGGCTTCAAGCCGGGGAAGCCCACCGTGTTCCTCAATTCGCCCTTTGTCGAGGTCTGGCCGGAATTCTCGCCGGACGGACGATGGCTCGCCTACATGTCGAACGAGTCGGGACGGTACGAGGTCTACGTCCGCCCCTTCCCGGGCCCGGGAGGGAAGTGGCAGATCTCGACGGAGGGCGGCGGGTTCCCGACCTGGTCACGAGCGAGCCGCGAGCTCTTCTTCGGACAGGACGGGAAGATCATGGCCGTTCCGTACTCGGCGGACGCCGCTTCATTCCGCGCCGAGAAGCCGCGGCCCCTGAGCGGAGGGCGATACAGCGCCACCGGCCCGTTCCGCGCATTCGACCTGCATCCGGACGGGAAGCGCTTCGCGATTCTGAAGCCGCCGGATTCCCAGTCCGAGACCCGGCACGACAAGGTCGTCTTCGTCTTCAACTTCTTCGACGAGCTGAAGCGCGTCGCGGGGACGGGGAAGAAGTGACGATCGCGGCGGGAACGAAGCTCGGCGCCTACGAAATCCTCGGCCTCCTCGGCGCCGGGGGGATGGGGGAGGTCTACCGGGCCAGGGACCCTCGCCTCAATCGAGAAGTCGCGGTCAAGGTCCTGCCGGAAGATCTCTTCGAAGGTGAAGAGAGAAAGCAGCGGTTCGAGCGGGAAGCGAAGCTGCTGGCCACTCTGAACCATCCGAACATCGCGGCGATCTATTCATTCGAAGAAATCTCCGGGCGACACCTCCTGACGATGGAACTCGCCGCCGGAGAAGGACTCGACAAGAAGATCTCTTCGGGCCCTCTTCCGCTCGAAGAATCTCTTTCTCTCGCCCGACAGATCGCCGAGGCGCTGGAGGCGGCCCACGAGAAGGGGATCGTCCACCGCGACCTCAAGCCCGCAAACGTCGTCGTCTCGGACGAGGGAAGGGTCAAGCTCCTCGACTTCGGTCTCGCGAAGGCGTTCGAGAACGAGGCGACTGCCTCTTCTCCTTCTGTCTCCATTTCGCCGACGCTCACGGCGCGAGCGACGGCGGCCGGGATGATTCTCGGGACGGCGGCTTACATGTCGCCCGAGCAGGCGCGGGGCAAGCCGGTCGACAAGCGGGCCGACGTCTGGGCGTTCGGCGTCGTCGTCTTCGAGATGCTCACGGGCAAGAGGCTGTTCCAGGGCGAGACGGTGAGCGACACGCTCGCGGCCGTCCTGCGCGACCCGGTGGACTTCGCAAATCTGCCGCCGGCGACGCCGCCGTCCGTGCGGGTGCTCCTCGAGCGCTGCCTCGAGCGCGACCCGAAGCAGCGCCTGCAGGCAATCGGCGAATCGCGCATCGCCCTCGAGCGCACGATCGCGGGGAACTCAGGCGTTAGACCGGGCGTTCCCCGGGAGATCGTGCCCGTGACGCGAGCGAGCCGGACGTCTTTCTATCTCTCCTGGGGGCTCGCGGCCGCCTTCGCGGCCGCGGCGGGGGCTCTCGCTCTGCGCTCTCCCGCGCCGGAAGCGCGCGTCTATCGCGCGACGATCAACCCGCCCGACGGAACCGTCTTCGCTGTCGACACGACGCAACCGGGCCCGGCCGTTCTCTCGCCCGATGGGCGCAAGCTCGTGTTTGCCGCTCGTGGTGGTGACGCGAAGGTGCGACTCTACGTCCGCTCACTCGATTCAGTCGAAGCGCGGCTGCTCGCAGGGACCGAGGGCGCGCAGTTCCCGTTCTGGTCGCCAGACGGACGTTTCATCGGTTTCGGAGCGGACCAGAAACTCAAGCGGATCGAGGCTGCGGGTGGACCGCCATCGATCATCTGCGCGACGACCGACTTCCCAAAGGGCGGAGCCTGGAGCCCGGCGGGCGTCATCGTCTTTGCGCCCGCATCCGGTGGCCCGCTCCACGTCGTTTCCGAGAATGGTGGCGAGTCGAAGCCGATCACGAAACTCGACGCGAAGAGGGGCGACAATTCCCACCGGTTGCCGTCCTTCCTTCCGGACGGAAAGCACTTCCTTTATCTCGCGCGTATCGCGAGCGCGCTCCCCGCGGAAGGCCACCAGATCCTCGTGGGCTCGGTCGACGGGGGCGAGTCGAAGGCGATCGTCCGTTCGCCTGCGGCCGCGGAATTCGCGTCGGGGCACCTGCTCTTCCTGCGCGATCGGGCCCTGATGGCGCAGCGCTTCGACGCCTCTCATCTGACTCTGGAGGGTGAACCGCACCCCTTGGCCGAGAACATCAGTGTGCTGACGGGCGCCGCCAAGGCGATCTTCTCCGCGTCGCAGGGCGGCATCCTCGTCGCCCAGATCGGGGCGGCTGTCGTCCTCGGGGCTCAGCTCGACTGGACGGATCGAGCCGGCAAGGTGCTCGGCACGCTGGCCGATCGCGCGCCCTACGACGAGGCCATCGTCTCGCCCGACGGCCGGAGCGTCGCCGTTTCGGCCCTCGACTTGAAAGCCGGCACGCACGACCTCTGGATCTGCGACGTCGTGCGAAACCTCAAGACGCGGTTCAGCTTCGAGCCGGGCGAGGAGCTCACGCCTCGCTGGTCCCCGGACGGGCGTTCACTCGTCTACGTTTCCAACCGCGGCGCTCAGCAGGGCCTCTACCGCAAACAGGTCGAGGGCTCCGGCGTGGAAGAGCTTCTCTACGCGTCTGAAACTGTCAAGCTCCCGAGCGGCTTTTCGCCGGACGGCAAGCTTCTCGCCTATCAGGAGCTCGGCGTCGAGACGAATTTCGACATCTGGATCCTGCCGCTGACGGGAGACCGCAAGCCGTATCCATTCCTCAGGACCAGCTTCAACGAAGCCAACGCCGTCTTCTCCCCCGACGGGAAGTGGCTGGCCTACGACTCGAACGAGTCCGGCCGGAACGAGGTCTACGTGGCCCCGTTCCCCGGCCCCGGCCGGAAGTGGCAGGTTTCGGTCCAGGGGGGGGCATATCCCTCGTGGCGGCAGGGCGGAAGGGAGATCCTGTATCAGGAGCTGCAGAGCAACAAGGTCTTCTCCGTCCCCGTGACCCTCAAGGGCGAGACGCCGGATTTCGGGCGGGCCGCGGAGCTCTTCGTGGCGCCGCAGCCTCTCGCGGGGATTGCGTCGCGCTTCGACGCCACGGCAGACGGAAAGAAGTTCATCGTGATCAAGCCGAACCAGACGCGGGAGACGGGCTCGCTGACCCTCATCGTGAACTGGACGGCAGAGCTGAGGGAGAAGAAATGAGCCCGATCACGCTCGCCGTCTTCGAAGCCAGCCTGATGCGTTGCGAGGCGCGTCCGGACTTCTTCGACGTCTTCTACGAAAAGTTCCTCTCTTCTTCTCCGGAGGTAGCCGGGAAGTTCGCGGGCACCGACTTCGCACGCCAAAAGGAGCTGCTCCGAACGTCGCTCCACCATCTCCTCCTCGTCGCGCGGGATCCCAAGCAGGGGCCGGACCCGTACCTCGAGGAAGTCGCCGTCCGCCACGGGGCCGGCGGTCTCGCGATCGGCGCCCACATGTATGACCTCTGGCTGGACAGCCTGCTCGAGACCGTGCGCACATGCGATCCGGAGTTTTCGCGAGATATCGAGGGCGCCTGGGAGGAAGTGATGATGGTCGGAATCCACTACCTGTGCGCGAACTACGAGGGGCGGCACAAGGGGCACAAGGGATGACGCTCGCCACGGGAACGAAGCTCGGACCCTACGAGATCCTCGGCCAGATCGGCGCCGGCGGGATGGGAGAGGTCTATAAGGCCAGAGATCCTCGCCTCAATCGAGAGGTCGCGATAAAGGTACTGCCTGAAGATTTCTTAGAAGGTGAAGAGAATAGAGAGCGATTCGAAAGGGAAGCGCGGCTTCTCGCAGCGCTCAACCACCCCGGAATCGCCGCGATCTACTCATTCGAAGAAATCCCCGGTTCTTCTTCTTCGTCTTCCTCCGCCTTCTCCTCTTCGCGTCACATCCTCGTGATGGAGCTGCTGGAAGGCGAGTCGCTCCGCGACCGCCTCCGCGCCGGTGCCATGGCGCCGAAAAAGGCTTTCGAGCTGGCGGCGCAGATGGCCGAGGGCCTCGCCGCGGCCCACGCGCGCGGCATCGTCCACCGCGACGTGAAGCCCGAGAACATCTTCATCTCCCGGGACGGCCGGGTGAAGCTGCTGGATTTCGGACTCGCCAAGCAGCTGCCGAGCTGGGCGGGCCGGAGCGGCCCCCAGACGAGCGTTCCGACGGAGGCGGGCGGCAGCCGCCCCACCCAGGCCGGCGTCGTCATGGGGACCGTTGGCTACATGAGCCCGGAGCAGGTGCGCGGCGAGAGCGCGGATCACCGGAGCGACATTTTCTCGTTCGGCGTCGTCCTCTACGAGATGCTCAGCGGAAAAAAGGCGTTCGAAGGCAAGTCGGCCGTCGAAACGCTCAACGCAATCCTCCACGACGATCCCGATGCGCTCGTAGTCACGAAGGGCCAGATGCCGCCGGTGCTGGAGCGCCTCGTCCTCCACTGTCTCGAGAAGTCTCCCGAGAACCGCTTCCAGTCGATGAAGGACCTGGCCTTCGACCTGCAGGCGATCTCGACCATTTCCACCGTGGACGGGGGAAGGCCGAAGGCCCGAGCGAAGAGTGAGCGCGGGCGCTGGGCGGTTCTCGGCGCCGCCGTCGTTCTCGCCGCCGCGCTCGCGACCTGGCTGTCTGGCGCCGTACACGTCGGCCGCCACACGCAGCCCTCGTTCCAGCAGATCTCGTTTCGACAGGGCCGGATCGGGAAGGCCCGGTTCGCCCCCGGCGGGCAGGACGTGATCTACGACGCGAGCTGGCAGGGCGAACCCTGGCAGCTTTTTTCCACGCCGGTGGCCGACCCCAAGGAGCGTCCGCTCGGCCAGGGCGACGTCCAGCTGATGGACCTGTCGCCCGCGGGCGAAATGGCCTTGCGGCTGAAGAGCAAGGTGGCCGACACGTGGCAGTTCGAGGGAACGCTGGCGCGCTCGGCCGTGGGTGGGGACCTGGCTCCGAAGGCGCTCCTCGGAGGCGTCCTCCAGTCCGCGAGCGGACCGAAGGGCGAATTCGCACTCGTGCGCCAGGCGGGAGGACGCACCTTTCTGGAGTACCCGCAGGGGAAGGTGAGGGTGGAATCCGCGGGATGGTTCGGCGATCTCCGGTTTTCCTCCGATGGAAAGCTGCTGGCCTACGTGGATCACCCGGCCGCCGGGGACGACGCTGGCCGTGTCTCGATCCTCGACGTCGATTCCGGGAAGACGCGGATACTGTCGAAGGACCACGACACGCTCCGCGGCCTCGCCTGGAGCGGCAAGGAGATCTGGTTCACGGCCGGGACAAACGTGCTGAACCGCGCCCTGCACGCGGTGGACCTCTCCGGGAAGGAGCGCCGGGTCTTCAGCCAGGCCGGCGGTCTCTCGATTCACGACGTGGGAACCGACGGACGCGTGCTCATGAGCCGGGAAGAGATGCGCGGCGGACTCCTCGCGCAGGCCGACGGGCAGGCCCAGCCCGTGGACCTGTCGTGGCGCACGTGGAGCTACCTCCTCGACTGCTCGAGCGACGGAAAGATGCTCCTGTTCGAAGAGGAGGAAGGTCCCCTTCCCGATCTGTTCCTGAGGCCGGCGGCCGGCGGCCACGCGACGCCGCTCGGGAAGAGCAACGGCTGGGGCGCGCTCTCGCCGGATGAGGCGCTTGCGGCGGCGTGGGTGGACAAGCCGGCCGCGCACTGGGTGCTGTACCCGACCGGAACCGGCAGCCCGCGGGAGCTGCCGGCCCACGGCATCCGCTCGATCAAGGCGGTGAGCTTCCAGAAGGACGGCAAGAGCCTCATCTTCATCGGCGCGGAGAAAGAGAAGGAAGACCGCGTCTGGACCCAGGGTCTGGAAGGGGCCGCGCCGAAAGCGATCACGCCCGAGGGTGTGACGGGTCTCGATACGTGGCCGTTCCTGAGCCCAGACGGGCGAAGCATTCTCGTCCGGGAAAAGGCCGGATGGGGGATCCTCGACCTTCGGAATCCCGAGGCGCCGGCGCGGCGCGTCACGGGTCTCGAGGAAGGCGAACGGCTCATCCAATGGACTCCGGACGGGCGTTTCTATGCGTCGCGGCCCGGCAGCTTTCCGATCGAAGTCTGGAAGCTCGACCCCTTGACCGGAAAACGCCAGCCCTGGAAGGTGGTCAACCCGGCCGGCTACGTGGGCGTCGAGGCCACCTCCATGCGGTTCAGCGAGGTCGGCCGCCAGATGGCGGCGCGCTACATTCTGCAGCGCAGCACGCTCTACGTGGTCGAAGGGTTGAGATGACGCTTGCGGCGGGCACAAGACTCGGCCCTTACGAGGTTCTCTCTCCGCTCGGGGCCGGTGGAATGGGCGAGGTCTACAAGGCGAGGGACACGCGGCTCGAACGGGACGTCGCCGTCAAAGTCCTGCGGCCGTCCGACTCCACGTCCCAGGAGATGAAACAGCGCTTCGAGCGCGAGGCCAAGGCGATCTCCCAGCTCTCGCACCCCAACATCTGCGCGCTTTTCGACGTGGGCTCGCACGAGGGGACCGAATACCTCGTCATGGAGTACCTCGAGGGTGAGACGCTAGCGATCCGCCTCGAGAAAGGCGCGTTGCCTCTCCCCCAGGTGATCTCCTTCGGGGTGCAGATCGCGGACGCCCTCGACCGCGCGCACCGCCAGGGAATCGTGCACCGCGACCTCAAGCCGGCCAACGTCATGCTCACGAAGGGCGGCGTGAAGCTGCTCGACTTCGGTCTCGCCAAGACGCTGTCCCCGCAGGCGCAACCGTCGGGCCTCACGTCGATGCCGACGATGGCATCGCCGCAGCACCTGACCCAGCAGGGGACGATCCTCGGAACGTTCCAGTACATGTCCCCCGAGCAGCTCGAGGGGGGAGAAGCCGACGCGCGGAGCGACATCTTCGCCTTCGGGGCTGTCCTCTACGAGATGGCGACAGGAAAGAAGGCGTTCGACGGCAAGAGCCAGGCGAGCCTCATCGGTTCGATCCTGAAAGACAGCCCGCCGCCCGCCTCGTCGATCGCGCCGATGACGCCGCCGGCGCTCGACCGCCTGATCGCGACCTGTCTCTCGAAGGACCCGGAGGACCGCCTCCAGACGGCGCACGACGTGAAGCTCCAGCTCCAGTGGGTAGGCGAGGGCGGCTCTCAGGCCGGGCTTCCCGCGCCCGTCGCCGCCCGGCGCAAGAACCGCGAGAAGCTGGCGTGGACCCTCGCGGCGGCGGCCGCGGTCGCGGCGATCGTCCTTGCGGTCGGATTCGTCCGCCGCGCGCCGCGCGTCTCTTCGCCGATCTTCGCCGCGATCCCGCTCCCCGAGAAGACGTTCGTCGAGTCGATCGCGCTCTCTCCAGACGGGAGAACGCTGGCGTTCACGGCGGGGAAAGCGGGCACGCAGCCCGGGCTCTGGGTCAGGACCCTCGGCGCACCCGTGGCACGCCCCGTGACCGGCGCCGAGGAAGCCAGCTTTCCCTTCTGGTCGCCCGACAGCCGGTTCATCGGTTACTTCACCCAGGGATCCCTGAAGAGGATCGATCCGACCGGCGGGCCAGCCCTCACCGTCTGCGACGCGGCACGGGGCGTCGGCGGCACATGGAACCGCGACGGCACGATCGTCTTCGGTCCGACGCCGACGTCGCCCCTGTTCCGCGTTCCGGCCTCGGGCGGCAAGCCGGAGCCGGTCACGAAGCTCGACGCGTCCCTGCGCGTCACGGCGCATCGATATCCCGTTTTCCTTCCGGACGGGAGGCATTTCCTCTACATGGCCGCCAACCTGTCGGGGAACACGGGCGATCCCGCGAACTCCATTCGCGCGGGTTCGCTCGACGGGAAGACGGACAAGGCCGTCGTCGCCGGGATCGCCTCGAACCCGTCGTTTGTCGCGGGACACCTTCTCTACCCCAGCGAGGGGGCGCTCCTCGCCGTGAAGATGAATCCCGCTCGGCTCGAGGTGCAGGGTGACCCCGTCCCCGTGGCGCAACGCCTGAACGTCACGAACTGGTACGGCTACGTCCAGTTCACGGCTTCGGACGATCTCCTCTTCTCGACCCCGGCCTTCGCCGTTCCGTCGCAGCTCGCCTGGTTCGACCGGAACGGCCGGCCGGCGGGGACGGTCGGCCAGCCCGGTCTCTGGGTCGCCCCGCGCCTCTCGCCCGACGGGCGGAAGATTGCGGTTGGTGTGCTCGATCTCGGCCGGAATACGTCCGACCTCTGGCTTTTCGACGTTTCAGGAGGAGCGGGAACGAAGTTCGTGTTCGGCAGCGGAAGCAACTTCTCGCCCGTGTGGTCTCCCGCCGGGGACCGCCTCCTCTTCGGGTCCGACCGGAAGTCGAAGGGGTCGCGGCAGGATCTCTGGACGAAGTCCCTCGACGGGAGCGCCGAGGAGATCCTGCTCGAATCGCCCGACGCCCGGATCCCCGAGGATTGGTCTCCGGATGGGCGGTCTCTCTCGATCGACAGCGTCCCGGCGCAGGGAAAGAGGAACAACCAGCTCTGGATCGTCGAAACCGCAGGGGAGAAGAAGGCCCGCCCGTTCGCGACGGAAGCAAACTTCCAGGGTGACAGCCGCTTCTCGCCCGACGGGCGATGGCTCGCGTACGACTCCGACGAGTCCGGACGGTTCGAGGTCTACGTGCGGCCGTTTCCGGGGCCCGGCGGCCGCTGGCAGATCTCGACGGCGGGAGGCGGCCAGCCTCACTGGCGCCGCGACGGCAAGGAGCTCGTCTTCCTCACTCCCGAGAACAAGCTCATGGCGGTTCCGATCAGCACGACCGCCGGATTCCAGGCCGGGCCGCCCGCACTGCTGTTCGCGATCCATCCGAGCCTGAACGGAGCGGCTTACGACGCCACGGCAGACCACCAGAAGTTCCTCGTCAACACCGTCCCCGACGAGCAGGGCTCGCCCCCCCTGAACTTGCTCGTCCACTGGACCCGGCTCCTCGCGAAGCAGGAGGAGTCGCGCCGATGACGCTCGCCGCCGGCACGAAACTCGGCTCGTACGAGATCCTCGGCCAGATCGGTGCGGGCGGGATGGGGGAGGTTTACCGGGCGAAGGACACGCGGCTCGCGAGGGACGTCGCGGTAAAGGTCCTGCCGGAAGAATTCTTTGAAGGTGAGGAAAGGAGGCAGCGGTTCGAGAGGGAGGCGAAACTCCTCGCGGCGCTCAACCACCCCGGAATAGCCGCCATCTATTCATTCGAAGAAATCTCCGGTTCTTCTTCTTCCGTATCGCGCCACATCCTCGTCATGGAGCTCGTCGACGGGGAGACGCTGCGCGAGCGGATCACCGCGGGCGCGCTCCCCGTCCGCAAGGCCGTGGAGCTCGGCGCGCAGATCGCGCGCGGACTCGCGGCCGCGCACGAAAGCGGGATCGTCCATCGGGACTTGAAACCCGAAAACGTCATCCTCACGGCGGACGGCCGCGCGAAGATCCTCGACTTCGGCCTCGCGAAGCAACGGGCGGTCGCGGCCGGCGACGACACGAAGTCGCCGACGATGGCGCGGGCAACCGATCCGGGGACACTCCTCGGAACGGTGGGCTACATGGCGCCCGAGCAGGTGCGCGGGCAGCCGGCCGACGCGCGGTCCGACATCTTCTCGTTCGGGTGCGTGCTCTTCGAGATGCTGACGGGCGCGCGGGCGTTCAAGGGCGACTCGGCGATCGAGACGATGAACGCGATCCTCAAGGAGGAGCCGGCGGAGCCAGAACTCTCGGGCGCGAAGATCCCGTCCGAGCTCGACCGGCTCGTGCGGCACTGCCTCGAGAAGAATCCCGCGGAGCGCTTCCAGTCGGCTCGGGACCTCGCGTTCGACCTCGAATCCCTCGGCGGAAGCTCCGCGAGCGGCCGCGCGGCTGCGCCGGCGTCGTCCCATTACGGCCGCCGCTGGGTGCCGGCCGCCCTCATGGCCCTCAGCCTCATCGCCGCGGCGGCGACCTATGCCGTCGGGCACTGGAAAGGAAAGCGCTCGATCGCCGCCGTCCCGTCCTTCGCCCAGCTGACGTTCCGCCAGGAGCCGATCTTCAATGCCCGGCTCGCTCCGGATGGAAAAACGGTCATCTACACCGCGGCTCCCTCCGGAAACACACCGGAGATCCTCTCGCTCCGGTCGGATTACCCGGGGGCGAGTCCCCGCGCCCTGCTGCGCGCCGGCCACCTGCTCTCCATCTCGTCCAAAGGCGAGCTGGCTGTCCTCATCCGCGCGCGGTACAAGGCGCACAGCCTCTTCGAGGGCACTCTCGCGCGGATGCCGCTGGAAGGCGGCGCGCCGCGCGAAATCCTGGACGGCGTGCGCGAGGCCGACTGGTCTCCCGACGGAGCGGATCTTGCGGTGATCCGCGACGTCGGCGGAAAAGATCGGCTGGAGTTCCCGGCGGGCAAGGTCCTCGCCGAGACGGGCGGCTACTTCAGCGACCCGCGGTTCTCGCCGCGCGGGGACCGGATCGCGTTCTTCCAGCACCCTTTCAAGTTCGACGATCGCGGCGAGGTCGCCGTCGTGGACCTCTCGGGCAAGAAGACGATCCTCTCCGAGGGTTACTGGGGTGAACAGGGCCTGGCATGGTCGCAGGCGGGCGACGAGGTCATGTTCTCCGCCGGGAACGCCTACAACAACTTCCGGATCTACGGGGTCAGCCTGTCGGGCAAGCGCCGGGTCGCGCTGGAAAGCGCGGGCGGCCTCACGATTCACGACATCCGGGCGGACGGGCGCTGGCTCGCGACGCGCGACGATTTCTTTCGGGAGATGCCGGTCCTCGCGCCCGGTCAGGCGCGCGAGCGGGACCTCTCCTGGCTCGATTTGTCCGATCCCGCGGCATTGAGCCAGGACGGCAAGACGCTCCTCTTCATGGAAGAGAGCGGGAGCGTGGGCGTGAACTACGCGGTGTGCCTGCGCCAGACGGACGGCTCGCCCGTCGTGCGTCTCGGCGAGGGGGCCGCGCTGGACCTGTCCCGAGACGGCAAGTGGGCGCTCGCGGCCGTGCCGACGACGCCTCCGCAGCTGGTGCTCTATCCCACGGCCGCCGGCGAACCCCGCAAGCTCGAGCGAGGCGGCCTCGTCAGCTATGAGTCCGGACAGTTCTTCTCGGACGCGCGGAGGGTGCTCGCCTGCGGTCATGAAGACGGCAAAGGGGTCCGGTGCTACGTTCAGGACATCGCGGGCGGCAAGCCTCGCCCCGTGACTCCGGAAGGGACGAGCCAGGGATTCGTGTCGCCCGACGGCCGGCTGATCCTCGTCAAGGCGAGTGGCGGCGCCCTCGTCCTCTATCCGGTCGACGGCGGCGAGGCGCGTCCGGTGGCCGGCTCCACTTCCGAGGACCAGGCCATCCGGTGGACTGCGGACGGCCGTTTCGTGCTCGTTGCCCGCGCCGGGGAGGTCCCCGCGCGCATCGAGCGACTCGAGGTGGCAACCGGCAGACGGGAGCCGCTGCGGACTCTCGGACCCGCCGACCTGACCGGCGTCCTGAGCGTCGGCCCGTTCGCTTTCACCGAAGACGGAAAGGGCTACGTCTACGCCTGCCGCCGCACGGTCTCTCATCTCTTTCTCGTGGAGGGGGCTCGATGACTCTTTCGGCGGGCTACAGGCTCGGTTCTTACGAAATCCTCTCGCCTCTCGGAGCCGGCGGGATGGGAGAGGTTTATCGGGCAACCGATTCGCGACTCGGGCGGTCCGTTGCGATCAAGGTATTGCCGGAAGATTTCCTTGAAAGTGAAGAGAGCAAGCTGAGGTTCGAGCGGGAGGCGCGCACGCTTGCGTCGCTGAATCATCCGAACATCGCCCATCTTTATTCATTCGAAGAAATCCCCGGTTCTTCCGCATCGTCTCCGCGCCACCTTCTCGTCATGGAGCTCATCGAGGGCGAGACGCTTGCCGAGCGGCTCCTTCGCGGCCCGCTCGAGCCCGAGCAGCTCCTGAGGGTCTCGATCGAAATCGCGGCGGCTCTCGAAGCCGCGCACCACGCCGGCATCATTCACCGCGACCTGAAGCCCGGGAACGTCATGCTGACGAAGTCCGGCGTGAAGCTTCTCGACTTCGGCCTCGCCAAGACAGCGGCGCCCGTCGTGAGGCCGTCGTCGTCGGCCACGTCGCTCCCCACCGAGATGCCGAGAGCGATTACGCAGGAAGGAACGATCCTGGGAACCTTCCAGTACATGGCGCCCGAGCAGCTCGAAGGCAAGGAAGCCGACGCGCGCAGCGACATATTCTCGTTCGGCGCCTTGATCTACGAGATGGCGACGGCCCGGAAGGCGTTTGACGGGAAGAGCCACGCGGCGCTGATCTCGGCGATTCTCAAGGACGAGCCCGCGTCGATCGCTGCCGTGGCGCCGATGACGCCGCCCGCGCTCGAGCGCGTCGTGAAGACGTGCCTCGCAAAGGACCCGGAGGACAGGTTCCAGACGGCCCATGACATCAAGCTCCAGCTTCAGTGGATCGCGGAGGGCGGCTCGCAGGTCGGGCTGCCCGCGCCCGTCGCCCAGCGCCGAAAGAGCCGCGAGCGTCTCGCTTGGGGCCTTGCGGCGGCCGCCGCGCTCGCCGCGGTTGGATTCG
>JARXKK010000029.1 GCA_030278895.1 Acidobacteriota bacterium
TGAACCATCCGAACGTGATCACGATCCACGACCTCGCGACGACGGACGCGCGCGACAGAGGAGTCCCGCCCGGAGCCCTCTATCTCGTCCTCGAGTACCTCCAGGGCGAGGGACTGGACGAGATCATGGACCGGAGGCGCCTCTCGGTCTCGGAGTGCCTCGACATCGCGATTCAGGCGCTCGAGGGTCTCAAGGTGGCGCATCAGAGCCGCATCCTGCATCGCGACATCACCCCCTCGAACCTCATGCTCGCGCCCAACGGCCACGTGAAGGTGCTCGATTTCGGGCTCAGCAAGATCCTCTCCGAGGGCGCTCGCGAGGCGTCGCGGACTCACCTTCACACGGGAGAAGGGATGATCGTCGGCACCCTCGACTACCTGTCGCCGGAACAGGCCCTCGGCAACCCCCTGGACGAGAGGTCCGACCTCTTCTCCCTGGGCATCGTCTTCTACCAGATGCTGTCCGGCGTGCACCCGTTTTCGGGCGCGAGCGTGACGCAGATGGTGGCCAAGATGATGACCAAGGAAGCCGACCCCTGGCCCGAACCTGACCTCGTGCCCGAAAGCCTGAAGCAGATCGTCGCGCGTGCCCTCCGCAAAGAGCCGGCCGAACGTTACGGGAGCGCGGGTCAGATGATTCTCGACCTCGTGGTCGCTCGGCGCGACCTGCAGGCCCGGCCCGCCCGGGGAGCCGTCACGCGCGAGGTTCCCGCCGTCGCGCCCGTCTCCGCCTCCGTCGCCGACTCCACGGCACCGCTCCGGCGGCCCCGCTCCAGGGCCGCGGCCGTAACGAGCGAAATGCCCGCGCCGCGGAAGGGGCCTCTGCTCCTCCTCCTCGGAGCGAGTCTCGTGTTGATCGCCGGGACCGCCGTTTTCGCGGCCCGGGGCTGCGGCCGATTCCGGACGCTCGCGCACCCCGCCGGAACCTCGATCTTGAGATAGGCTTCACGCGAGCTTCACATCCCCTGCACCGAGGGGTGACGATCATGCCGTTGTTCGAAGGAGGGATTTCGATGTCTCGAGTGATTCGTTCTATCGCAATTTTCACGGTGGTCCTGGCGCTCGCTTTCGTGTGGCCCGCCGCACCGCTCTTCGCGCAGAGCAGCGCGGGATCCATCTCGGGCACCGTGGCGGACGCCTCCGGCGGGCCTCTCCCGGGCGCCAGCGTGACCGCGAAGAATGCGCAGACCGGGGCCGCTCGGACGGCCGTCTCCAACACCGCAGGGGCGTTCAACTTCCCTCTTCTCTCCGTCGGCCTCTACAGCGTCACCGTGGACCTCTCCGGCTTCGGTTCCGCGACGAAATCCGGCATCGAGCTGAACGTCGGCGGGGACGTGACGCTCAAGTTCGCGCTCGCGCTCTCGAGCGTGAAGACGGCCGTGACCGTCACCGAGGAGGCGCCTCTGATCGAGACGACCCGCACGCAGCAGAGCGACGTCGTGAACGAGAAGTTCATCGCGAATCTCCCGACGAACGGACGTAACTTCATCGACTTCGTTCTCACGACGCCGGGCGTCACGAAGGATCCCCGCCAGGGCGACATCAGCTTCGCCGGGCAGCGCGGGACGCTGAACAGCCTCGTGATCGACGGGGCCGACAGCAACAACACGTTCTTCGGCCAGGCCCTCGGCCGCACGGGTTCGGGCCGCGCGCCCTACCAGTTCAGCCAGGACGCCGTGAAGGAATTCCAGGTGAACCGAAACGCATACACGGCGGAGTACGGCCGCGCGGGTGGCGCGGTCATCAACGTCGTGACGAAGTCGGGCACGAACGAGTTCCACGGGAGCGCGTTCGAGTTCTTCCGCGACAAGGGCATGAACGCGAACGACTACGTCAACGTGATCAACGGCCGCGACAAGAGCAACTACCACTACAACCAGTTCGGCGCGAGCCTCGGCGGACCGGTCCTGAAAGACCAGCTCTTCTTCTTCGCGAACTACGACGGGCAGCGCAACACGAACGGGCAGCCCGTCATCCTCTCGACCGGCGCCCTGCCGACGGACGCGAACACGACGGCCGGGCTCGCGAAGCTCACGGCCATCGCCGGCCCGTACGACCGCGGCCAGAACCAGGACGTCTTCCTTCTCAAGGCCGACTACGACGCGGGCTCCTCGACGCACGTCTCCGTGCGCTACAACCGCCAGGACTTCACGGGCGTGAACAACGAGAACGGCGGCTCGACGCAGTCCGTGACGCACTCGGGCGACTCGCTCGTCAAGACCGACACGGTCACCGCCTCCGTCACGAACTCCTTCAGCCCGGCTCTTTTCAACGAGCTGCGCGGCCAGTACGCGAGAGACTCCGAGCCCGGCCTCGCGAACAGCGCGGATCCGGAGGCGTTCATTCAGGACGTCGGAAACTTCGCCTTCACGATCGGGCGAAACTTCTTCAGCCCGCGCGAGACCACGATCACGCGCTACCAGGTGGCCGACGCCGTGACGGTTCTGTTCGGCAATCACGCGCTCAAGGGCGGCGTCGACTTCAACCGCGACCTCATCCTGAACTACTTTCCGGGCAACTTCTCCGGCAGCTATACGTTCAACTCGATCGCGAACTACAACCTCGGAGTGCCCACCCGGTACGTGCAGGCATTCGGAGGCCCCGGGACCAGCGGCCCCTATACGAACCCGGATCTTTCGGAGATCGGGCTCTTTCTCCAGGATGAGTTTCGGCCGACCCCGAACCTCACGCTCAATCTCGGCGTCCGCTACGACAAGCAGGGAATCGCGCAGCCGCCGGTCCGGAACCCCGACGCGCAGCTCCTCGCGGCCGGTATCGACACGAGCGTGGTGCCGGAGGACACGAACAACGTCGGCGTCCGCCTCGGCTTCGCGTGGACGCCGAAGGGACACGACCGGACGGTCGTGCGCGGCGGCTACGGCATGTTCTACGGCCGGACGCCCGCGATCATGATCGGTACGGCACATTCGAACAACGGCATCAATGTCCAGACGCTCACGTTCACGGCGGCCCAGGCTCCCATCTATCCCAACATCTTCTCCTCGATTCCGACGGGCGTCCTCCTCCCGAAGCCGACGATCTTCGTCTTCGACCCGAACTTCGAGAACCCTCTCGTCCATCAGGCGAGCCTCGGCATCGAACATGCGGTGTCGAACGACTATTCGGTCGGCCTCTCCTATCTCTACGTGAAGGGCACGAAGCTCCAGCGCTCGACCGACATCAATGTCGGATCCCCCTCCATCGTCAACTTCACGGACGCCGCGGGAAACGTCTACCCCATCACGCGCTACGGCGCCGCCGACCGTCCCTTCACGAACTTCGCGCGCATCGTCCAGTTCCAGAGCACCGCGGAGTCCAACTACAACGGCGTCACGCTGGAGCTCAACAAGCGCTTCTCGAACAACTGGCAGGCGCGTCTCGCGTATACCTTCGGCAAGGTCCTCGACACGAAACCGGATGCGACCTCCGTCGTCCCCAGCTCGGGCGACGACGCGAAGCAGGCCTCGGACCCGAGAAACTTCCAGGCGGACTACGCCCCGGGAGATGCCGACCAGCGCCACCGCGTCGTCCTGTCGGCCTACTGGAGCCTTCCCTACTACCGCAACGCGGGCGGACTCGAGCACGCCCTGTTCGGAGGATGGTCCATCTCCGGTATCGTGACGCTCGCGAGCGGGCAGCCCTATTCGCCGATTCTCTCGCCGCTCTCGGACCTCAACACGGACGGAAACAACCGCAACGACCGCGCCCCCGGGTTCTCCCGCAATTCGTTCAACTACCCAACGTTCTTCTCGATCGACCCGCGGATCACGAAGGACGTCCCGATCGGCTCGGTGACGCTCCAGGTGATCCTCGAAGCCTTCAACGTGCTCAACCGCTCCAACGTCGTCGGACTCAACCAGGGCTATTACGGGGTGAACGGAACGGCGCTCACGCGGCTCGCGAGCTTCGGCACGCCGACCGCGTCGGCCGGCCCGCGCATCCTTCAGCTCGCGGCAAAGGTCATCTTCTGACGGACGTCATTTTCTGAGGAGCGCGAGAACGCTCTCGTAGTCTTCCGGGAGACGGGCCTCGATGTCGAGGCCCATCTCCCGGATCTCGATGCGCTGAGCGTGGAGCAGCGGGTGCGTCAACCCCGCGAGCGCCTCGCGGAGGGCGCGGTCGCGCACGCCGTGCCAGCGGCTGGCGCCCCCATAGAAGTCGTCGCCCACGATCGGGTGGCCCTTCGCGGAAAGATGGACGCGGATCTGGTGCGTGCGTCCGGTTTCGGGGTGGAGCTCGAGATCGGCGAGCGACGGGAATCTTCTGAGCGTCGCGTAGAGCGTGACGGACGGCTTTCCGTCGGCCCCGACGCGCATCTTGCGCCCGTCCTTCTGGTCGCGCGCGAGCGCGAGGTCGATCGTCCCCTTCGCGGGCACCGGGTGGCCCCAGACGAGCGCACGGTACGTCTTGCGGGCGCGGCGCTCCTGAAGCGAGAGGCTGAGCGCGCGATGGGCGGCGGGGGTTTTCGCGAAGAGGACGACGCCCGAGGTTCCTGCGTCGAGGCGGTGCACGAGGAGCGGGAGAGGGTCCGACGGAATGACGCCGCAGACCGCGAGCAGTCGCCGGACCGCGTCTTCCGCCGACTTGCCCTCCTTCGAAGACGTCGCCATCGAGACGCCCGGAGGCTTGTCGAGCGCGAGTACGTCTTCGTTCGCGAAGAGAATCACCGCGCCGGAGGCCCGTCCACGTTCGTCATGACGACGCGGGATTCCGCGTAGGTGACGCGCGACGCGTAGCGGCGCTTCTTCACGACCTTCGTCTCGACGAGCACCGTGCGACCGGCGGCAAGGTCGTCGGGAACGGAGGCGCCGTTCGCGACGCGGTACTTCACGAGCGTCCCGGCCGGCGTCCTCACGGTGAGCAATTTCCCCTTCTCGTAGTCCGTCACGGTCGAGGCCGCCCCCCGCGTGAGGGAGACGGGCTTGCCCGGGACGACGCCGCGCCTCAGGCGGACGCTGCCCGCCGCGGGCGCCGCGACGAACGGCGGCGCGGACACCGTGGGATCGCCGTCGGGCTCGCGGGCCGGGAGGATCGGCGCCTCGGTTGCCGAAGGCGTCGGGACGGGCTCCTGGGCGAGAAGGGGCCCCACAACCGCGAGGAGGACGACGAGGACGCCTCCCGAACGCCGCATGCGGCCGTCTTCGCTCAGCGGACCGGCGATTGCGCGGCGGAGAACTTGGACTTCGGCGGCGCCTTCGGAGGCCGCTGCTTCGAAACGCGGTCCGTGCTCTGTCCGTCGGCGGGGTTCTCGAGGGGAATCCTGAGGACGACTTTGTCACCGGCCGCGAGGCCGTCGTATACGGACACCTTCGCCGCGAGCTTCACGGTCCGCTCGACTCCTTCCTTCTCGACGATGGTGATCGAGACGCCCCTTGCGTATGCCTTCACGGTTCCCCGAAGGGACAGGTACGCCGCCTTCACCTCCGCCGGGCCTCTCGGCCCCGGAGTCGAATTTGGAACGGCCAGCATCTGGGCCGAACCCGCGGCGGGTGGGGCGGGTGCAGGCAGTGCGGCCGGCGCGCCGGCGGGCGTCGGCTTTCCCGCGGATGGATCCACCGGCCCGCGGTTCGTCCGAACGTATCCCTCGGAATCCGTCGGCATCGAACCGCTCGGCCGCACGACGCCTTCCTTGTTCGGTTGATCCGGAAGCGACGGCGCGACGACGTGCTCTTGGGCGGGCGTGGGCGCCGGCGCCTGCTGGGCATTCGCCGAGACGGCCGCGAGGGCGAGAACGGCGGCGCGAGCGAGCCTCATGCGCGAATTGTAGTCTTCCGACTGCCGCCCGCGCCTCAGACGGCTCCGTGTGGAAGGGACTCCCCGCTGACCGTCCGGACCGGATCCGCCGGAATCGGTCCTTCGGCCACGCGCACGCGGTCCCGGCCCTGGGCCTTCGCGCTATAGAGCGCGGCGTCGGCGACCCGAAGCAGGGTCCCGGCCGCGGGCGTCGGTCCGCTGCCCGGTTCGTGAACCGCGAGCCCGATCGAGACCGTCGTGCCCCCTTCGGCGCCCGGGACGCGCATGCGGCCGACGGCTTCACGAATCCTCTCGCAGCAGCGAAGAGCCTCGTCGCGGGAGATTTCGGGGAGCACGAGGACGAATTCCTCCCCGCCGAAGCGCACCGCGAGGTCGGTCGCGCGCACGGACTCGGAAAGCCTCTCGCCCATCGCGATGAGAAGCCGGTCTCCCGCGAGGTGCCCGAACCTGTCGTTGAAGTCCTTGAAGTGGTCGAGGTCGAGCACGGCGAGAGCGACCGGGCGATTCGAGCGCCGGCTCCGCGCGAGCTCGAGCGCGATCCGGTCGAAGAGGCCCGTGCGGTTCGGAAGACCCGTCAGCGGGTCCGTCGCGGCCGCCACGCGCAACCGGGCCATGCGATCGGCGACGACCGAGAGGAACAGGACGGAGAACACGAGAAACGCGGGGCCCAAGTACCGTGTCGACCCTCCCCACGAGATGAGGCCAAAGTCCGCCGCCATGTCGCGGACGGTCGCCGCGAAGATGATCCCGAAGCCGACGAGGACCGTCACGGCATAGGGCGCCCGGCGGCGCACCTTGCGCACGAGCACGTCCACCACGCGGATTCCCGACGCGATCACCGTCGCATAGCAGAGCGGCAGCACGAAGTAGAGATCGTCGATCCGCGGGATCGCACAGGCCGCGAGCAGGCCCGCGAACTGAAGTGCGAGAACGAACCGAATCCAGTTCGGCAGGTTCAGGACGAAGAAGTAATGGAAAAAGAGGACGAAGAGCATGGAGAGCGCGAACGAAAGCGCCACGTTCGCCCGGAAGACGAGGGACAGCGACACGCCGAAGCGCGACCAGAGCGACAGCCACGAGATGACGTACGCCGCGACGCCCGCGGTCAGGAGAAAAAAGAGCAGGAATTCGCGCTGCCGCCGGTCACGGAGGAAGACGAAGAGCGCGAAGAGGCCGAGCGAGAAGATGGCCGCGGCCTCGAGGGCGAGAGGCGACTCGAACAAGGTGCGCTCCCAGAAAGCGCCGGAGACGGAGTCGAGATAGGGCGCCTCCGTCAGGCCTCCGCCTCGCGGACCCGCGTTGAAGACGCGGATCGCGAGCACGTGCGGGCCCGGGGCGCTCGTGAGCGTCGCCGGAAGCTCGTAGAGGCGCGCGTAAAGCGTGCCCTTGTCGTATGCGGGGGGGAAGGCCCCGGTTCCACCGACCCTCACGCCGTCGAGAAACGCCTCGTCGACGTCGCGAATCTGGGAGCACGTGAAGGCGAGAGGCTGTTTCCGGGCGGCGGCCGACAGCGAGAACCGGAAGCGATACCAGGCGTAGCCGTGCCCGGGAATCCCCGCCTGCTGCCAGGATCCCGGCACGCGAATGCGACGCCAGTCGAGAAGGTCGAGCCCCGCGACGCCTCCCGGTGCGTCTCCGAGGGCGAACTCCGCGGCGGACGAGAGGTCCGCGCGCAGGCCATCGACAATCAGCGGCGCGGTCTCCGGCCGCGCCGGAAAAGCGACGCCGAGCGCCAGCACGAAACTCGCCAAGCCTGCACGCACGGGGAGCGATCCTCTCCCAGAACGCCGCAACGGGGCAACCCGGGGATTCGCTCGAGTGATTACCCTGGACGTGGCGTGCGTGGGGCCGCGCGCCGGTCGGGGAACCGGGACGTCACGGCGAGGTTGACGAGTGCGAGAGCGAGGAGCACGGCGAAAACGGGCAGGAGCGACTGCTCGAGCGCAAGGCGCATCTCGCGAGGGACGTGCCCCTCGGTCAGGAGCGATCCGGCCGACTCGGCGGCCGCACCCATCCGGCGGGTCAGGCCGGTCGCGAGAATCCCTCCCAGCGCCCCCACGCCGAGCGAGCCGCCCACCGTGCGGAAGAACGGCACGAGGCTCGTCGCGACGCCCCGCCGATGCTCTTCGACGACGTTCTGGATCGCGAGCACTTGCGAAAGCGACGAAGGGCCGAGCCCCGCTCCGATCAGGCCGCACGCCGCGCTGATCGCGGCCACGGGGGCGTCGAATCGCGCCGCCGCGAGGAGCCCCACGAAACCGATCAGGATGAGAATCGCGCCGGCTTGCGCCGTCTTCCGAAATCCGAATCGGACGATGACGCGCGCCGCAGCCGCCGCCGAGATCGCCCAGAAGAGGACGAGCGGCGTGATGACCGCGCCGGCCGCCCCCGCGGTGCCGCCGCGCGCTCCCTGCACGAAGAGCGGCACGAACGTATCCACCCCGTAGATCGTCGTCCCGAGGAGGATGCCTCCCAGATAGGGGGCTGCCGTCTCCGCGTGCCGGAAGAGCTCCGGCGGAATGAGAGGGTGGCTGCGCCCGGCCTGGAGGCGCGCGAAGAGGACGAGCAGGGCGAGACCCAGGAACCCGAGAAAAAGGCGCGCTCCCGTCCCGAGAGCTCCCGCTCCCGTTCTCTGAAGGACAGCGAAGAGCAGCGCCCCGATCCCGAGAGCCAGCGTGAGCGCGCCCGCCACGTCGAGCGGGTCGGACCCGGGTTTTCGCGACTCGATCATCTTCGTCGCGACGAGAAACAGCGCAACGAGCCCGAGCGGCACATTGATCGTGAAGATGGACCGCCAGCCGAACGTCAAGGTCAGGAAGGCGCCGAGAAGCGGACCCACAAGGCTCGCGAAACCCCAGACGCCGCTGAAGAACGCCTGCACCCGCGCGCGTTCTTCGAGCGAATAAAGGTCGCCCGAGACCGTGAGCGCGATCGGTACGAGGCCGCCCGCGCCGAGGCCCTGGAGGCCGCGCGCGACGATGAGCTGCGGCATCGACCGGGCCAGCGCGCACGCCACCGCCCCGGCCAGGAACACGACGGTCGCGCTCATGAGAACGCGGCGCCTCCCGTAGACGTCGGCGAGCCGGCCGTAAATCGGCATCGTGATCGTGGAGGCGAGAAGGTAGATCGAGAAGACCCACGAATAGAGCGGCAGCCCGTGGAGCTCGCCGATGATCGTCGGCATCGCCGTCGAAACGACCGTCGACTCGAACGACGACAGAGCCGTCACGAGCAGGAGGGCGACCGTCACGGCCCGGCGCCGCGCGGGATCGAAGCGGGGCGCGACGGAGGCCGACATCGGCGGGCGAGAGTAGCAGGCACAACCGCACTAGAATCCCGAGAGCGGAGGCGCACGATGAAGCTCGAGGGCCGGGTCGTCCTCATCACGGGCGCCGGGCGCGGCATCGGCCGCGCGCTGGCGCACGCCTTCGCGGCGGCGGGGGCGAAGGTGGCTCTTCTCGGGAAGACGAAGAAGAACCTGCTCGAGGTCCAGAAGGAGCTGAAGGACTCCGGCGCCGCTACCGTCGTCCTCGCGGCGGACGTCTCGGACGAGGGAGCGGTCTCGCGTGCCGTCGCCGCCGCCGAGCAGCAGCTCGGACCGGTGGACGTCCTCGTGAACAACGCGGGCATTTTCGCGCTGGCGCCCGTCGAGAAGATGGACACGGTGGCCTTCGACCGCATGCTCGCCGTCAACCTGCGCGGCCCCTTCCTGATGTCCCGCGCCGTCCTGCCCGGAATGAAATCCCGCAAGCGCGGGCACATCGTGAACATCTCGTCGACGGCGGGCCGGCGCGGGTTCGCGGGAGGCGGCGCGTACTGCGCGTCGAAGTTCGGTCTCGCGGGCCTCACCGAGGCGATGCGTTACGAAGCCCGCGCCTCGAACGTGCGCGTGACGTGCGTCTACCCGTCCACGGTGAACACCGACCTCGTGAAGAAGGCAGGAATGGACCTTGTACCCGAACGGGCGATCCAGCCGGAGGACGTCGCGAACGCGGTCGTATCGCTCGTCGCGATGGACGACCGCGCGATGACGACGGCCCTCGAGATCTGGCAGACGAACCCGTGACGCTGAAGCACGAGCCTCCGAAGGCGCACACGCCCGGGGCGCCTCCGCACGCGAAGGGCACCTCCCGGCCCCTCCCGCGCCATCACCACGTGGAAGCCCACTTCTCGGGCTCGGAGACCGTGCGGGACGTCGTGCTCGGTATGTCGGACGGACTGACGGTCCCGTTCGCCCTCGCGGCGGGCCTTTCCGGAGCGGTCGCGAGCTCGCGCGTGATTCTCGTGGCGGGCGTCGCCGAGCTGGCGGCCGGCGCGATCGCCATGGGCCTCGGCGGTTATCTGGCCGCGAAGAGCGAGGCCGACACGTGGCACAGCGAGCTGAAACGCGAGTACGAAGAGGTGAAAGACGTTCCCGTGGAAGAACAGGAAGAGGTCCGCAAGGTCTTCCGCGGATGGGGCCTCGAGGGCGGCACATTGGAGGCCGCGACGCACGCCGTCTGCGCGAACCATCACCGGTGGGTCGACTTCATGATGCGCGAGGAGCTCAACCTCTCGGAGCCCGACCCGAAGCGGGCCCGCGTCTCGGCGCTCACGATCGGCGGGTCGTACGTGGCCGGCGGCGCGATTCCGCTGGCCCCCTATCTTCTCGGAGTTCCCGTGACCACGGCCCTCGCCACGTCGGTCGTCGTCACCCTCCTCGCGCTGGGGGTCTTCGGGGCTTTCAAGGGCAAGCTCACCGGCCGCCCGATCGTCAGCGAGGCTCTGCGTACCGTCTTCGTCGGGGCCCTCGCGTCCGGAGCGGCATATGCGCTGGCCCGTCTGATTTCCGGCTGAGATGCTTCGCCGGAGGCCGGGGCTGAGACGCGGACTCAACGGAGTGATCCGTTTGCACCATTGAGGAAGACCTCGTCCGCCCGCACTCTGACGCGCACCCGAAGGGGCTGGAAGGCGAGGGCGCTTTGCAAAATCGAACAATCACGATCGCCATGGTCGGCGCAGGTGGCGACGGAATCGTCACGATGGCCGACGTCCTCTCGCAGGCCGCCGCGCGCGACGGGCTCAACGTCCTGAAAACGGAGGCCTACGGCCCGCAGATCCGGGGCGGCGAGTCGTCCAGCGTGGTCCGTCTCAGCGGGGACCCGATCTATGAATCCGGCGACGGCGCCGACGTCCTCGTCGTCTTCAGCTGGGCCGACTTCAGCCGCTTCAAGGGCGAGTGCACGCCCGCAAGGAACGCCGTCGTCCTCTCAGACGAGGCCGACCCCGTGGCCCGCACCCCGGAGGACCTCGGGCTCTCGGCGGACGCGGTCTGGATCAAACTGCCGTTCGGAAAGCTGTCCACGGACTCGGGTGCGAAGGGATCGAAGAACCTGGTGGGCCTGGGCGTTCTCACGGCTCTCTTCGGCCTGCCCGAGGGCACGCTTCGCCGCGCGATCGTCTCCCGCTTCGGGCGGAAGAAAGCGGCCGTCGGCGAGATGGCCCTGAAGGCGTTCGAGGCCGGCCTCCTCCTCGGCCAGACGCTCCCCCCGATGCCGGAGCGCCGGCTCGCCTTCACGCCGGGGCCCGCCAAGCTCATCATGTCCGGCAACGAAGCGACGGCGATCGGCGCCCTGCACGCGGGCTGCCGCTACTTCGCGGGCTACCCCATCACGCCTTCCACCGAGATCCTCATGTTCCTCGACGAGTGGCTTCCGAAGATGGGCGGCTCCCTCGTGCAGACGGAGGACGAGCTCTCGGCCATCGGCGCAGTCCTCGGCGCGTCGTTCGCGGGTGAAAAAGCCATGACGGCCACCTCCGGCCCCGGGCTCTCGCTCATGACCGAGATGCTCGGCCTCGCCTCGATGGCCGAGCTCCCCTGTGTCGTCGTGAACGTGCAGCGCGGCGGCCCGTCCACCGGCCTTCCCACGAAGAGCGAACAGTCGGACCTCTTCCAGGCGGTCTTCGCCGGCCACGGCGACATGCCGCGCGTCGTCCTGGCCTGTTCGGACGTGGAGGACTCTTTTCACACGACCGTGGACGCCTTCAACATCGCCGAGGAGTACCAGATCCCCGTCATCGTCCTCTCCGACCAGCTCGTCGCGGGGCGGCGGGAGACCTTCGACCCGGCGTCTCTCGTTCATGAGGTGCGCGAGCGGCGCCTTCCGTCCGCCGAGGAGCTGACCGACTACCACCGGTACAAGGAAACCCCCGACGGGGTCTCGCCGATGGCGCGCCCGGGTGTCAAGGGCGGGATCTACCAGACGAACGGCCTCGAGCACGACGAAGAGGGAAGCCCCGGCTCCGGGTTTCTCCTCCACGAGGAGATGAACGCGAAGCGCTACCGCAAGCTCCGCCCCATCCGTGACGCTCACACCTTCCACCGGCGTTACGGCCCCGAGGACGCGGAGATCGGCATCCTGTGCTGGGGCTCTTCGAAGGGGGCCGTGCGCGAGGCCGTGCGGCACGCGAACGAGCGCGGCCAGAAGGTCGCCGCCTTCGTGCCTCAGATGATCTATCCGTTCCCGAAGAAGGAGCTCGAGGCGTTTCTGAAAGGCGTGAAGCAGATCCTCGTCGTCGAGCTCTCGTACTCGGCGCAGTTCTACAAGTACCTCCGCACGTTTCTCGACCTGCCCGCCGAGCGCACGCACGTCTACAAGCGGTCCGGCGGCAAGAACCTGACCGTCGCCGAGGTGGACGCGGAGATCGTCGCGCTCCTCGCGGGCGAACGCGTCCAGGAAAGGGTGTCCGCATGAGCGAAGCCGCGACCCTTCCCGAGTTCAAGCCTTCCGACTACAAGACCGACCTGAAGCCTGTCTGGTGCGCCGGCTGCGGCGACTTCGGCGTCCTGACCGGCCTTTACCGCGCGCTCACCGAGCTGCAGGTGAAGCCCTGGGAGACGGTCGTCGTCTCGGGCATCGGCTGCTCATCGCGCCTCCCCGGCTACGTCGACACGTTCGGCGTGAACAGCCTCCACGGCCGCGCCCTCCCGCTCGCGGCGGGAGTCAAGGTTGCGCGCCCGGACCTCACCGTCATCGCGGTCGGGGGCGACGGCGACGGCCTCGCCATCGGCGGCAACCACTTCCTGCACGCCGCGCGGCGGAACCTGGACGTCTCGTACATCCTCATGGACAACGAGATCTACGGCCTCACGAAGGGCCAGGCCGCGCCCACGACCCCCGCCGGCGACAAGACGAAGTCCACGCACTACGGCAACCCCGAGCCCGCGGTCGATCCCTGCGAGCTCGCGATCTCGGTCGGGGCGACGTGGGTCGGGCGGGCCTTCTCGGGCGACCTCAAGGGCACCGTCGAGCTCATGGTGAAGGCCCTTCGCCACAAGGGCTTTGCGTTCCTGAACGTCATGTCTCCCTGTGTCACCTGGCGCGGCGACGACCAGTTCAAGTCGCTCAAGGCGAAGCAGAGACAGCTCCCTGAGAATCACGACGCATCGTCGCGCGCGGCGGCGCTCGTCTACACGCGCGAGAGCGAGATCGTGACGACCGGCGTCCTCTTCGACGTCTCGGAGCCCACGCTCCTCGACCGCCTCGCAACCGTCAAGGTGAACGCCCTCGCGGGCAAGCCTCAGTCGACCGTCGCCGACATCATCAAGAGCTTCCAGCCGTCGTTCTGACGGCGCTTCTCCCCCGGGATTTCGGGCCGCGCGTCGCGCGGCCCTTCCTTTAGCTACCAGGCGAGCCGAAGAAATTTTCACTTCTCTTGTCGGTCGTGTTCTCTCTGCGTCCCTCTTCTTTCGACTCATACCTCTTCCGAGGTAGTACCGCTGCATCACGTTGGAAGCGGCCACCCGACCACACCTTGAGAAGGAGGGAGCAAGTTCGCGTAGGGGCAGACCACACTTAGCACGGAAGTAACTAAACCGGCTCGCGCCGGCTCCGGTCGCCACACTTGAGTCCACGAATGTTCAACACTTGGAGAGTGTAGGATGAAACGGTACATATTCGCGACGCTGATCCCGATTCTTGGATTCGCCCAAGCTGCCGTCGGCGAGCAGATGCTTCACATCCGAAAATCCCCTGCGGCGACGTACGGGAGTCTGGCCTCAAACCAGGTTGGCGCGCTCTCGGCACGCGGCGTCCGTGTGTTGGAGGACTATGGCCCCTTCCTGATCGCGTCGGCGCCGGACACGGTGAACCTGACGCTGATCAAGCAGGAGACAGGCCTGGCCGCATCTGTGGACCCCGATGCGTTCGTCCTTGACCTTGGCGGCGTTACCCTTGACACGCGCGATCCGGCGAAGGTGCTTCAATCGGTCCCAACCGACCTATCGTTGACCGACTACGCGGGTTCGACAGGCCTTTACGCGCTTCAATTCCATGGCCCGGCACGACCCGAGTGGTTAATCGCCCTTGCAACGGCCGGTGTACGCCCCATCCAGTACGTCTATCGAAACAGCTACATTGTCGCGGCGCCAGCCGGCATTGAGAAGCTCCGCGGCACACTTGGTCCTGAGGTGCGCTTCGTGGGGGTGCTCCAGCCATTCTTCAAGATCGCACCCGCGCTTCGGGGCGCGGCCGTCCTCGCGGGCACGACTCGGCAACAGGTGTCCGTCCTGTTGGACGCCGCCCAGGATCTTAAGAATACGATTGTCGTGCTCCAGGCTATTGACGCTCAGGTGAAGATGTACCCGCAGGCTCTGGATGAGATGATCGTCGTCCTGTCCGCAGGCCCGGCCGACTGGAAGAAACTCGCGTCCCTTTCCACGGCGCGCTGGATCGAACCGATTTATCAAGCCCAGGTGTCGGACGAGCGAGCGAGCCAGGTGAGTGTCGGGCACCATACGCCGTGGGATGCAACCGGCGCCGGTCAGTACAAGGGGTGGTTGACAGGTCTCGGTCTATCCAGCTACTCGAACGAAATCGTGGATATCGTGGATTCAGGTCTTCAAAATTCTATTGGTGACCAGCAGGGGTGCCTGACGGGAGATTCGGTTCTGGGCGGACATCAGGATCTCAATAACTCGGATTTCAAGAGTCGCCTCGCGTACGCCTGCGCGTACAACGGACTTACGACCACGAATGACGGGTTGTATCACGGCACCTTCATCGCCGGACTGATCGCAGGGGACCCGACCCAGACTGGGGGAACCGGGGGGGCGGACTCGAACGGGTTCTACTGGGGCATGGGGGTGGCTCCCGGAGTCAAGATCGGGGTCTCCAGAATCATCACGAACAATGGAATCGTCGCACCTGCAGAGGCACTGCCGGCCATTCTCACCTCGATAGGGCAGCGTACCGTCCAGTATCATGCGTATTTCCAGAACAACAGCTGGAACATTCCGGACACCTCATATTTGCTTACGTCCAAGACGATGGACCGGCTCGTGCGGGACGCAACGGGCAATTTCTTGAACTATCAGAACGCGCTGACGATCGCAGTGGCCGCAGGCAATACAGGCCTTCCGAGCGACCGGAGCGTGAGGGCTCCCGCGACTGCAAAGAACGTCATCACGGTCGGCGCAACGGGCCTGCCAAGAACCGGCTTGCCCGGCGCGTGCGACACTTCGATAGTGATCTCGGACATTCCCTCGCTCAGCAGACAGGGACTCGCATACGACATCCAGCGATTCAAGCCTGATCTCATGGCACCGGGCCGCAGCGTGACGTCGGCGCGTGTCAGCGACGCCACCGCGCCCAGTCAAGGTGCCAGCGACTGCGCGACATATACCGGACTCACGCCCTATCAGGCGGCCCTGCCTTCGCAAGGCGGGGCCTATGGGGCCGGGCACGGCACGAGCTTCTCGACGGCTCTGGTTACGGGCGCTGCCGTCCTCGCCAAGGCGAAGATCGGCGGAACGCCATCGCCAGCTATGATCAAGGCGACGCTGATCGGGACGGCGGCGTCCATGCAGGGCGGTTACAACTATGTCACGAGCTCGACAGTGGGATGGGAACCGTCCACTGCGCAAGGTTGGGGCCGATTGGACCTCGGAAAACTCCTGGAAGACAGCACGCCGAAGCGATACATCGACTCCGTTTCGTACCGGTTCACTCAGGCCGGGGCCTACCAGAACTTCTCTTTCACCGTTGCGGACCCCTCGAAGCCGATCATCGCCGTGCTCGTTTTCACCGACGCCGCTGCGGAGGCGGGTAGCAGCTTCACGTCCGTCAACGAGATTGACATGTACCTTCTCCAGGGCGGATTCGCCTATTGCGACGGGCAGTACGGCACGCCATACTCGTATCGAAGCTCCGGGTGCTGGCTTCCTGACGCGCGCAACAACGTCAAGCGTGCGCTGATAGCCCCCAACAGTTTTTCGGGCGCGTTCACAATTCAAATGGTCGCCGGCGCCGTGAACCAGATGGCGGTGCCGGGCGCGGGAGACAGCGGTCCCAACCAGGATTGGGCGCTGTTCGTCTACAATGCTTACTGATCGCTCTCCTCGCATGGCCTGCTGGGCCACTGTCGCGCTGCTGGCCTTCCTGGCGGCAGGCGCTCAGGGCGCCGAGATCCTCCTGCCCGCAATCGCCGCACGAGTGGAGGGAGCGAACAGCGCGATCTGGGCGAGCGAGGTGCGTGTGACGAACTTCTCGTCGGCACCCAAAACCTTCCGCATTGTCGACTGGATCGGGACCCCCGGCTGGATTCCGAGCGCGTACTCGATTCCACCCGGGGCGACGACGTCAATCTCGGGATGGGCCATCTACGTGGGCAGCCGCGCGAACGAACGCTCCAGTTCGCCGAATCCCTTCGGGGCCGCCGTCGCCGACGTCGAGGACGGATTGTCAGTGCAGACTGCCATTCTGACGGGGAACCCGCGCGGAGAGTACGGGACGGTGGGCGACTTCGCCCGGTGCTCCCAATGGACCGGCGGATGGGTCTATGACGTCGGCGGCGTCTTCTACCCGGATGGGACGGTGACGGGCGATGACGGCTGCAACCAAGGAGCCGGACCCGTCATCGACAACGACTCCAGCTTCTTTCCTGCTGGCACGTCGATCCTGCTCCCCTGGCTTCACACGGACTCCAAGCGGCGCGTGAACATCTCACTCGTCAACCCGGACGCGGTCGCGGCGACCGTGACGCTGTCGCTATTTCCAGCGGACGGCGCGTCGCCGGTTGTTTCCTCGTTCACGGTGGAGGCGCGCACCGTCTTGCAGATCAACGACATCTTCGCTCCGAGGTACTTCGGCACGGTTCGCACGCGGAACGAAGCGCTGAAGGCGGCGGCCGCCCGCGCAACAATCGTGTCCACGACACGCCTCTATCCCCTCGCTTACGTGATCAGCAACCAGAACAACACGGTGTCGATCTCGCTGCCACGCTGAATCGGGCGCGCCGGCGGCCTCCTCTTCTCAGGCCCGGTATCACTTCGAGATTTCGCCGTCGGCGTCACCAACCACGGCGCCGCGAACCGGTTACGTGTCGTCCCGGAGCCGGTTGACGAGAGCCATCGTCGGACGAACGCTTCCATTCGTCCGACGCGGACCCAGCGGAACACCGTTGCGCACCACGGGCGCTCGTCCCGCATCGAGCATCCTGCGCACCAGCTCCGAGAGGATTCGACCGACGTTCTTCCGTTCGACCATGCGGTGAATCCTACGCTCACCCCCGCCCTCAGCGCCCCCGCATCTCGTAGACGAAGCCCATGCCGGGCGTCTTCTTCGCCTCGAGGTCGGCACGGAAAGCGCGGGCGGCGTCCACGTCCGGGAATTCGCCCACGACGACGCGATACCAGACGCCCTTGTCCCCGAGATCCACCTCGACGGCGCGCGCGGGCGCTCCGAGCGCCGCCGCGAGCCTGACGGCGTCCTTCGCCGCGCTCTCGCGGTCCTTCGTCGAGGAGAAGTGGATGACGTAAACGGTGGGCTTCCCCGCCCAGTCGGGCGTCAGGAGAAGCGCGGCCTTGCCCCTCGGCAACGCGGGCGCGGGTTTCGCCGCCGGAGCCGCCGGTTTCGCGGCGGCCACAGGCGCGGCCGTCGGGACCGCGGCGGGCACCGGAACGGCGACGGGTGCCGCTGGCACCTCATCGGGCTTCTTGCGCGCGAGCGGTGCGACCGGTTTTACGATCTCGTTCTTGAAGACGTATTCGCGCACGGCCCACGCGAGCCCGGCCCCGACCGCGAGAACGAGCGCGATGGCCACGAGCCAACCTCTCCGGCCCGAACGAACGGGTATCGGTGGAAGAGGATCAGGCGACTTGAAGTGGAACTCCTCCATTGCCGGCTGCGTGTTGTCCTCCGGCAGGTCGCGCACGGGAGGCATCTCGGAGACGGCCCTGGCCGCCGGCTCGTGCGGCATGTGAGGCTCATCCGCCTCTCGGATCGCGGGCGGCATGGCCGGTATGGAGGACGCGCTCGGGGCCCTCAGGAAGCGTTCAAACCCCGCCGCATAAGGGGTCGGAAGCGGCTCGGCGGGCAGCGACTGGGACTCCGGCCCCCGGGGATGCTCGAGCGGAATCGACGGAGCGGAGACGACGGCCGGCCTCGGCAGGGGTCTCGGCGTCGCCGGGACCTCGGTGGGCAACTCGCCGAAGAGATCACCCGTGACAGCGGGCTGCGGGTCGCGCAGCGGTAGCGGTTCGCGCGGCGGCGAATGTTCGGCCTCTGAAGGCGCGGCCGGTTCGGGAGCGAACGTGATGGGCTCCGGTGCCGGCGCCAGTCCGGGGTCGCGCACCGGTTCGTTGAGCGCGGAGATCCCGACCGGACCCCGCGACCTGTGCGGGATCGGCAGGATCGCCGACCGGAACGGCGCATCGTCGGCCTGAATCGGCAGGTCCTTCTCCCAGTTCAGATCCGAGCGGGACGCCAGATCCTGGAAGGGGCCGTCGACTGGCGCCGCCTTCGCGGGCGGCGGGTGCGATCCCGGCGCCTCGCGCGCGGCCACCGGTCTTGGGGGGAACACGGGCATGGGCGGTGACGCGGGCTCGGAAACGGGCATCGCCGACCCGTCCCGCTCGAGCTGGAGGCGCGCCCGCCGCACGAGGACGTCCAGCGGCGCGGCTTCGAATCCCTGCTTCACCTTCGCCAGCTCCTCGGCAACGACGCTCCGCGCCGCCTTGAACAGCACCGCCGGATCCGCCGAGACGGTCTTGGCGAGATCGCGCACGACGTCCGTCACGGACGGCAGCATCCTCTTCCGGGGCTCCGAGTCGCGCGGAAATCCGGTGTCGAGGGGGCTCATGCCGAGAGCGGCTCCCAGTCTCCTTCGGGCGCATCGAGCGCGATGGCGAGGCCGCCATTCGAGCCCGCGAAGACCGGATCGTCCACGGCGCGCACGCGGCCGCCGCCGATCTCGGCGAGCGCCTTCTCGAGAGCCGCCTGGAGACCGGGCAGCTGCGAGCCGCCGCCCGCGAGAACGATGTTGCGCTGCACCTTTTCCTGGTATTCCGGCTCGACCTTCGAGAGGAGGTCGAGCATGGTCTCGGTGATGGGCCCGACGATGCTCTCGCAGGCCTTCTTCATCTCGGCCGTGATGTCGACGTCGGCCGGCTTCCCCTTCACGGGGAACCGCACGACGACCGGGCCCGGCGGGCTCCCGACGAAGCTGTGCTTCTCTTTCCATTCGCGCACCATGTGAATCGAGAAACGGCCGTCCGGATTCTTCGCCTTCACGAGCGTCATGAGCTGCTCGTCGACGGAGTCGCCCGCGTGCGTGAGCGTGCGCTGATCGTCTTCGGTCGGATAGCGGCCGTTCATGACGCAGAAATCCGTCGTTCCCGCGCCGATGTCGATGACCATCGTGTGGAGGAGAGCGTCCATCCCGTACGCCACGGCGAACGGCTCGGACACGATGAGAAGGGCGTCCGCGATCCCCTTCACCGCCGTGCGCAGGTGCTGCCGGGAGACGCGCAGCGCCTCGGCGGGCACGCCGACGACGGCCTGTATCGACTGGCCCTCCTTTCGGCCGGCCAGGGAGATGAGGTGCTTGAGGAGCTCGTGCACGGCCTCCTCGTCCTTCGTGGATCCCTGCTTGATGAGGCCGCGCTCCAGCGGGCGATGCAGGTCGAGCATCGGCCGGTTCTCGAGCGCTTCGGCGCCGAAGAGGATCGACTTTTTCACGACCTTCCTGGCCACCATGTCGAGGGGCCAGCCCACGTAGCTCTCCACGACGTGGTGCGCGCCGTTCGAGGCCGTGATCGCGCTCCGCGACGTGCCGAGGTCGATCCCGACGTGGAGAACGTCCTTCTTCCCGCTCATGTCAACTCCGTCTGGAGGGCGGATGGTTCCGCGCCTCCGCATACGCGAGGATTCCGTTCGAAAGGGCCTGTGCGATCTGCTGACGATAACCGGGATCCCTGAGATGGCGGGCCTCTTCGTCGTTCGAGACGGTCGCGACCTCCGCGAGGATGCCCGGCATCTCCGTGGCGATGAGGACGACGAACGGCGCGCTCCTCACGCCCCGATCCTGGAGCCGGGGCACGACCGGCCGGAGCGAGGTCACGAGGCCGCCCTGCACGGACTCGGCGAACTTCCGGGATTCGCCCTGGCGGGAGTCCGCGAGGACTCCTTCGAGAAGGCGCCGGAAGTCGGCCATCGTGTAGCCCGAGGAGCGGTTCTCGTCCCCGGCGAGCTGCTGGATATGCGGGTCGGTCGTGGTCCCGAGAAAGTATGTCTCGACGCCGCGCTTGTCCTTCACCGAAGGAAGAGAGTTCACGTGAATCGACACGAAGAGGTCGGATTTTTTCGCGTTCGCGAAGGCCACGCGGTCCTTGAGGGAGAGGGTCGCATCCGTCTCGCGCGTGAGGGACACGGTGATCTTCTGTTCGACGAGCAGGTCGCGGAGACGGCGCGCCACGTCGAGCGTGACGTCCTTTTCCGCGATCCCGGACGCCGTCGCGCCCGGGTCCGTCCCTCCGTGCCCCGGGTCGATGATGACGGAGCGCACCTCGAGCCGGAAGAGCGAGGGCTCGAGGCCGATCGGCGCGTTGACGACCGTCGCGGGTGCGGCGGGTACCGCGGGCGGCGCCGAAACGACGAGGAAGTCCGTTCGCTCGCCCTTCCCCGTCGTCAGCGCGTTGATCGAGAGGAAGAGCGCGAGCGGGACGACCACGAACACCGACGCGCGGAAGAGGCGCCGGCGCATGCGGTCCGCGCGTCTGAGCCCACGGGGCAGACGGCCCTCGATGGCGTCCACGTTCTCGCGGATCGCGTCCTTGAGGATTGACTGCCGGAGTCGCACGTCCGCCATGGTTAACCCAAAAAGGGTAGCACCTGGGCGCCTTTCGCCTGGAGGAGCCAACGCGTCGCGGGGTGGCTCGGGTTCCCGAGAACCTCCGCCGGTTCGCCCTCCTCGACAACGATACCGTCCGCGAGGATCACGACGCGCGTCGCGAAGTCGCGTACGAGATCGTCGTCATGCGTCGCGACGACGAGCGTGCGGCCGTCCTCCTTCACGAGTCGCGCGAGCGAGCGCCCCAGCTCGTTGCGCCGCGCGGGATCGAGCGAGGCCGTCGGCTCGTCCATCAGGAGGAGCGGGGGCTCCATCGCGAGAGCCCGCGCAATGGCGACGCGCTGCGCCTCGCCGCCCGACAGCTCCCGGGGCAACGCCTTCGCGAGGCGCTCGACGCCGAGCGTGCCGAGGAGCGCGAGGGCGCGCGCCTCCGCCGTCTCTCGCCGCACCTTCGCGACGTGGACGGGCGCCAGCGAAACGTTGTCGAGGACCGAGAGGTGCTCGAAGAGCCCGTGGTACTGGAAGACCATCCCGACGCGGGCGCGGAGAGCGCGAAGCGTCCCGCCCGCGGGCGGCGGCCCGGGCTCGAGCGCGACTCCGTCCAACGCGATCGTTCCCGCGTCGAAGCCCTCGAGGCCGGCGACCGCCCGGAGGACCGTCGTCTTTCCGCCTCCCGAGAGCCCCATGAGGGCCACGAACTCGCCGCGCGCGACGGAAAGCGTCACGCCGTTCAGCACGCCCGTCGACCCGCGTGAGAGCCTCAGGCCGTCGATCGCGAGGAAAGGGGCGCTCACGCGGAGGCCGCCTTCCAGCGCCCTTCGAGCCGCCGCGCGAGACGCGAAAGCGGCAGGGACATGGCGAGGTACAGCGCCGCGCAGAGCGCGCCCGGAATCGCCCAGCTCGCGATGTTCGTCGCGAAAATGGCCGTCTGCTTCGTGAGCTCGACGACCGTCACGACCGACACGAGCGAAGAGTCTTTGAGGAGAGCCACGAAGTCGTTCGTCATCGGCGCGAGCGCGAGCCGGAAGGCCTGGGGCCCGCGCACGAGGCGGAGGACCTGCCCCTCGGTGAGTCCGAGCGTCCGCGCGGCCTCGAGCTGTCCCCTCGGCACGGCCTCGAGGGCGCCGCGGTAGATCTCGCTCTCGTACGCGGCGTAGTTGAGGCCGAGCCCGAGGAGCGCCGCGACGAACGCGGGCAGGCGCACCAAGGACGAGAGCCCGTAATAAAGGACGAAGAGCTGGAGGAGAACCGGCGTCCCGCGCGTCACCTCGACGTACACGGTGAGCACGAATCGCACGGCCGCGTTCCCGTAGACGCGCCCGCTCGCGATGGCGACGCCGAGCACGACAGCCAGCGCCATCGCGAGGCACGAAAGCGCGATCGTGACGAGAGAGGCGCGTAAGAGCGATGGGAGGTAGGAGATGACGAGAGAAAGAGAAGAGGAAGAGGGAACCCGCAGCGCTTCGGCGGCGCCCGCCGCCTCTTCACCATTCGAAGAAATCTTCGTTCCCGTCCCCTCCGAATTCCGAAGCAAAGAAATTTGTATTTCTCTCTCTTCGAATCTTTCCTGCTCCTCGTCCCAGACCTTCCACTCCTCGAAGATCCTCTTCAGCGTTCCGTCGCGCATCCGCTCCCGGAGGATCCCGTCGATCCGGTCCCTGAGCCCGGCGTTCTCCTTCGAGAGGACGCCGACGTAGCGCCCCGTCGCGATCGCCCCGGGCTGGATGGCAAGGCCCGCGACGCGCCGTACCGAGCGCGCCGCCAAAACATGGTCGAGGAGAACCGCGTCGAGCCTGCCCTTCGCGAGGTCTTCGTAAGGGTGAACATCGTCGTCGTACGAAACGGGGACGATGCCGTCCGTCTTCTCCGCTGCGGCGAGCAGATCCCATGCGATCGTGCCCGCGAGCGTCCCGACCTTGCGGCCCCGGAGGTCGGCAACCGACCGGAAGCGGCCGGTGTCGGCGGCCCGGACCGCGAGCACCTCCCGGAACTCGAAGTACGGGATCGTCACGGCGAGAGCCGCGCGCCGCGCGGCGGTGTCTTCCACGCCCGATAGGCCGATCTCGAAATCGGAGCGCGCGACGGACTGATCGATCGTCTGGTAGGCCACCTGCACGAACTGCGATCTCCGGCCGAGGCCTTCCGCGAGCATGGACGCGATCTCGACGTCGAATCCGCGCAGCTTCCCTGGATCGGCCGGGTCGGCCTCGACGAAGGGCGCGCCCCCCTCGGCGTCCCCGCCCCAGCGGAGGACGAGCGGGTCGGGCCCCGCCGCCCGCGCCGCGCCCGCCGACAGCAGGACCGCCGCGACGACGGCCCGGATCAAGTCCGGAAACTCCCCAGCCGCTCCCCCACCCTCACGGGCCCGAGTCCCCGGGCGGGAATCCACTCCGCGGCCCTCGGCCCGCCGACGAGCAGGACGACCGTCGAGCCGAGCTCGAAGGCGCCGAGATCGTCGCCGCTCGAGCACGGAAGATTCGCCACCTCGAGACGGCCGCGCCGCGGCAGCAATCGTCCCGAGAGCCAGCGCGGGTCCACCACGACCCCGCCCACGTGCGTCGCCGCGACCATGACCGCAGCCACGACGAGCCCCTCGTCCTCCCGCGCGCCCCGCGCGATCCAGTAGGCGCGCCGGTTTCTCACGTAGAGCCTCGGCGTCGTGGCCGTGGAGGCGGCGTTGACGGGCCAGAGCTCCCCTTCCACGCGCCCGACCGCGACGCACGCCCCCGGGATCGGGACGTGAATGCGGTGATAGTCCTTCGGGGCGAGGTAAAGCGTCATGTAGTGCGCGTCCGCAAAAGCGGAGGCCCCGGCGTCGCCGTCGAGAAGCTCGTCGAGGCGGTACGGCAGGCCCTTGGCCTGGATGAGCGTGCCCTCCTCCACCCGCCCCTCGGCGATCACGACCCCGTCGACCGGCGAATTGACTCCGCCCGGCACTGCGGTCGCCTGCGGCCTCAGGCCCGGCTTCAACCTTCGCGTGAAGAAGTCGAGAAAGGACACATACGCGCCGATCTCCTTCTCCGCTTCGTCGAGATTCGCCCCAAACGCCGACGCGAAGCGCGAAAGAAGCGGACGGCGCAGACTCTCGGGGAGGCGGAGCCGGGCGAGCGCGCCGACCGCGAGAGAGCCCGCCTTCTTGGGATAGAAACGCAGAAGCCGATGCATGTCCGCTCTCTGCGTGAAGACGGCCTCCACGTCAGACCCTCTTCTTGAACTCTTCAGTTGCCTCGACGAGCGCGCTCGAGATCCCCGGCTCGTCCGCCGCGTGGCCGGCCTCTGGCACGACGACGAGCCGCGCCTCGGGCCAGGCCGCCGAGAGGTCCCAGGCCGACTGCATGGGGCAGACGAGGTCGTAGCGGCCCTGCACGATGACGCCCGGCAGCGCACGGATACGCCAGGCGTTCTTCAGGAGCTGGTCGTCGCTTTCGAGGAACGTCCCGTTGATGAAGTAGTGCGCTTCGATGCGCGCGAGCGCAATCTCGCATTCGAGGTCTTGCGGGTCGGGAGACTTCGCGTCCGGGACGAGATGGCTCGCCGCTCCCTCGAAGGCGTTCCACGCAAGAGCGGCCTCGCGGCGGAGCACGGCGTCCTCGGACGTGAGCCGCCGGTGATACGCGCGCACGATCGACCCGCGCTCGCGCATCGTGAGGGGCGCCAGGAAGTCCTCCCAGGCGTCGGGCACGATGCGGCGCATGCCGTCCGTGAAGCTCCACTCCATCTCCCACTTCCGCGCGAGGAAGATTCCGCGGAGGATGAGACCGGTGACGCGCTCCGGGTGCCTCTCGGCATAGGCCAGGCCCAGCGTCGAGCCCCACGAGCCGCCGAAGACGAGCCACTTCTCGATCCCCAGGTGCTCGCGGATCTTCTCGGTGTCCGCGACCAGATCCCACGTCGAGTTCTCGCGCAGCTCGCCGAGCGGCGTCGATTTTCCCGCGCCGCGCTGGTCGAAAAGGATGACTCGCCAGAACGAGGGATCGAAGAACCGGCGGTGGATCGGTGACAAGCCAGCGCCCGGGCCGCCGTGAAAGAAGATGACGGGATGGCCGGACGGATTGCCCGCTTCCTCGACGTGCAGCTCGTGGAGGTCCGAAACGCGCAGCCGGAACGTGCGGGTCGGCTCGAGATCGGGAAAAAGGGACGGCATGAATGGATTATGAGCGACGCCCGCCTTCAGGACGCCCGCCTTCAGGAGGCTCCGGCGATCGCGTCCCAGAAGTCGCAACGGGACGTCCGCACCCCGGCCCCCGGTGCGATCACGTTGTCGAGCTCGAGGTACCCGTCGAGGGCCGCGTCGTAGCGGGGCCAGGGCACTCTGCCAGGAGCGTTCGGGTCTCCGTTCGCGGCGAACCGCGACCAGTACCCGTTCATCGCGTCCGAAAGCACCCGCTCCCGGTCGGAAGGCGTGAAGCCGGGGAACTTGTCGAGAGTCCCGAAGACGAACGGGAGCTCCAGCGAGTGATACGCGCCGTACGAAGCGGCGGACGTCGAATCCAGCGCCTTCGTGAAGAAGTAGCGAAACACGGGCTCGGTCTGGCGGGGCGCGGCCGCGCGCGCGATCCGTCGCGCCGGACACACGTAAATCTCGTCGGTCGTCGCCGCGATCCAGGCCTTCTGCGGCGTCGCGAAGGCGCTCGAGGGATACGCCGCGAGAACGCGCGCGCCGAGCGAGCCTCCGTAAAGAAAGAAGATCGCCGACCGATAGGCCGCATCCGTGGGGAGAGATGGAGCGTCGAGAGAGGTCTCGTCGGCGTTCGCGCCGACGAGAAGCGGGACATGGTGATGTGTGCCGGCGGAGAGCGCGTCCAGCGGCGACTCGAGGAGAACGAAGCCGTCCACGTTGGGGCCGTACGCGACGGCATCCGTGCGGGCCGCCGACACGAGCGTCTCCGCGCTCACGGCCCTGAGACACGCGGCCACGTCGGGCGCTCCGCCGCAGCCCGCCGCGTCGACAACCGCCGCGCCGTCCGCCTCCACCTCCCGGAGCGTGGGCTGGCTGCACCGTCCGCTCTCGATGAGCGCGCGCGTGAAGAGCCCCTTCGAGAGCGGCGAGGCGAGAAGGGAGCAGACGTCCGCCCCTCCCGCCGACTCGCCGCCGACGAGCACCCGGTCCGGGTCGCCTCCGAATGCCGCGATGTTGCGCCGCACCCACTGAAGAGCGGCGATCTGGTCGAGAAGACCGCCGTTTCCCGAAACGCCCTGCGTGCTCTCGGAGTCGAGCGCGGGGTGCGCGAGAAAGCCAAGAGTGGAGAGCCGGTAGTTGATCGTCACGACGACGACTCCGCCCTTTTCCACGAAGGCCTCGCCGTCATAAACCGGAAGGCTCCCCGCGCCCTGCACGTTCCCGCCGCCATGGATCCAGAAAACGACGGGCGCGCGCGGGAGAGAAGGCGTGGCCGGCGCCCACACGTTGAGCACGAGACAGTCCTCCGAGCCGACGACCTGCCCCGAGCCCGTCGCCTGCGCGCAGACGCTTCCGAACGCCGACGCATCGCGGACGGTCGTCCATGGGTCGGGAAGCACGGGAGGACGAAATCGCAGCGCCCCGAGCGGAGGCGCGGCGTAGGGAATTCCGCGGTAGACCAGCGCCTGGCCCGCGAGAAAACCGCGCACCGTTCCGCCCGATGTCGGCACGACAGCGGGCACGGAAGCGACGTCGAGGGTCAGCGCGGCGGTTCCCGTGCCGCAGGAGTTCCTCGAAAACAGCCGATAGGTCGTCAGGGCCGCGGGAGTCAGTGTCAGCGTGCCGCCGGGCGTCGACGTGAACCCGCCCGGGTCGGCGCGCACGGCTGCTCCCCCCGCGAAAACGGATACCGTCACCGGTGTTCCGGGCGCTGCCCGGAGTGGCGCGATCGAGAGAATGACGATCGAGGGCACCGCGCACGGTGGCGGTTTCGGCAGCGCAGGCGCGACCACGGCGTCCCCCGTGACATTGTCGACGACGCTCGCGTATGCGTCGGCGGATCCCGTGGTCAACGTGACGTCGACGCGGGCTCCAAAAGGCGCGCTCGATGCCCCGAACCATCCCTCGAGCCCCTGCTGCCGCCATTCGGTTGGACCGAGGAGGAATGGCCTTCTTGCCGTCTCGGCGCCGGCAAGATCCCGAAGCGTGAGAAAGCCGCTCGCTCCACCCGGTCCGGCCAGAACGGCGATGTTCGTGCGGAAGCCGGGCGATGCGCCGGAGTTCACGAGCCCGGACAGCGTGGCCTCGCGCCCGGCGGCGATCAGGCCAGCGGTCCAGGGAACGGCGCGAAGGCCCGCGCTGAATCCCCCGCGGCGCGCACCCGTTGGATCGGCGTTGCGCGTGCGCCCTGCCGCGAGAAACGGACCCGACGCCCGGAGGAGGATGGCGCCGGCTATGCCCTCGCCCAGACCGAAGCCGCCCGGCCCGAGGACGTCGGCGATCTCGACGAGAGCACGCGGCGCGAGCGTGCGTGTGAAGGACGCCGCGGACGGAAAGCCAACCGGCGTCCCCGTCACGACGAGCGGGGCCAGGCCGGGGTTGAAGATCCGAAGATCGGTCGTCCAGTGGGTTCCGTTCAGACCCCCGGCACGCGCCGCGCCGTCCACGAGGACATCGCCATTTTCGAAAGGCACGCGCTCGGCGACGACCGCGATGCCGTCCCCCGTGACATTGTCGACGACGGCCGTGAATCCGATCGCACGGCCGCGCGTGACCTCGATCGTGACGCGGCCCGTCGCGAGGTCCGGGCGGGCCGCGAGATCGGCCGCCGACGCCTGCCACGTGACCGGCGCCGCCGACGCGACCCGCGCGGAGCCTCGTGCGAAGCCCGATTCGTCCCACACCGTCACGATCGCCTCGCTATCGGGATCGAGGAGCGCGAGATTCACGTTCGTGCGGTAACCGCGGACGGAATCGGCGGAGCTCGAGAGCCAGATCGCGTGGCCCGTCTCTCCCGGCAAAAGCGTCCCCTCGTCGCCCACTGCCGTGAGAGAGACGCCATAGGTGGCCGCGGGATCGATCACATTCACCGTCGAGCCGCGCACGATGAGGGGAACGTCACTCGAAATCGTGAGCGTCCCGAACGTGCCTTCGAGGCCAAACAGATCCGAAAGTGCATTCGAGAAGGCCAGGGACGCGCCCGCCGGCAGAACCTTCGTGACAGCAGCCGGAGCGGCAAAACCTCCCGCAGGAACGAGCCCGATCCCCACGGTCGCCTCGAGCGGCCCCGGATTCACGACGAACACGTTCGAATGGAAGACCGTCCCGTTCTGCCCGCGTGTATTCGCGACGCCTGGGAGAAAGAGCGTGGCGGCCGGCGCCTGGGAAGCGAGACCAAGGAGGCATGCCGCGCTCACGAGGCGGCTGACGATGGTGGAGGTGTCTCCCGGGCGCATCAAGGGGAGAGAGCTTATTCGATCCCGAAGAACGCGCGAATCGCCGCGAGCGTGAGGGGCTGCGAGCGCTCGGCCCGCTGGCGCTGACCCTCGGCGTTGAGCCCCTCGCGCACGGCCGCGAGCGCCGCGTCGCGCTCGGCCACGAGACTGGCGATCGCCTCGGCGACGGCGGGCCGCCTCTCGAGGATCTCCCTGAAGCGGCCTTTTTCGACGCGCCACGCCTCGGCGTCCGTCAGGGCGACGACCGACGCCTTGCGCGGCTGCCCCGTCAGGAGGCCCATCTCGCCGAAGAAATCGGGCGCCGAAAGAGTGGCGACCGGGCGCGGCGGGGAGCCGTCCACGGAGACACGGACCTCGACGCGCCCCTCCGTGAGGACGTAGAGGTGATGGCCTTCGGCCCCCTGGACGACGAGCGACTCCCCCGCGGCGAACGGCGTGAAGGCGACCGTCTCCGCCAGGAGACCGCGCTCGTCCGGCGTGAGCGGCGCGAAAATGGACACACGCTCGAGCAGTGCGCGCCGCGCGCCCTGCTCGGTCGCGAGCGCGCGGGCGCGGCTCTCGGCGTCGTCCGGCCTGACGAGGACGTGGCGGACCGGGACGGAGAGCGCGAGAGAGGCCCGGCGCAGCGCGAACCAGATCCGCGCCCTCACGACGGAATCCGTCGCGTCCGCACGGAACATGTCCGTGAGCCAGTAGCGCACCGCGAAGCGCGAGGAGCTCTCGGCGAAGTCGACGAAGACGCACTCGGGCGGGGGCTCGCGGTCGACGTTCGGGATCGCGTCGCGCCGCAGCGCTTCCTCGACGCGCGCGATCACCTCCGTCGGCGCGGCGTCCGTGTCCACGTTGAACCACACCCAGCGGCGCTCCGTGTCGACGGCGCCCATCCCGCGGCCGCGCAGGACGACCGCGTTTTTCATGAAGAGGGAGTTCGGCACGACGGCGAGGTCGCGGTTGCGCGTCTCGATGGACGTCTGCCGCCAGCCGACCTCCCGCACGAGCCCGGTGAACTCACCGTACGTCACCCAGTCGCCGGCCTTCACGGACCCGTCGAGCTGGAGCGCGAGCCCGCCCATGACGTTGCCGAGCGTGTCCTGCAGGGCCCAGCCGATGACGGCCGTGAGGACGGCGGACGTCGCGACGATGCCGACGACC
>JARXKK010000030.1:0-9127 GCA_030278895.1 Acidobacteriota bacterium
TCGAAACGCGCAGGCGCACCCAGCGGTTTTCGCTGGCCAGCCAGAACCGCTGCGACCGGATATTCGGCTTGAAAAGCCGCTTCGTCTTGTTGTTCGCGTGGGAAACCTTGTTCCCCGATACCGCGCGCCTTCCCGTGACCTGACAGATTCCGGACATCTCAAAACTCCTTCAACCCAGAACTAACGAGTTTACCAGAACCTCGTGGAATCGGCAACCCGCTGAGCCGTAAAGGGTTGCCGGCCGCGCTTCATCGCCCGACGACGAGGACCTCGAAGGAACCCGGCAGCATCGGCGGGCGGGGACGCGGAACCTCGGCGGAAGGCGCCGGGGCCGATCCGTACCGCGCGGCCGGGAGGAAGATGCGATGGGTCGTCGGATCGAGGGCCATCGTTCGCGCTCCCTTTTTCGTCACCACGGTCTCGACGGCGGCGTACGTCCCAGGAGACGTCTCCTTGATGATGGTCAGCGTCCCGTCCCCGTTCGAGGCATAGACGAGGCCCGTCGCCGGGTCGAACGCCACGGCGTCGCAACCTTCGCCGATCGGAACCGTTCCGACCTTCTTTCCGTCGGCCGCACTCAGGACCGCGAGGAGCTTGTTTCCGCTGCATCCGGCGAAAAGGCGTTTCGACTTCGGGTCCAGCGCGAGGCCCGTCGGGTCCTGGCAGGGCGCGAGGGACCAGCGCGCCTTCACGCCGAGCGTTGCCGCGTCGAACGCGACGACCTCGGCGGTGTCCTCGATGTTCACGTAGACGATGCCGGCCGCGTCCGAGACCGCGAACTCCGGCTTTCCGCCGACCGCGAGCGTCCCGGCGACGACAAGCGTCGCCGCGTCGATCGCGGTGACGTTCTTCCCGCGCCCATTGAACGTGAAAACCCGCTTCGTGACGGGCTCGTAGAGGATCGCGTCGGGGTTCTCGCCCGTGACCTTGATCGTCGACGTGGCCGCGAGTGTGCCAAGGTCGAAGACGGTAACCGTGCCCGCGCGCCCGTTGCTCGTGAAGCCCTTCTTCAGGTCCGGAGCGAGCGCGATGCCGTGGACGCCTTCGGTCCCGGGGATGTCTCCGACGACCTTGCCGGAGTCGGCGTCGAGGACAGCGACGTGCGCCCCGCGGGAGACGAACACGCGGCGCGTCGCCGCGTCGACGGTCAGGTAGTCCCAACCGCCGTCTCCGCCGACGGGGAACGAGGTCACGACGCGCTGCCCGCCCGGAGAGGGCTCGGCGGCACCGAGAGGAGCGGCGAGCACGAGAGCGGCGAAAACGCAGGCGGATCGAATCATGCCTTCGCCTGCTTCGCCACGGCCTCGGCGGCCCTCTTCGCGGCCTCGGGATCGCCGAGGTAGCGGCTGTCGATCTTCCGGAACGACGCGTCGAGGGTGTAGACGAGCGGGATTCCCGTCGGGATGTTCAGCTCGGGGATGGCGTCGTCCGAAATCCCGTCGAGATGCTTCACGAGCGCGCGCAGGCTGTTGCCGTGCGCCGCGACGAGCACCTGCTCGCCGCGCGCTAGGCGCGGGACGATCGCGTCGTACCAGTACGGGAGGAAGCGGTCCACGACGATCGCGAGGCTCTCCGTGGCCGGGAGGATCTCCGGCGGCATCCCCGCGTAACGCGGGTCGAAGCGTGGGTGCCCGGAATCGTTCAGGTCGAGCGGCGGCGGCGTGATCGCATAGCCGCGCCGCCACTTGAAGAGCTGCTCTTCGCCGTACTTCTGCGCCGTCTCTTTCTTGTTGAGGCCCTGGAGCGCACCGTAGTGCCGCTCGTTGAGGCGCCACGACCGCTCGACCGGAAGCCAGAGCTGGTCGAGCTCTTCGAGGACGATCTGAAGCGTCAGGATCGCGCGCTTCAGGAGCGACGAGTAGCACCGGTCGAACGCGAGGCCTTCCGCCTTGAGGAGCTTTCCCGCCGCATGCGCTTCCTCGACGCCCTTCGGCGAGAGGCCGACGTCCACCCAGCCCGTGAATCGGTTCTCGAGATTCCAGGTGCTCTCGCCGTGCCGGACGAGAACGAGTTTGTTTTTCAGGGTCGCTGTGCTCATGCCCGGAAGCATAAACCGGCCGCTCAGGCGCGGCGCACCTGGGCGAAGACCAGCGCGCCGACGAACAGCGCGGCCCCGAGCAGGATGATCGCCGCACCGGGCGCGACGTCGAGCGCGACCGAGAGGATCAACCCTCCGAGGACGGAGACGAGCGCGACGACGATCGAGATCGCCAGGAAACCGGGCCAGCGGTTCGCAAGAAGCCGCGCCGTGGCGCCCGGAAGGACGAGCAGCGCCGAGACGAGGAGGATGCCGACGACCTTCAGGGCGACGACGACGGCGACGGCGATGAGCGCGAGCACGAGGAGCCGCATGCCTCCCGTGTGGACGCCGGCCGCGCGGGCGCCTTCCTCGTCGACGGACGCGAGAAGGAGGGGCCGAAAAAAGAACGCGAGCGCGAGGAGGACTCCCGCGGTCGCCGCCGCGAGGATCAGGAGATCCGACGAATTGACCGTCAGGATGTTGCCAAACATGAGGCCGAAGAGATCCACGTTCGTCTTCACGAAGCCGAGCGCCACGACGCCCGCGGCCATCGCCGCGACGGTGAAGACGCCCACCGCGGTGTCCTCCGTGACGTCCGCGCTCTCCGCGGCCCGGGCCGTCGCGGCCGCCACGGCGAGGGACGCGACGAGTCCGCCGAGGCCCGGCGGCAGCCCGGCCAGTGTGGCCACCGCTACGCCCCCGAACGCCGCGTGCGCGACCCCGGAGCCCACGAACGCGAGCCGCCTCAGGACGACGAAGAACGAGAGCGCGCCGCAGAGGAGCGCCGTGAGGCCCCCGGCCAGGAGCGCCCGCTGGAAAAACGGGTAAGCGAGGAACTCGGTCACGCGCCCGCCCCGTGAGAATGGAGGGGCGTTCCCTCACTCACGCGCCCGTCCACGCTGAAGACGGCGTCGGCGCCGCCCATCGCGTCGCTGTCGTGCGTGACGTAGACGACGGTGCGGCCCTCCGCGACTTCCTCGGCCACGAGGCGCCGGAGCGTGGCGAGGCCTTCCGCATCGAGAGCCGTGTCGGGCTCGTCGAGAACGAGGAGCGGCGGCGAGCCGGCGAGCGCGCGGGCGAGAAGGACGCGCTGACGCTGCCCGCCCGAGAGGCGCCCGACGGGCAGGGACTGCTTGTCGGCGGCGAGCCCCGCGCGAAGAAGAGCGATCCGCGCCTGGGCGCGCGCGGGGCCGAGGCCGCCGAACCCGGGGGAAGGCGCGAGGGTCAAAGCGACGAGGTCGACACCGGACAGCGGAGCGTCCGCGTGGAGCGTGGAGCGCTGCGAGAGGTAGCCGATACGCGGGCGCGAAATCTCCCGGCCGTTGTCGAGAAACACGACGCGGCCCGCATCGGGCTCGAGAAGGCCGAGGAGGATCCGCATGAGCGTGGTCTTCCCTCCGCCGTTCGGTCCGAGAAAGGCGGTCCGCTCTCCCGGACGAATCTCGAAGCTGGCGTTCTCGACGACAGGCCTTCCGCCCAGTCGCACGCCGATCTTCTCGAAACGCACCCCGACGTTCGTGGCTTTCATGGCGCACCGAGCGCGTCGCGGAACGCGTGCGCGTCGTAGCGCAGGAGGTCGGCGTAGTCCGAGCGCCCCGGCACCCCGCCGATCGGATCGGCGAAAGCGACGCGGATTCCCGCGTCGGAGGCGAGCACGCGAGCGGCCGCGGCAGAGAACTGGGGTTCCGCGAAGACCGCGCGGACTCCGCGCGCGCGGACGAGGTCGACGAGCTTCCGGAGGTCTCGCGGCGACGGTTCCCGCCCCGGGGCAGTCTCGATGGCGCCGCCGTCCACGAGGCCGTAGTCGGACGTGAAGTACGCCCAGGAGTTGTGCGCGGCGACGACGGTCGCTCCCTTGACCGGACCCAGCAGCGCGGCGACCTCCGCATCCAGCGCGAGGAGAGCCGCGGCCCCCGCGCTCGCGCGGCGACGGTATCCGTCAGCGCCCGCCGGGTCGAGCGCGGCAAATCGCTCGGCGAGGGGCGCCAGCGCGCGGGCCGCACGCCGCGGCGAGAGCCACCAGTGCGGATCGCGGCCCAGTTCTCCGTCGTGGTCCACGCCGGCACCGCCGTCTCCTCGGGCGACGCCCACGGACAGCCCCGCATCGTGCAAGGCCGCGCCCGAAGCGCACGCAGCGACGAGCCTTCCGGCCCAGTCGTCGTAACCCGCGCCCACCGTGACGACCAGGCGGGCCGGCGCGAACCGCCGGACGTCGCGTGGCGACGGCTCGAAAACGTGCGGGGACGTTCCGGGCGGAATGACCGTCCGGACTTCCCACTCCGGCCCGGCCACGGTCGCGGTGAGGCTCGCGAGGGGCGCGATCGTGGCTGCCGCGATCGAACGTGCCGCGACCTGTCCCGCGGGAGCGCACTCTCCCCGTCCCGCCGCCGTGCCGAGGCAGGCGACGATCGCAAACACCGGGATGGCTTTCATCTCGGAAAAAATTATCCCACGGTTGACCCGCGCGGTTGACCTGAACGCCGCCGCGCGCGACGATGCGCCAGGGGGTTCCACGTGTCCTGCCGCGAGCACGAGAGTCACACGCACCGGCACGGCCCGAGCTGCGGTCACAAAGCCGTGCGTCACGGCGACCACGCGGACTACCTCCACGACGGGCATCTCCACGCGCCGCACGAGGACCATCTCGACGAGCACCGCCTCGAAGTCGACCGGAAACGGCCGGACGTGTGCGCGCCCGTCGAATGCGGCGAAGCCCACGGCGAATCCTGCCAGCACGAACGGGTCCCGCACGGCGACCACCTGGACTACGACGTCGCCGGCGCCCTGCACCATCCGCACGGCGGCCACTGCGACCTGCACGGGCTCCTGAAGCGTTAGCCGGCGAGGGCCCGTTCGACGTGAAGGCGCAGGGGCTTTTCGAACGTCCAGTGAGTCGTGCGCTGGAGACCCTGCTCGTTCGCCTCGGAGGCGCGCCAGGACGCGAGAGCGAAGAGCCGTTCCTCGTACCAATCCCGCGACACGCCGCCGTTCGCCCAGACCCGCTCGAGCCTCTCCCGCTGGAGCAGGGTGTCGCCGATCTCGGGGTGGTGATTCACGCCCCAGACGCGCGGCAGCACGCCGTCCGCCATCCGCGCGAATTCGAACATCGTCACGGCCGGCCCCTGAGCCTCTCCCTGCCCGTCGCAGTCGAAGCCGAGTGGCCGCGCGATTCCCGTTCCAGTCGGCAACAGGTCGAACAGGCGGCTGTCGAGCACCTTGACGTCCGGGCTCCCGTTCTCGGCGAAGTAGTCGCCGAAGAACGGGTGCGCCCACGCGTCGTCCGTGAGGATGTTCGTCACGATGCCCGCGCTCTTGCCGCCACGCTCCGGCCCCCTCAGGGCCGCACGGGCAACGCCCGCCCATCGCGCGAGAAGGCCGAACGAATGGCAGATGCCGAGCATCGCCGTGTCGGGGCTCCCCAGAACTCGGTCGAAGAAGCGAAACAGTGGCGCCTCCCACGCGGGATTCTCGAGAATCCCCTGCGAGCTCGCCGAGATGCCGTCGTTCTCGCGCGGATCGAGGGATCCGGGACCACCCGAACCGACGACGAGCGGAAAGCGGGCGGGAAAGGACGGAATCGCGAGCCCGAGGCGCACGTCGTAGCTCACGACCCGGACCGCCGGGGCACCGGGATGCTTCTGGCGCGCGTCGTGCGCGTAGTTGAGGAGGCTCTCCACGATCGAAGCGTGCCCGAGGTTCGCGTAGCCGTGATGCATGTCGAGGACCGCGATGTCGACGAGACCTTTTTCCGGAAGAGGTTCGTCACCTGACTCGTCCACGCGAACGTAGAACAGGCCGAGTCCCGGCGGCACGACGATCTGGGATCCCGGGACAGGCGCGCGCACGGTCACGGAGGCCGCGTTCTCGCTCAGACCTTCTCCTCTTTCAGCGCGCGGGTCATCAGATTCCGGACGGCATCCGACGGGGTCGTCCGGCCCGAGAGGATCGACGCGACCATCGCGGCAATCGGCATCTCGACTCCCGCCTCTTCCGCGAGCTCGAGAAGGACCGGCGACGTCGCGACACCTTCGGCGACTTCCCCGCCCAGCGCCGCGACGGCCTCCGTGAGCGACTTCCCGGATGCGAGGGCGAGGCCCACACGGCGGTTGCGGGAGAGATCGCCGGTGGCTGTGAGGATGAGATCCCCGACACCCGCGAGGCCGTAGAACGTCTCGGGGCTTCCCCCGAGGCGTGTCCCGAGCCGCCGGATCTCGGCGAGCGCGCGCGTCAGGAGGGCCGCCCGGGTGTTGTGCCCGAGGTGCAGGCCGTCCACGAGGCCCGCCGCGATCGCGACCACGTTCTTCGCCGCGCCCGCGATCTCGACCCCCAGGACGTCGGCCGAGCGATAGAGCCGCAAGGTGGGAGAGGACAGGAGCGCCTGGAGCGTGGTCGCGAGATCCGGGTCCGCGCTCGCGACGACCGCAGCCGCCGGAAGGCCGCGCGCGACCTCGGCCGCGAAGGTCGGGCCGGAAAGCACCGCGAGGCCGGTCGTGCGCCCGGTGACGAATGTCATGATCTCCGTCGTTCTTCGCCGCGATCCGATCTCGAGGCCCTTGGACGTCGCGACGAGGGGCGCAGCGGGCAGCAACGGGGCCAGCCTCGCGAGCTCTCCTGCCGCCGCTTGCACCGACACCGACCAGAGCACGGCGGCCGCGCCGTCGAACGCCGCCCGCGCGTCCGTCGTGATCGCGACGCGCGAAGGAATCGGCGGGGCCCCCGGAAGCGCGGGATGAGCGCGCGTCTCGGCGAGGCGCGCCACGACGTCGGCCCGACGGCCGAGAAGCGCCACGGAAAGCCCCTTGTTCGCCCCATGAATCGCGAGGGCGGTGCCCCAGGCGCCGGTGCCCACGATGGCGATTCGACTCACGAGTCCCTCCGTCCCAGGCGGCGTTCGGTCCCGCCCAGAAGCCGCTGGATGTTCGCGCGATGGGAGACGACGAGGAGGATCGTCGTGGCCGACGCCGCGACGACTTCCGCGTCGGGAGCATGAACGAGGAGCCTCATGGCGAGCGGTAGGAGGCATGCCGCGGTGATCGAGCCCAGGGAGACGAATCGCGTCACGGCCACGACGACGACGAACACGCCCACGACGGCGAGCACGGCGAGGGGACTCAGCACGGAAAAGCCGCCAATGGCCGTCGCGACGCCCTTGCCGCCCCGGAACCCGAACCAGACCGGGAAGACGTGCCCGAGAACCGCAGCGACGGCCGCGGCACCCAGCCAGAGGGGGTCGTACGTGAGGCTCTGCATGAGGAGCACCGCGGCGACGCCCTTGGCAACGTCGAGGAGCGCCGTCCCGACCGCGAGAGACTTCCCCGACGTCCGCAGCACGTTCGTGGCGCCCGCGTTGCCCGATCCCTCTCGCCGCACGTCGACGCCCCGGAAGACGCGCACGAGGACGACCGCGAAGGAGATCGAGCCGATCAGATAGGCGGCGACGAGGCCGACGAGCTCGCGGATCAACGGCGCCCTCCGTCCGGAATGCCGAGGAGATGCTTGCGGAGCATTCCGAGCGCCGTCGACGTCGTCCAGCGCCGGATGAGCGCCCGGTCGCCCAGCAGGAGGAGCCGCTTGTGGACCCGCGTCCCGTCCGCCGCGTCGAGAGCAATATGAACCGTCCCGACGGGCTTCTCCGGCGTTCCGCCGCCCGGGCCCGCGATTCCCGTCGTCGCCAGCCCGACGGTCGCGCCGAACCTCTTCCGCGCGCCCAGCGCCATTTCGCGCGCGGTTTCCTCCGACACGGCTCCGTGGCGTTCAAGAGTGGCGGCCGAGACCCCCACGAGATCCGCCTTCGCAGCGTTCGCGTACGTGACGGCCGCGCCAAGGAAGTAATCCGACGAGCCCGGAATGTCCGTCACGCGGCCTGCGAGCTGCCCGCCCGTGCACGACTCGGCGAGAGCGAGCGACTGGCTCTTCAGGCGAAGGAGGTCACCGACGACCCCCTCGAGCGTGTCGTCGTCGCGCCCGAAGATTTCCCCCGAGAGCGCCTTGTGAAAGTCGGATTCGATCCTGTCGAGAACGCGGAACGCTTCTTCGGGCGTGCCCCGCGCCGCGAACTGGAGCTGCACTTCGCCCGGCGCGGCGAGAATCGTGAACGGCACGTCTGGATAGGCCGCATAGACGGGCTTGACGAGCGTCTCCACGAGGCTCTCCGGCATCGCGGCCACCTTGAGCGTGCGCCGGTGGAGGCCCGCTCCCGTCGCTCCGCCGCACACGAGCAGAGGCTCCACGGTTTCGACCCACATTCCCTTCATCTCGGTGGGAACGCCGGGCAGGAGGACGACGGTGCCTCCACCCGCGGTCACGAGAAATCCCGGAGCCGATCCGCGTGGATTCGCAAGGACGACCGCTCCCTCGATCACGTCGGCCTGCTTTTCGTTCACCTTCGGCATGTCGATCCCCCGGCGCCGGAAGCGTTCCTGGAGACCCCGCAGGATCGCCTCGTCGCGCACGAGCGGGCGGTCGAACACCCGCGCGACGGCCTCCTTCGTCCGGTCGTCGTCCGTGGGGCCGAGGCCGCCCGTCACGACGAGAAGCGGCGCGCGGGAAAGCGCGAGGGGAATCTCGGCGAGGAGCTCGTTCCAGCCGTCGCCGACGCAGGCCTTCCGAACCACGCCGATCCCGAGCGCCTCGAGGCGGCCCGTGAGATAGAGAGAGTTCGTGTCGAGGCGCGTCGTACCGAGAAGCTCGCTCCCGACCGCCAAAATGGACGCGGTGCCGGGCCGGGGATGCGCGGGGGCGCTCACGCCGTCACCTCTTCCCCCACCTGGACTTTTCGCGACGTCTCCTCCCACTCCCACATCTTCGCCTCGAGCGTACGCCGCGCGTTCTCGCGCGCCGCGGACACCTGGCGGGCCTTCTCTCCATCCCGATAGACGTCGGGGTTCGAGAGGGAAATGTCGAGCTGGCGCACCTCCACCTCCAGCCGCGCAATCTCGTCTTCGAGGTCGGAGAGAATTCGGAGATTCTTTGCACGCCGCCTTTCGGCGGCGCGGTCGGAGGAAGAGGTCGAGGAAGAGGAAGAAGAGGAAGATTTCTTAGAAGGTGTGTGTGCGGGCGATGCGGCGGGCAACGCCCCACCGGCGGCGGTTGCGTCTCGCTCCAGCG
>JARXKK010000030.1:9227-28691 GCA_030278895.1 Acidobacteriota bacterium
GCGGGCGATGCGGCGGGCAACGCCCCACCGGCGGCGGTTGCGTCTCGCTCCAGCGAACCGTCCTGAGCAACTCTTTCTTTCTTCCTCTTGAGCAAATCTGAATAATTCCCGTCGAAGACTTCCGTCTTCCCCCCCGGGCCAATCTCGAGAATCTGCGTCGCGATGCGGTCGACGAACCAGCGGTCGTGCGACACGAAGACGATCGCGCCCTCGAATGCCTCCAAGGCGTCCTCGAGCTGTTCGCGCGCATCGAGGTCGAGATGGTTCGTTGGCTCGTCGAGGAGCAGGAAGTTCGCGCCGCCGAAGACGATGCGCGCGAGCGACAGGCGGCCCTTCTCGCCTCCGGAGAGGGTCGCGATCTTCTGGAACACCTCGTCGCCTCGGAAGTCGAAGAGCGCCAGGAAATCCCGCGCGTCGTTCTCCTTCATGGTCGGGTCGAGGTCCATGACGACGTCGAGCGCGCTCGCGTGCGGCGCGAGGTCGCCCATCTCCTGGTCGTAGTACCCGACGAGAACCCCGACGCCCGGCACCGCCGTGCCCGACAGCGGCGGGAGTACGCGTGCGAGGTTCTTGAGGAGCGTCGTCTTGCCGCACCCGTTCGGTCCCCAGAGCGCCATCCGGTCGCCGCGGCGCAGGAGAAACGAGACGGGCTGCATGAGGGGGCCGGTCTCCCGGTAGCCCGGGACGATCTTCTTCGCCTCGAGGACGCGCCCTCCGGAAACGCGCGCCTCCTCGAAACGGATCGAGACGTCGTTCGCGTCGTCCCGCGGCGCCTCGATGCGCTCGATCCGGGCGAGCATCTTCCGCCGCCCCTGCGCCTGCTTCGTCTTCTGGCCCGCGATGTTGCGGCGGATGAAGTCCTCGGTCTTCTCGATCATCTGCCGCTGCTTCTCGGCCTCCTTGGCGCGCAGGCGGTCCCGTTCCGTCTTCAGCTTCCGATACGTCGCATAGTCGCCGGGATAGTCGTCGAGGCGGCCGTGGGCGACCTCGACGATGCGATCCGCGACCGCGTCGAGAAACCGCCGATCGTGCGAGACGACGAGAGCCGAGAGGCCGGCGCTCGTCTTCCGCTCGACGAGCCAGCCTTCGAGGAACTCGATTCCCGAGACGTCGAGGTGGTTCGTGGGCTCGTCGAGAAGAAGCACCGAAGCATCCGTCAGGAGGAGACGGGCGATCTGGGCGCGGTGCTTCTGTCCGCCCGAGAGCTCGCCGACAGGCCGATCCCACAACGGACGCGCGAGCCCCACGCCGTCCAGGACGCGGTCGATGCGCGCGTCGGCCTCGTATCCGCCGGCGCGCTCGAAGTGCTCTCGCACCTCCTCGTGTTCCGCGAGGAGCGCGTCGAGCGCCGCGCGGTCGCCGTCGGCCCCGTGCTTGGCGATTTCGTCCTCGAGGCGGCGCATCGTGCGCTCGAGGGCGAGGAGAGGCTCCTGCGCGCGCGCGACAAAGATGCGGAGCGGCTCGTCGCCTTCGGGCTCGACCGCCTGATCGAGAGAGGCGAACGTCGTGCCGCCGGCGACGTGCAGCTTCCCGCCGTCGGGCTCCACCAGCCCGAGGACGATCTTCAGGACCGTCGACTTCCCCGCTCCGTTCCGGCCGACGAGGCCCACGATCCGGCCGGGGTCGTGCTGCCACGTGGCGTCCACGAGGACGTCCTTCGTTCCGAAGCTCTTGCGGACGTTTTCCAGGCGGTACAGCACCGCCCGGAGGATAAACGAAGGGCTAACTCAGGCTGCCGAAGACGCGTCGATCTCGTTCACGTCACGGTTTCCCGGAAAACGCCGTCCACGAGACGAGAGCGCGCAATTGCTGGCTCGTGCGCTGCTGCTCTCCCCCGGGGAAAACGTTCCGGTGCTGGTGGAAGGTGTACCCGGCTCCGAGGGCCCAGGCCCTCGAGACGGGGACGAAAGCGGCGGCCTGGCCGTATCGCACCTCGTTCCACACCGTCGGTCCGTTCACCGTGTAGCTCCAGATGTTCGTGTAGTCGAGCCGGAGGACGTCGCGCTCCTGCCGCCGCAACCGCGCTCCGAGGCTGACGCCGCCGCCGAGACCCCAGTCGTAATTGCGGTAATGGTACTTGACCGATTCTTCGGAAGTCTGCACGGCCGTGTAGGCCGAGAGGATCTGGACGCGGGGCACGAAGTCGTATCTCTTGCCGACCGGAATGCGCGACGCGAGCTCGATGCCCAGCGTCTGGCTCCCGTAGTCGAGGTCGACCTGGACGAAGTTGTACCCGAGGACGGCCGCCAGCACCGTCCGGTCCCCGGCCACGTCGTCGAGGCGGCGGCCCGCGAGAATGCCCTCCACCTGCACGCCCGACACGAATTTCTTCGACGTCGTGAACTCGGCACCCAGCCGGAACGTGGAGAACGGCTTCCCGAGGTCTTTCTCGAACGGGTCGCCGTAACGAACGTCCCACGCGATCGTCCCCCGGTTTTGCGTCGTGTCGGGCCGGTCGGGGCGCTCCGAGAAGATGACGAGGCCGCCCCCGAGGAGTTCGGCATGCACGTACTCCGGTTGCGTCCCCTCCGGGTTCGGCCCGACGCGCCACGCGTCGCCGGACAACAGCCTCTGGAAGACGCGGCCGGGCGAGACGGCGAGGCCTCCGAGTTCGTGCAGGAATCGCGAAAACCCGGTTGCCGTGTTGTCGAAGACGAGATCCGACAGCCGGTACGACGTCTCGCCCGCGCTCACGCCTCCAAACGACGTGGTGATCAGGTCGCTCGTGGAGGGTCGGGACTTCTCCCCGAAGTACTCCCATGTGAGGCTGCCGAACGCCGTGAAGAGAAACGACTCGTAGAGATTGAACCCGTTCGCGCGCGCGGCGTCGTAGTAGAGGCCACCGTGCTGCGGGTGAGAGAGCACGTTCGTGACGAACTTGTCCGGGTCGTACGCGAATCCGCGATTCAGGTTGTCCCGCCACGTGTCCCACGTGACCAACCCCATCTCCTTCTGGAGGACGAACCGGTTCCACGCGAGAGGGATCACGTTGAAGGCCATTCCCTCCAGGAGGGCTGCCGCGAAGTCCTTCTTCGGCGCGATCGAGACCGCGGGGGCCGGGGCCTCCTGCGAGGCCTCGTCTTCGGACGACGGCGGGACCGCGAGGTTCCCTGCCGCTTCGGACGCGGCGAGGGCGCATGCGAGGAGCAGGGAGAGGCGCTTCAAAGGGTCCCGACGACAAAGGGCAGGGACGGGGCGGCCGTGCCCGCGGGCGCGATCGTGAAGCAGGCCGCGAGCCTGTCGAAGAAGTCCGGCCTCGGCTTCGCGGTCGGACCGAGCTCGACGACGAGGAGCGGATCGCCCTTCTCCACGGTATCGCCCGGCTTCTTCTTCACGCGGAAACCCGAGGCGGGATCGATCACGTCGTCCTTCTTCGAACGGCCGCAGCCGAGCTCGATCGCGAGCATTCCGAGCTCGCGCGTGGCAATCCGCGTGACGACGCCGGCGGTGGCCGCCGGGACGTCGCGCTTCGAAACCGGCTGTGGGAGGCGCGTGGCATCGTCACAGACGCCGGCGTCTCCGCCCTGGGCCGCGATGAGTTTCGCGAAGACTTCGAGGGCGCGCCCGTCCGAGAGGGCGGCGTTCAGTCGCCGCCGCGCCTCCTTCGCGCTCGTCTCGAGACCCGCCGCGAGGACGAGGTCGGCGCCAAGAAGAAGCGTGTTCTCACGCAGGTCGGCCGGCCCCTCGCCGCCCAGCATCCGGATCGACTCCTCGACCTCGTTCGCGTTCCCGACGGCCTCCCCGATCGGCCGGTCCATCGCGGTGAGATAGCCCGAGGCCTTGCGGCCCGTCGCCCGCGTCGTGTCGACGAGAGCCCGCCCGAGGCGCTCCGCGTCCTTCGGATCCGCCATGAAGGCGCCGTTCCCGGTCTTGACGTCGAAAACGACCGCGTGCGCGCCCGTCGCGAGCTTCTTCGACAGAATCGACGCTGTGATGAGCGGGATGGACTCCACGGTTCCCGTCACGTCGCGAAGTGCATAGAGGCGGCGATCGGCGGGGGCGATCGAGTCGGTCTGGCCGATGAGCGCGCAGCCGATCGTGTCGAGTAGGCGGTCGAAGTCGGCCTTCGGCAGACCCGTCCTGAAGCCCGGGATCGCCTCGAGCTTGTCGAGAGTGCCGCCCGTGTGTCCGAGGCCGCGTCCGGACATCATGCCTGCCTTCACGCCCACCGCCGCGAGGAGCGGCGCGAGAACCAGAGTGGCCTTGTCGCCCACGCCGCCCGTCGAGTGCTTGTCGGCCACGAATCCGTGCCGCGAGAGGTCCCAGGTCTCCCCGGACTTCATCATCGCGAAGGTGAGGGCGGCCGACTCCTCCGTGGTCATGCCCCGGCAGCAGACAGCCATGAGGAACGCCGCCGCCTGCTCGTCCGTGATCGTCTTGTCCGTCACGCCCGCGACGAAATCGGCGATCTCGCCTTCCGACAATTCGGCGCCGTCGCGCTTCCGGACGATCGTTCGGACGAAGAGGCTCATTTTGCGCCGGCGCGCGGCGCGGGCGGCGCCAGCGACGCCGCGATCTTATTCCGCCACTCGTCCGCCTCCCGGATGACCTTCGCCTCGTCGAGCGTCCGCACGCGGACGCCGTCCCAGAGGACCCGGCCTTCGACCATCGTCAGCGAAACGTCGCTCTCCTTGGCAGCGTAAACGAGCGTCGAGGTGAGATCCCACACGGGATGGGTGCGAGCCCGCGTGAGGTCCACCGCGATGAGATCCGCGCGCTTCCCCGTTTCCAGCGAGCCGATCCGGTCGTCGAGCTTCATCGCCCGCGCACCCTCGATCGTAGCCATCCTGAGGAGATCTCGCGCGGGGAGGACCGTCGGGTCGCCGGAAGAAACCTTGGCCAGCTTTCCGGCGAAATCCATCGCTTCCCACATGTCGAGGTCGTTGTTCGAGCCCGCGACGCCATCGGTCCCGAGACCGACGGCCACGCCCGCCTTCCGCGCGGCGACGACGGGCGCGATGCCCGAGGCCAGCTTCATGTTCGACTCGGGGTTGTGCGCGAGGCCGACGTTGCGCTCGGCGAGGAGACGGAGGTCGTCCGCATCGCACCAGACCCCGTGGGCCGCGAGGACGTTCGGGCCGAGGAAGCCGATCGACTCCAGCCACTTCGCCGGCGTCGTGCCGTACTTCTCGGCGATCTGCTTCTGCTCGTCCTTCGTCTCGGACAGATGAATGAGAAGCGGCGCCTTGAACTCGAGGGCGAGGTCGCGGGCCGCGACTAGGGACTCCTTCGAGTTGGTGAACGGCGCATGAGGCGCGACGGCCGCGATGACGCGCGGGTGGCCCTTCCACTTCTGAAGGAACGCCCGGGTCATCGCGATGGACTCGGCGAGGTCCTTGTGATCCGGCACGGGGAAATCCAACCACGTCTCGCCGAGGACGGCGCGCATTCCGCACTGGTCGACGGCCGACGCGACGTCCGACTCGAAGTAGTACATGTCCGCGAACGTCGTCGTGCCGCCGCGCACCATCTCGGCGCACGCAAGAAGCGTCCCCGCCTTCACGAAGGCTGGCGAGACGTTCTTCCCTTCCGCCGGGAAGATGAACTTCGTGAGCCAGTCCATGAGCGGGAGGTCGTCCGCGATGCCGCGCAGGAGGTTCATCGCGGCGTGGGTGTGCGTATTGACGAGCCCGGGCAGCAAGACGGAACGGGGACGGGAGATTCTTTGCTTCGGAGAATAAAGAGACGAGAGCTCGGAAGGCGTCCCAACCGCGACGATTGCCCCACCCTTGATCGCGATCGCGCCGGGGGAGAGCACTCTGTCAGCCGCATCCATCGTGATGACGTGCGCAGCCGTGACGAGGACATCGCAGGAAGACTTCTTAGATGGCGCGTGAGGGGCCTCGGCAGCGGCCAGCAGCGGCGCCGCGACGATGGCGGCCGCCGCGAGCACGAGCGAAACGCCTCTTCTCACTTGGGTCCCTCGAACTCGAAAGGCAGCGGCAGGAGCGTCGAGAGACGCATCCGGCTCACGACACGCTCCGGCGTCGCGAGGACGACGTCGATGTCGCGGCACTGGTCCCACAACACCTGGCGGCAGGCGCCGCACGGCGCGGCGGGCGGGTCGGCGTCCGTCACGACCGCGACCGCCCGGAACTTCCTGGTCCCCTCCGAGATGGCCTTGAAGACGGCCGTCCTTTCCCCGCACACGGTCAGCCCGTAGGACGCCGACTCGACGTTGCACCCGCCGAAGATCCGGCCGTCCTCGGCAAGCAGGGCCGCACCCACCCGAAAACCGGAATACGGAGCCGAAGCGTATTCGCGCGCCTTCCGTGCCGCGTCGACGAGGCGATTCTCTTCGTCCGCGGAAAGGGGCCGGGCTCCGCTCACGTCTTCTTCGCCCTCTTCCCGAGCACCTTCGCGCGCGACGCCGGGCGGGCGACGGGCCGGAAGGCGTCCTCCGTGGCGCCCGAGCGCCCGGTGCCGAGGGCCTGGACCAAGGCCGTCAGGAGGCGCACGAAGTCGCCCTTCACCCGTTGCGTCGTCTCGAGGACTTCCTTGTGATCGAGCTTCTGTTTGAGGACTCCGGCGGCCATGTTCGTGATGCAGGAAATCCCGAGGACCCCGACGCCCATCTGATTGAGCGCGATGACCTCGGGAACCGTGGACATTCCGACCGCGTGCGCTCCCCATGTGCGGAAAGCCCGGATCTCGGCGGGCGTTTCGTACGACGGCCCGTGGAGCCCGAGGTACACGCCGTGCTTCAGCGGCACGTGCTGGCGCTTCGCGACCGCGAGCGCGAGCGTCCTGAGGTCCTTGCGGTAAGCGTCCGACATGTCGGGGAAGCGCGGCCCGAGGTCTTCCTCGTTCGCCCCCACGAGCGGGTTCGTCCCGAACGCGTTGATGTGATCGTCGATGAGCATGAGGTTGCCGGACTTGAACGACCGGTCGATGCCGCCCGCGGCGTTCGTCACGATGACCGTGCGGCAGCCGAGAAGTCCGAGCACGCGCGCCGGGAAGACGACTGCCGGCATCGGGTGACCTTCGTAGAAGTGCACACGGCCCGACAGGACGACCGTCGGAACGCCCCTCACGGTCCCGGCCACGAGCGTACCCGAATGCCCGACGACGGCCGAGGCGGGAAATCCGGGAATGTCCCCATAGCTGATCGTGACCCGTTCGTCCACGCCGTCGGCGAAGTCGCCGAGGCCCGAGCCCAGGATCACGCCGACGAGAGGCGGATGTGGAAGCCTTTCACGGAGCCATTCGGCGGCAGAGGTGAGCCTGGGGTCCATGCGCATTGTCCTCCTAGGACATCAGGATGCCGGCGATCGCGGCCGTCATGAAGCTGACGAGCGAGCCGGCGAGGAGGGCCCGGAAGCCGAGCCGCGCGAGATCGGACTTGCGCGAAGGCGCGAGGCCGCCGATACCGCCGATCTGGATGCCGATGGACGAGAAGTTCGCGAATCCGCAGAGGGCGAAGGTCGCGATGATCTTGCCCTTCTCGGTGAGGCCGCCGACCACGTCCTTGAACATCGAGAAGGCGAAGAACTCGTTGATGACGGTCTTGTTCGCGATGAGGTTGCCGATCGTCGCGGCATCCTGCGCCGGCGCCCCGAGAATGCGGGCGAGCGGGCTCATGACCCATCCGAAGACGGTCTGGAGAGTGAACGAGGGGTATCCGAATAGGCCGCCGGCCCAGCCGAGGAACCCGTTGATCATCGCGATGAGAGCGACGAACGCGATGAGCATCGCCGCGATGTTGAGGACGAGCGTCATGCCCTGGGATGCGCCGGTCGCGGCCGCGTCGATGAAGTTCGCGTCCTTCTTCTCGATCTGCATCTTGACCGTGCCCATCGTCACGGGGTTGTCGGTCTCGGGCCACATGATCTTCGTGATCAGGAACGTGCCGGGCGCCGCCATGACGGACGCCGTGATGAGGTACTTCAAGGGCGCGCCCATGAGGACGTACGCGAGCATGACGGCGCCCGAGACGTGCGCCATCCCGCCGACCATCATCGTGAAGAGCTCGGAGGTCGTCATCGTCACGATGTACGGCGCGATGAGGACCGGCGCCTCGGTCTGTCCGATGAAGACGTTCGCCGCGACGCAGAGCGCCTCGGCGCCCGAGACGCGCATCGTCTTCTGCATGACCCACGCCATCCCCTTCACGATCCACTGGATGATCCCGAAGAAGTAGAGGATCGAGAAGAACGAGCAGATGAAGATGATGATCGGGAGAACCTTGAAGGCGAAGATGATTCCGCGGTACCCGAGCCCCGTCTTTTCGCCGAGCGGGTCCATCGGGCCGGCCAGCCACCCGAAGAGGAACGAGGAACCCTGATCCGCATAGCCGATCGCGTGCGATACGCCGTTCGAGAACGACTCGAGGCCCTGCTTGCCCGGCTCCCAATAGAGCACGAGCACCCCGAAGATCATCTGGAGCGCGAACGCCCATCCGATGGTCCGCCAGCGGATCGCCTTGCGGTTCTTGGACAGCGCGAAGGCCACGGCCAGAACCACGGCAAGGCCGATCAGTCCCATGAATCGTTCCACGAATCCTCCAATGCCGGAAATGAACCGGAAGAATACCGCGATCAGGTCCTGAGAGTCCGCGCGTCCCTCACGCGCCCGCGCCACTCGTTCCGGTGCCGGACGCCGTTGACGAACGTCGAACGCGCGAAGATCCAGGTCAGGCATGCCACCCAGATCGGATGCAGGACGGTCGACAGCAGCCCGAGGCGAAGCCGCAGATCGAGGACTCCGCGCACGAGCAGGATCGCAAGGAGGATGAAGAGGGAGAAAGAGATTTCTTTGAAGGTGAAGAAGGCAGGCGCGCCGCCGGCCCCCGCGAGAAGGCGTTCGAGCGCTCCTGCGGCTGGCACGATCCAGGGAATTACACCTTCCAAGAAAAACAGCAGAAGGACGAGCACCGCCATCGGGACCGAGCCGAGCAGCCCGAAGAAGCCGTTCTTTTCCAGCCCCTTCACGATTTCCGGGAACCCGTGGTACATGCGAAGCGAAATCGAGTCGAGTGCCAGCGCGAGGTTGAAGACGCCTCCCCCGCCTCCAAAGTTTCGTGCCGACGGGACGTTCATGAGCCAGCCGGGCAGGTAGCAGAACGCGGCTGCCGGGATCGTGGGAACCATGAGTCGCTCGCCGGGCGTTCGCGCGTCCATCCGGGGAAGGAGGGTCAGGAACTCGAGACGGTATCTCTCGGCGTGCGCGAGGGCACGGGCAAGAAGGTCAGGCGCGAAAGCGACGTCGGCGTCCGAGAACACGAGCCACTCCCCGGGACGCGTCGCCTTCGCGGCACCCGTTCCTTCGTCGAGCGCGTGCGGCTTGCCGAGCCAGTCGGGAGGCGGCTCGACGCCGTCCACGACGCGCAGCGCGCCTGGAAACTCCTCCTCGAGGCGCCGCAGGATCCCGCGCGTTCCGTCCGACGACATGTCGTCGACGACGACGACCTCGAAAGCCGGGTCATCCTGCAGGCACTTGCTTCGGGTCGCGGTCTCGACCGCGCGTTCCTCGTCACGGGCGGGCACGACGATCGAGACGAACGGCGAGCCGTCTTTCCGCCGCGGCGCCGGCGCGAGATCGGGGACGAGCACGAGCGACAGGGCGGCGTTCACCGCGCGGAGCAGCCAGAGGCCGAGGACGATCTTCAGGAGGACGACGAGCACGCTGTCCCCTCGCGGGTGCTGGTTGTGAGGGTCACATGTTTGACGGGATTCTATGCGCGAACGGGTCTCCCCCATCTCTCTTGAGAAGCTTTGCGTACCCTTTGTGGATAATCACGCGTGAGCCGATGACGGAGCAAGGACGAGAGAACGCGTCTGTCGGGGACTTCCCCGCCGAAGTCGACGCGGTCGTGTGCGGCGGCGGGCCGGGCGGATCGACCTTTGCGACCCTGATGGCCCGGATGGGCCACCGCACGGTCGTGTTCGAGCGCGAGAAGTTTCCCCGCTTCCACATCGGCGAGTCGCTCTTGCCCTGGAACATGCCCCTCTTCGACCGCATCGGAGTGCTTTCGAAGCTGGAGGCGTCGGGACCCCAGGTGAAGCGCGGCGCCCGCTTCTATCATCAGGGCTCATCTTTCACGCGCCTGGTCTCGTTCGCAAACGGAATCGACAGTGACCACCCGAGCTCCTTCCAGGTGAAGCGAGCGGATTTCGACGCGCTCCTCCTGGACCACGCGCGGGAATCCGGAGCGGCCGTCTTCGAGGAAGCGCGCGTGACGGAAGTGCTCTTCACGGCGGACGGCAAGAGGGCACGCGGCGTGAAGGTGCTCCTGAAAGGGGAAAACGAGCCGCGCACCGTGGAGGCGAAGGTGGTCGTGGATGCCACCGGCCGCGACGCGCTCCTCTCCCGCCATCTCGGCGGCCGCACGCGCGACCCTCTTCTCGATCGCTCGTCCGCGTTCACGCATTACGACACCTTCAGGCGCGCGGAGGGCCCCACCGGCGGGGACATCGTCATCGTCACGACGCCGGATGGCTGGTGGTGGCTGATCCCGTTCTCCGACGGCTCGGTCTCGGTCGGAGTCGTGATGCCCTCGCGCCGCTTCAAGGAGCGCAAGGGCACGGTGGAGCAGCTCTTCGAGGAGTCGGTGCTGGCGGTGCCGGAAGTGCGCGAGCTCCTCGAGGGCTCGAAGCGGACGATGGACGTGCAGGCCATCGCGGACTACTCGTACAGGGCGGCCCGCGTCTCCGGCGACGGCTTCTGTCTCGTGGGCGACGCGGCCAGCTTCCTCGATCCCGTCTTCTCGACAGGAGTCCTCCTCGCGATGCAGTCGGCCGAGATCGCAGCCTCCTCGGTCGACCGTGCGCTCCGCCGCAAGGGGCGCGTCGACGCGGCCGACTTCAAAAGCTTCGAACGGACGTTTCGCGGCGCGAACCGTCGATTCGAGCGCTTCGTCCATGGTTTCTACGAGCCGCACGTCCTCGAGACGTTCTACACGCCCGCTCCGAACGCCTGGATCGGACGCGGCGTCACGACGATGCTCGGCGGCGGCGTCTTCCATCCCACCTTCGGAGCCCGCCTCGGGATCTTCGCCTTTCATCTCTCCACGGTGTTCATCAGGGTGCTTCAGGCGATACGGGGCCGGGGCGCTTTCGAGCGGGCGACGGGGATCCTCGAGCCGGAGAAGACGCCGTGAGTTTCCGGCGCGGCCTGAAGCTCGCGGGTTTCGCGCGCCGGCATCTGGGCCGCATGGTGCGGGGGCGCCGCGAGGTGATGGACCACCTTTCCGCGCCCGGGCCCGCCAACCTCCCCTTGCCGACGTTCGTGCAGCTCCGCATTACGAACCTCTGCAACCTCCGCTGCAAGATGTGCGGGCAGTGGGGAGACACGGGTATCTATCGCACGGGCGCCGAGGCGGCGGCTTCGGACGGTGAAAAGGAGAGAAACCGGATTCGCGAGCTGATCGGGTTGAACCGCCAGATGGCGCTCTCCGACTACGTCCGTCTTCTCGACGAGCTCGCACCCTCGCGGCCCATCATCAGCCTGTTCGGCGGCGAACCCCTGCTCTATCCCGACATCCTGCCTCTCGTCCGGGAGGTCAAGAAGCGCGGCCTGACATGCTCGATCATCACGAACGGCTGGCGCCTCGAGGAGATGGCCAAGGAGCTCGTCAACACGGGCGTGGACTCGATCATGGTTTCGATCGACGGCACGCCCGAAGTCCACGACCGCATCCGGGGCCAGGCGGGGAGCTTCGCGCGAGCCGCGGCCGGTGTGCGGGCCCTGGCCCGCGTGCGCGACGAGCTCGGGTCCGCGTCACCGATGCTCCTCGCGATCCTGCCGATCACCGAGCTCAACCTCGAAGACGTCGCGCCGGCTCTCGAGGAGCTCCGAAAGCTTCCGCTCGACACGGTCAACATCGGGCTTCGCTGGTTCGTGTCAAAGGAGACCGGCGCGGAGTACGAGAAGGTGATGGCCGAAACCTTCGGTGTCTCGGGCAGCTCCTGGAAGGGATTCGAGTTCGATGGCGCGGAATTCGCGGTCACGAAGGGGCGCCAGCTGACCGAGCTCGTGAAGCTCCTGAAGGGCCTCCGCCGCCGGCGCTTTCTAGACTCCGCGCGAGGACGCCCGTGGACCTCGTTCGTGCCCGATGTGCCTGCGGAGAGCGTGCCCGACTATTTCGCCGATGCGAGCAAGACGTTCGGTCACGAACTCTGCCCCGTGGCGTGGTACTTCGCTCAGGTCGAGCCGGATGGCCAGGTCTGCTTCTGCGGGGACTTCCCGGATTACTTCATCGGTAACGTGCGGGAGACGCCGTTCCGCGAGATCTGGACCGGAGAGCGCGCCCGCCGCTTTCGCGAAAAGCTCGCGAAAGAGCCCCTCCCGATATGCAGCCGGTGCTGCGGGAACTGGGTCTACGGCGCGTGGACGCGTCCGCCCGTGTCCGAGCCGGTCGTCGCGGCCGCGCCGGCTGCGCTCCCTTCCTTCCAGAACCGGTAGAAGTTGAACCACTGCGTCGGGTACGCGCGCACGACCGCCTCCAGATCGGCGGCCACACGACCCATGATGCGCCGCGCGTCCTCCTCGGGAGAGAGCGACTCGTCCGCGGTGATTGGCTCGCCCCAGACGTTGAAGTACGACCCGTCGGGCCTCCTCAGGAAAAAGCCGGGCAGGACGGCGCATCGACAGAAGCGGGCGAGGAGCGCGGGAGAGCGGAGGAAGGGCGTCGAGCGGCCGAAGTAGGAGACCATCACCTGGTCCTCGGGGTATGCGCGGTCGACGAGAAGCGCCACCGCCCGCTCCGCTTCGATCGCCGCGCGCACGCGAAACGCCGTAGCCATGGACGATCCGATGTCGATCGACTCGACACCGAGGCGCGTCCTCAGACCCACGCGCATTGCCTCGACGTCCGGGTCGAGCTCCGGCTGGCCGACGACGGCCGGGGTCATCCCGTGGCCCCGCAGCGTGACGGCACCCATCTCCCAGTTTCCGACGTGGCCGGTCACGAGAAGAAAGCCGCGGCCCTGCTTCCGGACGCTGGCGAGAACGGCGCCGTCCGCCTCGAACGACGTGACCTTCGGCGCGAAGGCCTGGCTTCTAAGCCGCCAGACGTCGATCACCGACCGGCCGTATTCGAAGTACAGACGGCGCGCGAGGCGTCGCGCCTCCCGCTCCGGAACGCCGAGCGCGACGCGGAAGTTCTCGCGGATACCTTCGAGCGTTTCACGCATGAACGTCATCGCCATGCCGTTCACCGCAAGCGAGATGCCGTGGAGCACCGGCAGAGGCAGCCACCGGGTGCCGAATCGGAGGCCCTCGTACACGACGCGGTTGGACAGGCCGTGGGAGACCCATTTCCTGCGGCCGCGCATCCTATTCGAGTCCGGTGACGAGAAAGAGTTGGGACAGGTCCCGCATGAAGCTATATGCGTATGACTTCCCGTCGGGAGTCACGATCACCCTGAAAAGCGAATCGACTGAGAGAGACGTAACGCCCGTCGTATCCGCCGGCCCCAGCTCCTTCCAGAACTTCCGCTTTCCCGTCGTGAGGTCGTATCGATCGATTCGTACGGGAACCTTTCCCGATGCGAGGTAGAGGCCCTTCGTCCCTTCCCACTGCGCGACCCAGTCCTCTGCCGTCGTGCCCGGGAGGGGGCGCGGCTCGCCGCCTTCGACCGGCCAGAGAACGACAGCCCCCTTCGGATCCTTCACGGCGGCGAACTTGCCGTCCGGCGAGACCGGCCCGATTTCGAAGCCTTCCGGCGTCAGGGGGCGGGGCGATCCTCCGTCGAGATCCAGGACGAAGAGTCGGGAATGTTGACCCGGCGGGCCGGCGCTCACGAGGATCCGCTTCGAGTCGGGAAACCATCTCGCGTCGTTGCAAATCATCCCCTGCAGCCGGATCTCCTTCTGCTCGCCGGCTCCCGTGGGCAGAAGGACGAGCCGGTCGCCGGGGAGCGAGGGCAGCGAGATCGCCGATCTTCCGTCCGGAGAGAGCGCAACCGCATATCCCTCGCCGAGCCTCTTGGATCCGGAGCCGTCCGTTCCCCTCAAGTAAACGATTCCCTTCGACCCTCCTCCGACCCCCGCTTCGTCGAACAGGATCCATTTCCCGTCTGCCGAAAGATCCCTCGCGTAGGAAAAGTCGAGCCAGGAGAGATTCACTTCCCGCACGCCGCTTGAGGGCAGGCACATCATCGACGTCGAAAACTGGGCCGACTTGACCAGGACGCGGCCGTCCGGAAGGATATCCTCGGGCATCAGCAGGCTCGATTCCCGGGCGACGACGCGGTGCTCTCCGGAGAGGGAGACCGCGTGGATTTCCAGATAGACACCAAGGCGGCCCGCCGCGCGCGCGGAGAACCACACCTCTTCGGTCTTTGGGTGCCACGCGAGTGACCACACCGTCTCCCAGCCATCGCTCAGCGTCTTCCGCTTTCCCGACCTGTCGACGAGAACGACGTCCGTGTCGTTCTCGATCACGGCGAAGGCATTTCCGGTCGGAGAAGCGCGCAGCGTGCCCGAGGTAATCCGGTGGCCTGTCGCCGGCTCGTAAATGACGTTCCCGATCGGGAACTCGAGACGGTCCTTCCGCACCACGGCGAGCTTTTCCTCACCGGCAACCCAATCGGCTCCCACAAAGCCGGAGAGCAGCTCCCGGGGAGCGCCTCCCGCGAGGGGAACCTCGGCCAGCACCGGTGGATCACCCTGCAGCGTTATCGCCATCTTTCCGCCCCGAGAGATTCCGATGATGTTGGCAGACGGAAAAGGCATGGCGGTCGATTCTGTGCTGTCCAACCGGGTCGAGTAGAGCTGAAGAGGCTTTCCCTCCCAGGCGGCGGCGTACATGACGGTCTGCCCGTCGGGAGCGAACCGCGCCCGCAGGATCGTTCCGCGGCGAAACGTCAGGGCCTGCCAGACTGGCGGGTCGTGCCGCGGCCGTCGGACCAGAGCGACGCCTGCAAGACCCGCGAGGAGGATCAGCGCTGCCGGAATTGCCCACCGGAGGGTGGAAGGAAAAGGCGACGCGGGACCGCGCGGCGGGGCGGAACCGATCGCTTCCGAAATGCCGTCCCGAAGCCGCGCGAGATCCCGGGCCAGGTCTCGCGTCGACGCATAGCGCTCGTCGGGGTCCTTCGCGAGGCACCGCTCGACGATCCACCTGAGCGGGAAGGGGATCCCCGGCTTGACCGACGCGAGGGACTCCGGCTCGTCGCGAATGATGGCCGCCATCGTCTCCGGGCCGCTCGCGCGGACGAACGCCTTCATCCCCGTGAGCATCTCGTACAGCATCGAGCCGAACGAGAACTGGTCCGAGCGGAAGTCGAGCGGCTTGCCGAGCGCCTGTTCGGGCGACATGTAGGCGACCGTCCCCATGACGACGCCGGGCTCCGTCATCCTTGAGATCGTCGGCGCCATCGTCCCGTCACTGGAATCTTCGGGCCGCATCAGCTTCGCGAGGCCGAAGTCGAGAATCTTCGCGAACCCGTCGCCCGTGACCATCACGTTCTCGGGCTTGAGGTCCCGGTGGACGATTCCCGCCTCGTGCGCCTTCGCGAGACCGTCCGCCACCTGCGCCGCGATCGCGAGGAGCCTCTTCGTCGGCATCGCGACCTCGCCCAGCAGCTCCCTCATGGTTTCGCCTCTGATCAGCTCCATGACGAGGAGATGCCGCCCGGAGACTTCTTCGAATGAGTAGATCGCAGCAATGTTCGGATGGTTCAGCGAGGCCAGAATCTTCGCCTCCCGCTCGAACCGCTGTTTGCTCTCTTCACCTTCAAAGAATTCTTCCGGCAGTACTTTGATCGCGACGTCTCTCGCGAGCCGGGTGTCCCTGGCCCGGTAGACCTCGCCCATTCCGCCGGCTCCGAGCGGCGAAAGGATTTCGTAGGGGCCGAGCTTCGTTCCGGCCGTGAGGCTCATGGCCTCGCTCCGCGCGCGGGCCTCGCGACGATGCCGTCGACCCCTTCGGCGAGGAGGAGGCCGGTCGAGACCTGGAACTCGCTGATCGTCATGCGCGAGCCGTCGGGCGAGATGCCGAAGGACTCGGTCAGAGAGTCCGTCGTGAAACCCGCCACGGGCCGCCGCGAGGAAGCCGTGTCCGTTCCAGGGACGAAGGTCTGGGCCGTCAGACCGAGGATTTCCTTCCCGCCGCTCGTGAGAAAGACGAGCGTGCGGCCGTCCGGCAACCAGCGGTGGCGCCCACGGTTGGCGATCGCGCCGGAGACGACGGCTTCGAACGGGACGGGCGTGGCGTCCTCCAGGCGTACGGCGCCGATCGTGCTGTTCGCGCCCCCCGTCGTGCTCGTGGTCCCGTCCGGCCCGCTCACGGTGACGAACGACACGACCCGGCCGTCGGGCGAGATCTCCGGGAGGATCACCGGGCCCGCGACGAGCCGCGTCGCGTTCGTACCGTCCGCGCGAATCTTCCAGATGCCGCGCTTTTCCGGGTTGCCCGAGGCGTACACAAGCCACCGCCCGTCGGGCGTGGCGGATGCGTTCTCCGCATCCACCCCGTCGTCGGTCACGCGGCGCGCCCCGCTGCCTTCCCGGGCCGCCATCCAGATCTCGAAGTGTCCGCTGCGGTTGGAGCTGAAGATGAGACTCTTGCCGTCGCGCGTGAACGACGGGTCGAACTCGTCGGCGGGGTCCTCCGTCAGCCGGCGAACTGCGCCCGTCTTCGTGGACAGCTCCCAGATGTCCTGGTTTCCGCTGCGGTTCGACGTGAAGGCCACCCACTCGCCGTCCGGCGCGTAGACCGGCTGACGATCGACGCTCCCGCCGCGCGTCAGCCAGCGGCCGGGGCCGGAGGCCCCCGCGAGCGAGATCTCCCGCAAGTTCGACCGGCGCGCCGCCGAGACGAGGACGAGAGCGCCGTTCCCGAAGACGTCGACGGCGCCGCCGAAGTCGATCCCCGAGAGCACGGCACGGGAGGCTCCCGTCCGGACGTCTTTCAGGAAGACCTTCGCCGTCCGGGTGCGGCTGGCGGCATCCGACGATGCGCTCAGGAAGACGACACGCCGGCTGTCCCCGTTCCAGGCGTACCCGAGCACGGCGCGCGTCTCCGGCGTCTCGACGTGCGTCGGGGCCGAGCCGTCGACGGGAAAGAGCACGAGTTTCGGCGTGGCCGTTCCGGTCCCCGGGCTCTCGAGGGCGGCGATCGTCGCGCCGTCGGGCGACCAGCGCGGCAGCGAGAGAAGCCGATCGTGCACCGTCGCCACGACGCGCTCGTTCGTTCCGTCAAGAGCGATCCGCAGGAGGGATGAATCGATCGTCCCCGCCCCAGCGTTCGCGCGCATGAAGACGATCTCCTTCCCGTCCGGAGACCAGTCGGCCGAGGCCGCGGGACCGACGACCCGCCGCGCCTCGCCGCCCACGGGAGCCGCCCGGTAGATTGCTGTCTCGGAGGCAGTTGACCGAACGAACAGGACGGAAGACCCGTCCGGGGAGATGCGCGGCTGGTTGTCCGGCCCTTCGGTCAGGACGGCCTCGGCGCCGCCCGCGACCTGCTTGACCCAGATCCGGCTCGTCCCGTCACGGGACGAGACGAAGGCGATCGTCTTGCCGTCGGGTGACACGGACGGACTCCCATCGCTTCCGGAGTACGTGAGGACGTGAAAGTCGGGCAGGGCGGCGGACTTCGGCCGCAGGAGGACACGCGCACCAAGGGCGCCGAGGAGCGCACCTGCCGCGACGGCCCCCGCGATAGCGAGCGGGAAACGGCGCCGCGTTCCTCCTCCCCAGGTGACGGCGCCTGTCGCTCCGCTGAGCGCGCCGGAAGAGGACGACAGCGTGGAGAGCGCGTACGCAAGATCCCGCGCGGACTGGAAGCGCTCCTCCGGGCTCTTCTCGAGACAGTGCCGGACGAGCCGCTCGAGCGCGGGTTCGACGAAGCGGTTCGGGCCTGAGAGGTCGGCGGGTTCCTCGCGCAGGATCGCGGTCAGCGATTCGGGCGCGGTATCGCGCTTGAACGCGCCCTTGCCCGATAGCATTTCGTGGAGGATCGCGCCGAACGAGAAGAGGTCCGACCGGTTGTCGACGGGGAGACCCTTCACCTGCTCCGGCGACATGTAGCCGACCGTGCCCATCACGGTTCCGGGATCGGTGTGGCGGGCGGCCGTGGGCGCGCTCGTCTCCTCCTCGGCCAGCTTCTTTTCCGCCTGGCGCGCGAGACCGAAGTCGAGGATCTTGACGCGCCCGTCCTTCGTGACGAAGACGTTCTCGGGCTTGAGGTCGCGGTGGACGATCCCCTTGTCGTGCGCGGCGGCGAGGCCCTGCGCCATCTGCTGCGCGTAGTCGACGGCCTTGCGCGGCGCGATCGGTCCCCCAGCCAGCTTTGCGCGAAGCGTCTCGCCCTCGAGCAGCTCCATGACGAGGAGATGCCGCCCGGAGATTTCTTCGAATGAAAAGACAGCCGCGATGTTCGGATGGTTCAGCGCGGCGAGCAGCTTCGCTTCGCGTCCGAAGCGCTCTCTCTTCTCTTCACCTTCAAAGAGCTCTTCCGGCAGCACCTTGACCGCGACGTCTCTCGAGAGCCGCGTGTCCTTCGCCCTATAGACCTCCCCCATCCCTCCCGCACCGATGGCGGCGAGGATCTCGTATGCGCCGACCTTCGTGCCGGACGCGAGCGTCACCGCGCCGGCTCCGGGAACTTCATCTTGCGGACGATCGCCTCGTAGCGCGGGTTGCCGGCGAGCCCGGGGCTGATTCCGGGCCCGATCGACGCGTAGGCCATGTTCGGCGTTCGGTCCTCCCAGGCCTTCTCGTACCAGCGCATCGCCTCGTCCATCTCGCCGAGGGCGCCGTGCACGTCGGCGAAGGTCACCGGGTCGACATACTGCGTCTTTTCCAGCGCATGCAGCTCGTCGAGCTTCTGGCGGGCGCGCGCCGTCTCTCCGCACAACGCGTAGGTGACGCCGAGCCACGAGCGTGAAAGGGCCGCTGCGCCGCCCGCGATCCGCCTCTCGGCGATCTCGGCCTGAGCGAGCGCCTCGGGGCACTTCTTCTGGCGTGCCAGGGTCCGGCTCAGCTTGATGTATCCCCAGGTCCAGTTGGGGTCGATGTCGATCGCGCGGCGGAAGTTCGATGCGGCCTGCTCGAGGTCGCCCCGGACCATGTAGTTGATCGCGATGTCGTGGATGGGGCCGGTCGACAGCGGGTCGAGCTCGGCGGCCTTCTTGCAATGCGCAAGCCCTTCGTCGAGGCGGCCCATGGCCGTCAGGAACCAACCGTAGTGACCCTGAACGGTGCGGCTGCCCGGGCTGAGCTCGAGCGCGCGCCGGAGCTCGGTCTCCGCGCCCGCCCAGTCCCACTCGAAGTAGAAGGCGACGAGTCCGAGAGCGGCGTGGGCCTCGGCCTGGTCCGGGTCGATCTCGAGCGCACGGCTCACGGCGGCCCGGGCCTTGGCCGCCGGCTCCGCGCGGCCGCTCCCTCGCAGGAATGCCTGGCGGGTGTAAGCCTCGGCGAGCCCGGCGTAGGCGAGAGCGTAGTCCGGCGCCCGCGCCACCGCCTGCTGGAAGTAGTCGACGCTCTTGTCCATCTCCTGCTGGTTGCCCACGAGGT
>JARXKK010000031.1 GCA_030278895.1 Acidobacteriota bacterium
ACTGCCCGATGCCGATCGCGAGCGAGTAGTTCGAGCAGCTCGCGACGACGCCGACGGAGTACGGGAGCAGCGCCACGAGGCCGTACGCGAGCTGAATCGGTGCGGCGACACCCGCGCGCGCGAGGATAAGGAGACCCGTACAGAACAGGAGGAGCGAGGCTATTGCGGACAGGACGACGTAGGCCTCGAGCCGGTCCAGAACGCTCATCGTGCGGAGGAGCGGGCCCGGAATCCGGAACGCGTTGTAGTAAAGCGGGGCGCGCGTTCGAGGATCGATGAGGAATGCGTCGGGCAGAATCCGCCCACCCTGCGTGGCCTCCGTTGCGAGCCGGAGCCCCGAGACGCTCCGCACGAGCGCGCGGCGCTCGGGCGAATCGACCGGGATCGGGACGTCAGGGTATCCAACCCATTTGTCGTATCCGATGGCGTCGTAAAGGCGCTCAAGCGACTTCGGATAATTGGATGGCGTTGCGACCAGGCCGGGGTTCCAAATGACTGCTTCAACCGTTCCGGAATGCGTCGCCTCGTCCGCCCCCTGAAACGGCGCGAGGCAGCAGGCGTGGAGGAGCGTGAGGGCCGGTACGAGGCACGCCACTGCCCTTGCATACCTGCTTTCCCACAGCCACCACCAGCCCGCGAAGAGGAGCCCCAGTGCGAGGACGCCCGTGACCTGCAGCACCCAGCTGCACGAGATGAAGAAGAAGAACCGGGCGAGCGTTTCGCCTGCGGGGACCGGGTCCGTAACGAGGAAGCGGTAGCGGACGATCGTGCGCGAGGGCCGCACCAAGGGCGAATCCGGACGGCGGATGCGGAATCCGGAAAAGTGCACGGTGACGGGCTGGTTCTGCCCCGCGAAGCCGAACGTGCCCGGGAGCAGGCCCCATACCTGGACTTCGAGCTGCGTGCCGGATCTGGGGAATGGACCCAGGTCCACCCATTCCCGGTCGGCCACGATCTGGAGCCGTTCCCGCCCACGCAGGGTGTCCCACAACGAAGCGCCGTCGTTTGGATGACCGTTCCGCACGACAAGGAGCCGGGTGCGCCCGTTCGACGCGAGCTGGACCTGGAGACGTGAGCCGGCGGGCACGCTCCACGGCTTTTCCTCGGGCCACGCGAATGTCAGGTCATAGACGCGGCCAAAGCTCGCCGTTGGATGCCAGAGGTCGATGTCGCGATTGCCGGTCGAGAGGGCCGGGTAGGGGAGGTTCTCCGCGACGATCTTCTTCGCGTGCCAGCCATTCCAGATGAGGTGGGCGAAGCAGGCGAGGATGAGCCCCGCGAGGACGAGAGAACGGAGCAGGAAGCGTCGCAGCACGAGCGCAATGAAGTGTACGTGAGGGCTGCCGCGTGCCAGCCTGGCGAATCGAGTCGCAAACGCGTTATTCTGGTGGCCCATCTTGACCGGGGTGACCGCATCCGGATCATCAGCGCCAGGAAGGCAACGCGAAAAGAAGCTCATGAGTACGCGGAAACACGGTAGAAAACGTCTGGACGACCTGAGGGCGGAGTACGATATTCGGGCTCTCGGTCGAGGTGTTCGCGGCAAGTACTTTCGCCGCGCCACGGCTGAAGTAGAATGGCGTCGTGGCTCGGCGCATCCTGGAACGAATCCGGGAACTCATTCGAGCCGGCGAATATGGCCTCACGATCCACGCACTCGAAGAACTCGAACATGACGGCCTCGCGGGCGAAGACCTCGAGCGGATCCTCCTCTCGGGCCGCATCGTCGAGCGTCAAAGGGATGCCGACACGGGGCATTACAAGTACCTCGTCCTCGGCCAATGCCGCTCCGAAACCCCGGCGTACGCGGTCGTCAAATTCGCGGATCCCAAAAGAGTCCTCGTCCTCACTGTCTTCCTCGCCTGAGGCGCAGCGCTGCCTCAATTGCGGTCGCCCAGGTGTCCTCCGGCGGCTCATCACACGCTCTTACGGCAAAGGTCGTGACCTCATCGTAGTCGAAGGAATACCCGAGTACTCCTGCCCCCACTGTCACGAGCACTACATCATGGCGAGCACGCTTCACGAGCTAGACCATCTCAAGGCTCATTTCCGGTCGCTGCCAGAACTTCGGCGTGTGCCGGTAGTGTCGTTTGCTCCTGAGAGAGGCGCAGCCTAACGGTTCAGCCGCTCCTCTGGTTAATAGGGGGCGGGATCTACTTGATGGACGCGCGACCCGGCATTCTTCGCAGTCCCGCCTGGGCCGCGGGCGCGATCGCCTTCGCGGCCGTGGGCTTCGCGACACTTTCCATCGCGCCGAAGCTGTGGCTGGGGTGGATCCTGCCGCGCCTGCAGCCGCACGTGACGCTGTGGTACGTGGGAGCGGGAGGCGCGATCCTCGCGGGCCTTGGCGCTTGGGCGCGGTCCGCGGGCGCCGTGAACCGCGCGCCGGCGTTCGCCGCTCTTGCCGCCGTCATGGGCGTGTACCTTCTGCTCCTCTTCACCGTGTATCGACACGAACCCCCAGCGAAGAAGTGGCACCTCATTCAGTACGGCCTTCTCGCGGGCGTGACGCTGGAGGCGGTGCGTTTGGAGCGAGACGACTGGCGCGGCGCCCTCGTTGCCGCGATGTTTCTCTTCGTCGTGGGGACGGCGGACGAGGTGTCGCAGAATTTCATCCCGATGCGGACGTTCCGGTGGTTGGACCTCTTCGGGAACTACGCGGGGGCAATCCTTGGAGCCGCGGCGTGGCTCGCGGCGTCGCCGCACAGCCCGTGGAGGCGGCAGGGCCCGCAGGCCGCGGGCAACGGGGGATAATCAAACAATGGCAGTCCGCATTCCCGAGATCGAGCAATTGCTGGAGCGGCTGCTGGGCGTCTGCCAGAGCTTTTATGGCGACCGCCTGGTCTCTCTCGTCGTTTTCGGGTCGGTGGGCCGGGGAACGCCGAGGCCCGATTCGGACGTCGACATTCTCGTCGTGGGCGATCCGCTTCCGGACGGACGAATCCCGCGCGTGCGTGAGTTCGACGAGGTCGAGCGTTCGGTCGCGTCTGGCGGACCGGCGGATTCCGCACACAGGCTGTCGCCGATCTTCAAGACCCCCGCCGAGGTACGGCGGGGCAGCCCGCTGTTTCTCGACATGCTCGACGACGGCCGGCTTCTGTACGACCGCGACGGTTTCTTCGCGGGCCAGCTGGCGGCTTTGAAGGCGCGCCTCGAGAAGCTTGGCTCGAAGCGCATCTGGAAAGACGACGCGTGGTACTGGGATCTGAAACCCGACTACAAGCCGGGCGACGAGATCGTGCTGTTTTGACCGCGACATCTCTCGCCCAGAGCTATCTCCTGAAGGCGCTCATCCGACTCGAGGTTCTCGAGCTTTTTCTTTCGAGGGGAGCCTTCTCGGACGTGGTGCGCGAAGCGCAGGAGGCCGTCGAGCTGATGCTCAAGGCTATCCTCCGGCAGGTCGGCGTCGAGCCACCGAAGTGGCACGACGTGGGAGAACTGCTCGTTGCCAGCGAGGGTCGTCTTCCCGAACACGTGCGGCCCCATGTGCGGCGTCTCGCGACAATTTCGGCGTGGCTGCGAAAGGAGAGGGAGTTGGCGTTTTACGGCGAAGCCGACTTCCTTCCGACGGAGGAGTACACGCGGGAGCAAGCTGCGCAGGCTTTGTCGGATGCCCGCTTTTGCGCCGAGATGGCGCGCGAAGTGGTCCCGCTGCCGCCCTGAGAACTTGACGCCGTAATCCGCAATACGTATGCTATACGTATGCAGAAGAAGCTCACCATCACGGTTGACGAGCAGGTCTACGCGGGTCTCCACCAGGTCATCGGTCGCCACAAGATCAGCCGCTTCATCGAATCCCTGGTGCGCCCTCATGTCGTCAGCCGGGACCTCTTAGCGGCCTATCGCGAAATGGCGGCAGACGAGTCTCGCGAGGCAGAAGCGCATGAGTGGGCAGAAGCCACCGTCGTGGACGTCGAGCATGAAACGCGGTGAGGTCTGGTGGGTCAACTTCGAGCCTGCGGTCGGCGGCGAGGTGAGAAAGAAGCGCCCGGCCGTCATCGTCAGTAATGACGCCTCGAACCAATTTCTCAACCGGGTCCAGGTCGTTCCGCTCACCTCGAACATCGAACGGCTCTACCCGAGTGAGGCATACGTGTCTGTCAAAGGCCAGCGTCGTAAGGCGATGGCCGACCAGCTCACCACCGTCAGCAAGTCCCGTCTTTCGGGTCGGCCGGTTCAGCTCGGTCACACCGACCTGGAAAAAGTCGAGCACGCCATCCTCGTTCAGCTTGGCCTAATTAATGTAGCCTCGTGAGGCGACAATAGGCACATGAAAGTCGTCGGAATCCGCGAGTTCAAAGACCGGCTGAGCGAGTACGTCCGAATGGCGCGGCGAGGGGAGGACATTCTCCTCACCGATCGGGGCGAGGTCGTGGCCCAGTTGCGAGGTCCTGACAACATTCGCCCGGCGGCCTATTCCAATCCGGTCGTCGCGGACCTTCATCGCCGGGGTCTTCTGGTTCAGGCCGCTCTCAACGACCCGTCTGTCTACCCGAAATTTCCGCGCCTTCTTCGAGGACGTTCGGCGCTGGATCTCTTGAACGAGGACAGGGGTGACCGCTGAACCTCTACGCGGAGACCAGTGCGGTTCGAGTGCATTGATGGCCCGCTTTTCCGTCCCGGGTCGGGTCTTCCTCACTCTCGACGAGCGGCTGAGAAAGAACGCGAAGCTGCTGGGATTCGGGCTTCTGCCCGCTGCGCGGCGGGGTTCGAAGACCTGACGACCTGCTCGTGGGTTAGACGAGCACCGAGCGGAGCGCGGAGGCAACCCGGCGGCGATCTACTGGGGAAAGTGATCCGATCCGCGTCATCAAAAGCCGGTTGTCGAGCGTGAAGAGTTTCAAACGGACGATGCACGGAAGGGGAAGCCCTGCCTGTTCCAGCCTCTCGATCTCGACGTCGCCGGGCCATGGCCTGTGGGCGCGTGTCGTGATCATCGCCAGAGCCGTGTGCCCGGCTCTGTTGAAGCTTGACCGGCTCAGAACGAGGGCGGGCCGCTTCTTCGCACCCGGCCTCTCACTGAAAGGGAACGGCACGACGACGACGTCCCACGCTTCAGAGATCACGAAACGCCTTGTCGTCGTCGACGGAGCCCCATTCTTCGAGAGTCTCGGAAACGGCGGAGTGATATGCCGCGTCGAATGGCTCCGCCCGTCGCAGGATCGCCTTGGCGTCTTTCACCTCGTAGGCCACGAGATCGCCCGGTTCCAGGTGAAGGGCCGCGCGGACTTCGCGGGGAATGGTCACCTGGCCTTTGCTGGAGAGTCGGCTGGTCTTTTTCATTCTTTACTCTTTACGTAAAGAATATGCGACCGAAGATGTGTAAGGTCAAGAGAACACTGCGTGTGAGGCGCCGCATTGCCGTCGCCAGACTGAAAGCGGCCGCTGCTAGACTGAATGCGGATGTCGGCATTCCCGGATCTCGCGGCCTATTTCCTCGAAATGGAGAAGCTCGTCGAGGCGCAGCCAGATTCGGTCGTCGCCGAGATCGCTCGCGGCGCCTACGCGATGTCTCCTCGGCCGCGCGTTCGTCACGGGGCCACCCAAGGAGAGCTCTTCGCGGCGTTGCGGCGGCCCGTAGGCGTGACGGACTCTGGAGCCCAGGCGGATTGGATGTTCGTCATCGAGCCAGAGATCCGGTCGCTGGAAACCTTCTCACGCCTCGCTCCCGACCTGGCCGGATGGCGGCGTTCGACGACCGGATGGCCCGACCTCGACGCAACGCCCGTTTCGCTCATCCCGGACTGGGTGGCTGAGGTCCTGTCGCCCGGGACCGAGTCTTTCGACCGCGGTCCCAAGAAGGACGCTTATGGCCAGATGGGTGTCGGCTGGCTCTGGCTTCTCGATCCCGACAAGCGGACCGTCGAGACCTTCTCGAACGTGCGAAGCAAGATGATCGCGGGACCAGTGTTCGGCGCCTCCGGCCATATCTCCGCGCCGCCGTTCGAGAGTCTTAGCATTTTGGTCGGCTCGCTCTTCCCGGATGGCTGATACCGCCCGGAAGTCCACCCCGAGCACCTGATGCGGCGGGTCCTGCGTGGCGCTGCGGCGCTCTTTGCCGTGCTCGGCGCTGCCTGCGCGACGGCGCCTCGTGCGGCCGAGCCGCCGCCCAACATTCTCCTCATCACGGCCGACTCGCTCCGCGCCGACCGGATCGACTGGTCGGGCGGGCGCACGCCGGCGCTGGCGGCGCTCGCGCGGAAGGGGACGCGGTTCACGCGCGCATACACGGTGACGCCGTGGACGGCGCCGGCGCTGGTCTCGATCTTCACGGGGCTCTACCCGCCGACGCACGGCGTCGAGAACCGCGACGACAGGGCGCCGAAGACGCTGCCCACGCTTCCACGCCTCCTCGGTGCGCGCGGGTTCACGCTTCGGAACTACGGCTTTTTCACGGCCGTTTCGTATTACCGGAACCTCGGCTTGCCGGAGCAGGCGGTGACGGGCGCGGAGGTCGTGGGCGCGGAGGCGCTGGCCGAGTGGCTGCCGTCCGCGCCCGAGCCGTTCTTCGCGTGGATTCATTTCGTCGAGCCGCACCTTCCGTACGGCGCGGGCGGCTACGAGGCCGCCGAGGCGAAGGTGAAGGGCTCGTCCGGCCTCGAGCGCGCGCAGGTATCGGCGACGGTGCCGCTGGGGGCGGGATACGCGTTCGCGCCCGGGGATCGCGAGAAGCTCCTCGCCCTGTACGACGCGGACGTCGAGCGGATGGACGCGGAGATCGGGAGGGTGCTCGCCGCGCTGGCTAAGAGGTCGCCCGGTTCGCGCACGCTCGTGTGCTTCACGGCGGATCACGGCGAGGAGCTTCTCGACCACGGCTGGGTGGGGCACGCCTCGACGAGCGGCGAGGCGAAGCTGGCGGAAGAGGTGCTGCACATTCCGCTGGTGTTGGCGGGCCCGGGCGTGCCGGCCGGCGGGGTGACGGCGGCTCTCGCCCAGAACGTGGACGTGACGCCGTCGCTTCTCGATCTGGCCGGTGTCCCGCGCCCGAAGTCGATGCAGGGCGTCTCGCTGGTGAAGGCGCTCGCGGGCGGGTCGCCACGCAAGAGGCTCTTCTTCTCGACGTCCGTGGGCGGGCACCTGACGCCCGAAGCCCGGCGCGCAGAGAGGCTCGTGGGCGCGGGCGACGGTGTGCTTCTCCACACCGAGCGCCTGGGCGCGCCCCGAAAGGAATCGGATCCCGTCGCGCCGGCTCTTGCAGGCGACCTCGCGAAGTGGTCGCGCGAACAGGCCCGCGCGCGGTTGCGCTTCCTCGAGGCATACGGCGGGGCCGCGCGTCCATCCGCGGATCTGGTCTCGAGCTACGCCGAGTCGCTCGCCGTGGCGGTGCCGGTGGATGGAGCGCAGCTTTCTTTCAAAGAGGCCGAGGGAACGATTCGCCTGACCTGGAGCGGTTCGAACGGTTCGAGCGGGTCGTCTCACGCCGAGACGCCCTTCTGGGTTGAGTACGAGGTGGGCTCGGGCCTGCTGTCGGCGAAGGGCGCGTTCGCGGTGGAGGAGACGTCGATCGGCTTCGGCCCATTCCCGGTGGCGTTCTGGAACGATCTCGCCCAGTACCGCCCGTTCCGTTTTCGCATCCTCGATCCTGCGGCGAAGACGCGCTCCGCGTGGCGGGCCTTCGGGCTGGAGCGCGCCGAGGCGGCGAAGCCATGATTTTCTTCACGGCTTCGGGCTTGCCGGCGGCTGTCGTGCTTTCGCTCGGTCAGCTTCTGGCACGGTCAGATCTCGCCCCCGCGAATCGCGCACTGCCAACCCCTGCGATGGACTTTGCGCTGCCGCACGTCGCAGCTATTCGCGCTCACCCGCTCACGCTCGGGGCGTTCGCGGATCGGTACCGCGATGTGGCGGAGGTCTCAGCCGGCGACGCTTCCGTGCTGCTATACGAGATGGGCATCAGGCCGCGCCTGCCGGATTTCCGGCCGGCGCCGCCCGCGGCCGGAGACGCGGACCTCGCGCGCATGCTCGTCCGCCTGGGCTGCCGAGCGCCGAAGCTGAAGCAGCTGCCTCTCGCGCTGCACGCTCCCGTCGCGCGGCTCCTTTCGGCGCTCGCGGCCGCGGAAGAGGGCGTGGCCCGCGCCTGGCGCTTCGTGCCACTCGCGACCGCGACGCGCGCCTGCCGGCGCGCGAACCTCGCCGACGTCGTGCCCGACGGAAGCGAGAAGCTGCCCGACGTGGAGGAGGCCGCCCGCGGCCTCGACCAGGAAGCGATGGCAGAGGCGGCGCTGACCGCGCTTCGCGCCGTGGAGGGCGCCGTGCGCGAGCTGCGTGCCGCTCTTCCACGCGCGCCCTCGGCCGAAATCGCGGGGCTCCGCTGGGAGGTGAAGACGAAGCACGGCCGCGTGCGCGTCGCGGGCACGGGCAACGACCGGCACGTGCTCGCTCCGGGCGCGGCGCCGTTTTTTCTTGTCGTTGACCTCGGCGGCGACGACGCCTGGGAAGGCGGGTTCGCGGCAGCGTCGTGGCCCGAGCGCCCCGTGTCCGTCGTCCTCGACCTTTCGGGGAACGACGTCTACCGCGCGGGGCGCGCGCCCGCGCAGGGGAGCGGTAGCGGCGGCATCGGAATCCTCTGGGACGGCGCGGGCGACGACCGCTACGTCGCGGAGTCCCGCGCGCAGGGGTGGGGTCAGCTCGGCGTGGGCGTGCTGGTGGACGAGGCCGGACGCGACGACTACAGGCTCGGGAGCGCGGGCCAGGGTGCCGCGATTTTCGGCGCGGGCCTGCTTCTCGACCGCGCAGGCGACGATCGCTACGAGATTCTTCACTCCGGGCAGGGTTACGGCGGCCCGGGCGGATGCGGTTCGCTCGTGGACGTGTCCGGAAACGACGTTTACGTGGCGGTGCGCGAGCCCGGACCCGGGAGGGAGGCGGACCCCCGCACGGAGGGCCGCGCCACGACGTCGAACGCGCAGGGCGCCGGCGTCGGCCGCCGCGCGGATCTTTCCGACGGCCGGTCGTGGGCGGGCGGGATCGGCGCGCTCGTGGATCTCGCGGGAAACGATTCGTACGCGTGCGGCACGTTCTGCCAGGGCGCGGGCTTCTGGTACGGGACGGGGATTCTCGTGGATGCCGCGGGGGACGACGCGTACGACGGCGTCTGGTACGCGCAGGGCTCGGCCGCGCATTTCGCGCTGGGGGCTCTCCTCGACGCGGATGGAAACGACCGCCACGTCCTTTCGGGAACGGGCGGCGCCGGCCTCGGCTTCGGCTGGGACGCGGGGCTCGGGATGTTCCTCGACCTCGCGGGCGACGACACGTACCTCGCGAACCGGCTGGCCGTGGGCGCGGCAGGCGAGCGCGGAACCGGCGTCTTTGCGGACGCCGCGGGCACCGACCGCTACGTCCTCGCGAAGCCCGCGGAATGCTCCGGTTATGCGGGAGACGCGGGGTCGGTGGGAGTGGCGCTCGCGCCGAGCAGCTCGTGGTACGCGCCCGCCACGTCGATTCCCCCGTAGTGGGCCGCGCGCTCGAGGCCTTTCCTCACAAGCGCGGCTCGCGTCTCTTCTTCCTTCCCGAGCCGCACCATCGTCGCCGCCATGCCCGCGACGTCCTCCGGGTCGAAGAAGAGCGCCGCCTCGCGGGCGACCTCGAGGAGCGCGGGAAGGTCGGAGCACGCGACGGGTGTCCGGAGCGCCATCGCCTCGAGCACGGGAAGGCCGAAGCCCTCGAAGAGAGACGGGAAGACGAGGAATTCGGCGCCTTCGAGGAGGGCGGTCGTGTCCGCGTCGTCGAGATAGGGCAGGAGGCGCACGTTCGTCTCGAGATCCAGCGCCTCGATGCGGCCGCGGAGCTTTTCGCGATTCTCGTCGAGGGCGCCGCAGAGGACGAGCCGGAAGTCGGGTTCCTCGCGCACGACCCGCGCCGCCGCCTCGAGAAGGCGCTCGTGGTTCTTGTGCGGCCAGAAGTTCGCGGGATAAACGGCGAAATCCGCGCGGAAGAGGTCCAGCCCGTCGAGGCGATTCAGCACTTCGCGCGGGTCGAGCGCGGCGCGGAGCGGGCCCGCGACGGGCGGCAGAACGGTGACCCGCTCGGTCTTCACATGCACGCGCTCGATGGCCATCGCCTTCGTCGCCTCGGAGATCGCCACGACCCGTTCGGCGCGCCTGAGATCGCCCCGGAAACCGATGCGGCGGCGGCGCTCGTCGGGGTCGAAGAACTCCGGATAGACGAGGTCCTGGAAGTCGTACGCGACGACGACGTGCGGGAGGTCGGGCTCGTGGAACGCCGCGGTGCCGAGCGGGCTGAAGAGGACGTCGGCGCCCAGCCTCCTCAGCGACGAGCGGTCCGGCGCGGCCAGCTCGAGAAGCGGCTGGAAGAAGCCGTGGAGCCGGCGGCGCGTGCGCAGGAGGCGCCGCGGTTCCTCGACGTCGAGACCGGAGCCGAGCCGGTGAAGAACGGCGCCCTTCGCGAGGAGCGGCTTGGCGACGGCCTCGGCTGCCGGCTTGACGAGGAGGTTGATCTCGTGCGCGCCGGGTCGTTCGAGGAGGGCTTTCAGGAGGTCGAGAACGAATACGCGCGCTCCGCCGTTGCCGCCGTCCGGCGACAGGGGAGCGAGGTCGACGAAGACCCGCAGGCTCCGCCTCTTTGACATCCTCCTACTTTCCCACAAACTGTCGCGCATGGCGCGAGTCCTCATCTCCGGCATCACCGGCCAGGACGGGTCGTATCTGGCCGAATCTCACCTGGCGGGCGGCGACGAGGTGCATGGACTCGTCCGGCAGTCGAGCCTCATGCAGCGCACGCGGCTGGATTCCGTGCCGGCCCTCGTCAAGGCGCGCGCGGTGTCCCGGCTGATGCTTCACTACGCCGACCTCTCCGACACGAGCAGCCTCGTGTCGGTGCTCCGGACCGTCAAGCCGGAGGTCATTTACCACCTCGCGGGGCAGAGCCACGTCAAGATCTCCTTCGACCTGCCGGAATACACGGCCGACTCGACGGGCCTCGGCACGCTGCGGCTTCTCGAATCGATGCGACACGTGGTTCCGGACTGCCGTTTCTTCCTCGCGGCCACGAGCGAGATCTTCGGCGAGGCGAAGGAGTCGCCTCAGACCGAAGAGACCCCGATGAACCCCATCAACCCCTACGCGGCCGCGAAGGTCTATGCGCTGAACCTCGTGCGCATCTACCGGAGCGCGTACGGCATCTTCGCGTGCTCGGGCATCCTCTTCAACCACGAGAGCCCGCGCCGCGGCGAGAACTACGTCACGCGGAAGATCTCCCGCGGGGCCGCCGCCATCGCGCGCGGGCTCCAGAGCGAGCTGCACCTCGGCACGCTGACGCCGAAGCGCGACTGGAGCTACTCGCCGGATGTCGTGGAGGGCATGCGCCTCATCGTCTCGGCCGCGAAGCCGGACGACTACGTGCTCGCCTCGGGCGTCTCGCACTCGGTCGGCGAGTTCTGCGAGGCCGCGTTCCGGATCGTCGGCCTGGACTACAAAAAGCACGTTGTGCTCGACCCGAACTACGCGCGCCCGGTGGACATCACCGAGACGCGCGGCGACGCCTCGAAGGCGCGGCGCGATCTGGGCTGGGCCCCGAAGACGGGATTCGAGGAGCTGGTCAGGATCATGGTGGAAGCCGAGCTGGCCGAGCTGGACGGGCGGGGGGCCGCGGCCTGAGGCCGCCGGCCGTCCTCATTCCCGCGTTCAAGCGGGTCGAGGCGTCGCGGCGGGCGATCGCCTCGCTCCGGGCAGCGGGCGCGGAGCGCATCGTTTTCGTGGACGACGAAGGGGCCGCCGAAGGCGAAGCCCTGACGCGGGAGTTCCCGGGCCTGGACGTGATCCCGACGACGACGCCGGTCTGGTGGACGGGAGCGATCGTCCTCGGCATCGCGCGGGCGCAATCGCGTGGAGAAGAGGCGGTTCTCTTCTTCAATCAGGACGTGACGTGCGCCAAGGACTATTTCGCGAGGCTCGGCGAGGCCGTCGACGCGAACCCGGGCGCAATCGTTGGCAGCTCCGTGATGTACGCGCAGGAGCCCGGCCGTGTCTGGTCGGCGGGCGGATCGGTGGAATGGTGGGGGCGCGGAATTCGCGTCCTGCAACACGGCGATCCGGTCTCGGAGCTGAAGCCGGAGCCCTTCCCGGCCGACTGGCTCTTCGGAATGGGGACGTACGTGCCGTGCGCGATCTTCGACCGCATCGGGCTGCCCGATGCGGCGCGGTTTCCGATGGCGTGGGGCGACCTCGACTTCTCGCTCCGTGCGAAACGCGCGGGCATCCCACTCCTCGTCGCACCGCAGGCGATGCTCTTCCACGAGGTGGGCGACTACGACGCCCGGGTGGCCGGCGCGCCGACCGCGAAGGAGTACGCCACGTGGCTGGCAGACCCGAAGCACAACCTCTCGCTTTCTGCGCATGCCGAGATCTGGAGGCGCCACGGGCCGAAGCTGCTCTGGCCCCTTTCTCTGGCCGCAAGAACCGCCTTCCTCTTTCTCAATTTCTTCCGCATTCGATTTCTTTTCCCCTCTTCCCCTTCTAAGAAATCCGAAGACACCGACACCCGATGAGCACCCGCATGCCAAAGATCTCCCTGGTGACTCCTTCTCTGAACCAGGGGAAATACATCCGCGCGACCATCGAGAGCGTGCTTTCTCAGGGCTATCCCGATCTCGACTACCGCGTCCAGGACGGCGGATCGACCGACGGGACGCTGACGGTCCTGCGCACCTACGAGGAGCGCGTGCCGTTCGTGTCGGAGAAGGACGCCGGGCAGGCCGATGCCATCAACAAGGGACTCGCGCACGCGACGGGCGAGGTTCTCGGCTACCTCAACAGCGACGACGTGTTGCGACCCGGCGCGCTCGCGACCGTGGGCGAGGCCTTCGCGTCCGATCCGGACCTGCTGTTCGTGTGGGGGCGCGCGAGCTACCTGAACGAAGTAGGAGCTCCCGTATCGCCCTATCTGGTGCGTCCCGATGCGATCGAGCGCCTCGCCGATGCCTGCTTCATCGCGCAGCCGGCGGCTTTCTTCCGCCGGAAGGTGTGGGACGAGATCGGACCCTTCGACGTCTCGCTGCATCACACGATGGACTACGACTACTGGCTGCGCATCGCGGCGCGCTATCCGGCTTCGCGAACGCGCTTCATCGATCGCGAGCTGGCGGGTTGCCGGATGCACGCCGACGCGAAGACCGTCGCGGGGTGGACGCGAGCGCTCGACGAGATCATGGAGCTCGTGAAGAGGCGCACGGGCTACGTGTCGCTGTGGTGGTGCGTCGCGAAGTGGGACCACCTGACCGACGGCCGCAGCCAGGCTACCGACCCGCATCCCGTGCCCTGGCGCGCCTATCCGCCCGCGATCCTCGAATTCCTCCGGCGAAACCCGGTGAGGCTGTGGGGACGGGGGCTGCAAGGGGCTCCCGGGGCTCTCGGCAGGAGGCTCGGAGGAGCCTGACGCGCTGGTCCATAATCCGCGCCCCCATGGATTCGATCGTCATTCGCGGAGCCCGCGAGCACAACCTCAAGAACCTCTCCCTGACCATTCCGCGGAACGCGCTCGTCGTGCTGACGGGCGTGTCGGGGTCGGGAAAGTCCTCACTCGCGTTCGACACGCTGTTCGCCGAAGGCCAGCGGCGCTACGTGGAGTCCCTGTCCGCCTACGCCCGGCAGTTCCTCGAGCAGATGGAGAAGCCGGACGTGGACTCGATCGAGGGGCTGTCGCCCGCGATCTCGATCGAGCAGAAGACGACGTCGAAGAACCCGCGTTCGACGGTCGGGACGGTCACGGAGATCTACGACTACCTCCGGCTCCTCTACGCGTCGATCGGGAAGCCGCACTGCCCGAGCTGCGGCAAGGAGATCGCGGCGCAGACGATCCAGCAGATGACGGACCGCATCCTCGCGATGCCGGAGGGGACGCGCTTCATGCTTCTCGCGCCGTTCGTGCGGGGGAAGAAGGGCGAGTACCGCAAGCAGATGGAGGAGATGGTCAAGCAGGGCTTCCTGCGCGCCCGCGTGAACGGGAAGATGGTGGATCTCGAGAACCCGCCCGAGCTCGACAAGCAGAAGAAGCACACGATCGAGGTGGTCGTGGACCGGCTCGTCGTCAAGCGCGACGACGACACGCGCCGGCGCCTCACGGACTCGCTCGAGACGGCGACGAAGGTGGGGAAGGGGCTCGTGACGGTAGCGACCGTGGGCGCGACGCCCGACGGGCCGACGACGGACGAGACGCTTTCGACGAGCTACGCGTGCCCCGACTGCGGGACGTCGCTCACCGAGATCACGCCGCGCCTCTTCTCGTTCAACTCGCCGTTCGGCGCGTGCCCCGGATGCAGCGGACTCGGAACTGTCCAGAAGGTGGACCCGGACCGGCTGATCCCGGACACCTCGAAGTCCATCCGCGAGGGCGCGATCGTGCTCTACAAGCAGGGCTCGGCGAACTGGCGGCTCCGGCAGATCGAGCACCTCGCGAAGGTGATGAAGTTCTCTCTCGACGTGCCGTTCAAGAAGCTCGGGAAGGACGTGCAGGACGTCATCCTTCACGGCTCGGGCGCGAAGGAGATCAAGTGGAAGTGGAAGTCCGAGAAGGGCGAGTACAACTGGTCGTCGGCCTTCAAGGGCCTCGTGCCGCTCCTCGAGGGCAAGTACAAGGAAGTGGAGAGCGAAGAGGCGCGGACCGAGCTCGAGAACTACATGTCGGCCTCGCCCTGCCCGGCGTGCAAGGGGCGGCGGCTGAAGCCCGAAGCGCTGGCCGTGCTCGTGGACGGACGCCCCATCGACACCCTCACGGCGGAAACGCTGGAAGACGCGAAGGCGTTCTTCGACGGCTTCAAGCCCTCGTCGCGCGAGCGTGAGATCGCCGGAAAGATCCTGAAGGAGATCGGAGACCGCCTCGGCTTCCTGAACGACGTCGGGATCGGCTACCTCTCGCTATCGCGCGCGTCCGCGACCCTCTCGGGCGGTGAAGCCCAGCGCATTCGTCTTGCCACGCAGATCGGCAGCAAGCTGATGGGCGTCCTCTACGTCCTCGACGAGCCCTCCATCGGCCTCCACGCGAAGGACAACCGGAAGCTCATCGACACGCTCGTCGCGATGCGCGATCTCGGGAACACCGTCGTCGTCGTGGAGCACGACGAGGAGACGATCCGCTTCGCGGACCGCGTGGTGGACCTCGGCCCGGGCGCGGGCATCCACGGCGGCGAGATCGTGGGCGAGGGCCACGCCGACGAGCTCGTGAACTTTCCGCGCTCGCTCACGGGCAAGTACCTCTCCGGCGAGCTCGCGATCGAGGTGCCGGCGAAGCGGCGCACGGGCACGGGGAAGTTCCTGACGGTCGCGGGCGCGACGGAGAACAACCTCAAGAACGTGACCGCGAAATTCCCGCTCGGCGTCTTCACGGCGGTGACGGGGGTCTCCGGGTCGGGGAAGTCGACGCTCGTGAACGACATCCTCTACCGGGCCGCGGCGCGCATGTTCTACGAGTCGTCCGACAGGCCCGGAGCGCACCGGAAGATCGAGGGGCTCGAGCATCTCGACAAGGTCATCGACATCGACCAGTCGCCGATCGGGCGCACGCCGCGGAGCAACGCGGCCACGTACACGAACGTCTTCAACTCGATCCGGGACCTCATGGCGCAGGTGCCCGACGCCCGCATGCGCGGGTACGGCCCGGGGCGTTTCTCGTTCAACGTGAAGGGCGGGCGCTGCGAGAACTGCGCGGGCGGCGGACAGATCGCGATCGAGATGCACTTCCTGCCGGACATCTACGTGACCTGCGACGTGTGCGGCGGGAAGCGCTACAACCGCGAGACGCTCGAGGTGCGTTACAAGGGCCTGAACGTCGCGGACATCCTCGCGCTCACGGCCGAGCAGGCCCGGGACGTCTTCGCGAACGTACCCCCCATCAAGCTCATCGCGGACACGCTGAACGACGTGGGCCTCGGGTACATCCATCTCGGGCAGCCCGCGACGACGCTCTCGGGCGGCGAGGCGCAGCGCGTGAAGCTGGCCCGCGAGCTGGCGCGCCGGGCGACGGGGCGCACCCTCTACATCCTCGACGAGCCCACGACGGGCCTCCACTTCGACGACGTGAAGAAGCTCCTGAAGGTCCTGCACGCCCTCGTCGACCGCGGAAACACGGTGGTCGTCATCGAGCACAACCTCGACGTCGTCAAGACGGCGGACCACGTGATCGACCTCGGGCCCGAGGGTGGGGCGCGCGGCGGCGAGCTGGTGGCCTCCGGGACGCCCGAGGAGGTCGCGAGGGCATCGGGCTCCGCGACGGGCCGTTTTCTGGCCCCGCTCCTTTCCCGCCGTCCGAGGGCCCCGATCCGCTAGAATTTCCGACTACCTTGATCACGGGCTTCAACACGGACGTGAAGCATGAAACAAAGGTGTTTCACGTGCAGACGGAGGATCGCGGCATCGCGAATCCCGTGGTGGAGTCCCTCGTCTACGTGGGCGGCGAGATCCTGCTGTCGAAAAAGAGCCCCTACCAGGCCCTGATCACGGGCGACCGGGTGGACGAGAAGGCGCTGCGCGAGATGATGGATCTGCAGCACCGCCGGGTCATCGAGGCCGTGCGCCGGGGGCGCCTCGACAAGGGAAAGATCGGCGAGGCGCCGGCAGACTGGGCCGACGACACGCTGCCGCACCCGGAGAAGATCTCGCCGGCGGCGCTCGCCGCCGTGAGCGCGATCCTGTCGGCGCCACCCGAGCCGTTTCCGGGGGATCCTCCCGCCGCCCGGCTGCGCGTGACGACGAGCGCGGCCATGCCGATCTTCGCGATGCCTTCGCCCCGCGCCCCCGGTGCCATGGCGGTGCCTCCTGCCGCGCCTCCCCGAATGGTCATTGCCGCGCCGGTTGCCCGCGCGGTCCCGGTGGCGCCCGCGGTTCCAGCGGCCCCGCCCCGGCCCGCCTCGGTCGCGGCCCCCGCGGCCGCGGGCCCGTCGAAGCCGAAGTCCGGGGCCGGCCTGCGCTCGCTCGACCAGGTCATCGTCGACTACCTCACCTCGGAGGCCGCCTCGGAGCACCTCGAGATCGCGGTCACGACGGACGCCGAGCTGCTTTCCGGAGAGACCGTGACGATCACCGTGAAGGCCTCGACGTCTCTCACCGAGAAGCCCCTGCCGGGCGCGCACGTCTCGATGCGCGTCGTCTCCACGGTCCGGCCTCCGCAGATCCTCTTTCGCGGCGTCACGGGTGCCGACGGCATCGTGGCGTCCGCCTGCGTCCTGCCCGACATCGGCACCGGGAACGCGGCGCTCATCATCGCGGCGTCCTCTTCCCTCGGGAACAACGAGATCAAGCAGCTCATCAAGAAGAAGCCCCGATAGAGCGCGCTTGAAGCGCCAGCCGCGAGAGGGTATATTTCGCGGCCCGCGCCGGGGTCACCCCGGGGCGTCACGGGCCGATAGCTCAATTGGCAGAGCAAGAGACTCTTAATCTCTGGGTTGTGGGTTCAAGTCCCTCTCGGCTCACCATCTCGTGACCAGGCCGGCCGTGAAAGCGGCCGGCCTTTTTTCTTGTTCGGACGAAGAGAAGACGAAGACAAAGAGGAAGAGGGGATTCTTAGAATGAGTAAGAAAGAAAATCTGCTGCGGCCGCGCTCCGCCGGGGGCCCTCTTCTTCTATTTCTCGCTTTCTCCCGACTTTCCCTTCCCGCCCTCGCCGCCCGGCCGATGACGATCGAGGACAACCTCACGACGGTGCGCGTGGGCGACCCCCGGCTTTCGCCCGACGGCAGGCAGGTGGCCTTCGTGCGCACGACGACCGATCTCGCCGCCGGCAAGCGCAACGCGGACGTCTGGATCGTTCCCGCCGACGGGTCGGCTCCGCCCCGCGCGCTCACGCGGCACGAAAAGGCCGACAACGCGCCCCGCTTCTCGCCGGACGGCAGGACGCTGGCGTTCGTCTCGACGCGCTCCGGCGTTGCCCAGGTCTACCTCCTCGATCTCGGCGGCGGCGAGCCGCGCAAGCTGACCGATCTCGCGGCGGGTGCGCAGGACCCGCTCGTCTTCTCGCCGGACGGAAAAAAGCTCGCGTTCGTCTCGGACGTGTACCCCGGCTGCGCCGACGAGGCCTGCAACCGCAAGACGCGCGAGGACGCCGAGAAGAGTCCGGTCAAGGTCCACCACCTGACGCGCCTCTTCTACCGCCACTGGGACGAGTGGCGCGAGAACGTGCGCCATCACGTCTTCGTCGCCGACGTGGCGACCGGGGCCGTCACGGACGTGACGCCGGGCGATTTCGACTCGCCCCCGAACCACTACGAGGACGGCGGCATCGCGTTCTCGCCCGACGGCCTGGAGATCGCGTTCGTCTCGAACCGGGACGGCGCCGACAAGGAGGCGCTCTCCACGAACAAGGACGTCTTCACGGTGCCCGTCGCGGGCGGGACTGCCGTGAAGCTGACGGCCGGCAACGCCGCGGCGGACTTCGACCCGGCGTACACGCCCGACGGTACCTCGATCCTCGTGCGCGCCCAGCGCCGCGCCGGCTTCGAGGCGGACCGCTGGTACCTCGACGTCTACGACCGGAAGACGAAGGCGAAGCGGACGGTGTTCGAAGAACCGGATCTTTCTGTTGAAGAATTCTGCTTGAGTCCGGATGGCAAGACCGCTTACTTCACCGCAGATCGGGAGGGAAGAAGAGATCTCTTCGAAGTGTCCCTCGCCGGGGGCACGCCGAAGCTCCTGAAGAAGGGCGGCGCGATCGGAAGCGTGAAGGCGGGCGCGAAGGCGCTGATTTTCACCGAAGCCTCCCTCACCGCTCCGCCGGAGATCTTCTCTTTAACACTCGAAGAAAAATCTTCTCGTGCTCTTACCGACGAAAACCGCTCGTGGCGCAAGGACGTCTCCTTTTCGGCGCCCGAGAGCCTGTCGGTCCCGGGCGCCGGCGGCGCGCGCGTGCAGTACTGGCTCGTGAAGCCGCCGATGTTCGACGCGGCGAAGAAGTACCCGGTCGTGTTCCTCATCCACGGCGGCCCGCAGGGCGCGTGGGAGGACGGCTGGTCGGCCCGCTGGAATCCGTCGTTGTGGGCGGCGCAGGGCTGGGTCGTCGTGGCGCCGAATCCGCGAGGCTCCACGGGATTCGGCCAGAAGTTCGTGGACGAGATCTCGGGGGACTGGGGCGGCAAGGTGATGACGGACCTCGACGCCGTGTTCGACGCCGTCGTGAAGATGCCGTTCGTCGATGCGTCGCGGCAGGGAATCGCGGGCGCGAGCTACGGCGGCTACGCCGTGGACTGGATCCTCGGCCACACGAACCGCTTCAAGGCGGCCGTCACGCACGACGGCGTCTTCAACCTCGAGTCGATGTCGCTCGCGACCGAGGAGCTGTGGTTCTCGGGCTGGGAGTTCGGCGGCGCACCGTGGAGCGAGGCCGCTCGGAAGCAGTACGCGAAATGGTCGCCCCATCTCTTCGCCCAGAACATCAAGACACCCACGCTCATCGTGACGAACGAGCTCGACTTCCGCGTGCCCGTCGACCAGGGCCTGCAGATGTTCACGGCGCTGCGCGCGAACGGCGTCCCGTCCGAGGCGCTCGTCTTTCCGGACGAGGGCCACTGGGTCCTCAAGCCGCTCAACAGCAAGAGGTGGCACGAAGACGTTTTCTCCTGGATGAAAAAGTACCTGACGCCCTGACGGACCGGAGCCGGTCAATTCCCCTTCGGGATCGCCAGGAGCACCTCTCGCGCCTGCCTGTCCCGCGGATCGAGGGCGAGCGCTTCGTTCGCGAACTGCCGCGCTTCTTTCGGGCGTCCCTGGATCGCGTAGGCGAGGGCTGTTCTCGATAGGAGTTTCGGGATGTAGGGAGTGATCGGCGGCACGCCGAGTGCGGAGCGCAGGACGAGCGGCGAAAGGAAGTCGCGGATTCCGGGCGGCGGCACCGTCTCGCGGGCCCCCTGCGCGAGCCAGGGAGCGGGCAGAAAGCCGCCGAAAGCGCGCGCGAGGAGCCAGGGATGGCCGTACAGGGGCGTGAGGCTCGCGACGTCGGAGACACGGTCGGGTCCGTGCACCGGCCAGGTCGCGCCCGCGGGCGGGACGAGACTCTCCGCGTACATGATGAACGCGCCCGGCGCGACGAGGACGCCCGAGAGGTTCAGGGCGACTCCGGCCACGACAGCCCCGCGCCGGAGAACGAGCGGCGCGAGTACGACGGGCGCCGCGAGGACCGGGAGGGCGGCGAGGAGATACCGGGGGCCCCAGCAGGAGCCGCCGCTCCAGACGAACCAGCGCGCGATCACGAGCGCGAGGACCAGCGGCATCCCGAATGTCAGGACGCGGGCGGGACCGGTCAGGCGCCGCCACGCGAAGACGGCCGGCACGACGAGGGGCGCATAGAAGAGCAGACCGCGCCCCGGCCCGAACGCGAGGCCATAGAGTCCTTGTCCGAGCGGGGACCAGAACGGCAGGTCGCCGGCCAGGACGTATCCGAAGTGGAGCGGCGAGCCCTGGTAGACCCAGTTGACGGCGAGGGCGACCCCGACGCCCGCGGCAAGCCCCGACGCGAGTGCGAGGCCGAGCGGTCCCGAATCTTCGCGGGTGCGAACGCGCAGCAGGCCGGCGAGAAAGAAGACGGGCGCCGTGACCCATAGGATCGGGCGCAGCCAGCAGGCGGCGGACCAGCAGAGTCCTGCGACGACGAGACGTCCTCTCCGAGGCGCCGTGCCGCCGAGGATTCGCTCGGCGGAAAACGCGAAGAGAGCTCCGGAGTAGGGGTCGAAGAACGAGTCCGCCGCGTAGGGCCACAGAAAGGTGCCGGCGAGGAACGCGGGACCCCACAGCGGCGAAGCATCGGGGCGGAACACGCGCGCCAGCCGGGTGAACGCAAGAGCGGAGAGAAGCGCTCCCAGGGCCCACGTGAGGGCGACGGCGCCGTCGAGGACCGACGCGCCGAGCCAGTGCCTCAGGGGCCAGGCCGCGGCCATGAACGGCAGGGGAAGGAGAGACGGAAACAACCCGTAGTGGGAATGCAGCAGGGGAATGGGCAGGACGTCCGTGGTCGGAAGCATCGCGGCTTCGAAACGGCCGGTGACGAAGAACCCGAGGGTGACCGAGAGGACCTCGGCTCCGTCCGACGAGATGACCGCGCGTCCGATGAAGGCGAACGCGAGGAGGCCGGCATACAGCGCTCCCGCCACGAGTCGGGCGCGGCGAGAAGGAGTCGAGGCCGTGCGCGCGCCGTCCTCCGCCGTCTGTGAGGCGAGCATGCGTGCCGAAGCCTAGCAGGCGTTCGTCACCGGAGGACCCGCGTGCTAGATTTGGCGGCCCGCGCCGCGGGAGTGGCGGAATGGCAGACGCGCGGGACTTAGGATCCCGTGGGGCAACCCGTGAGGGTTCGACTCCCTCCTCCCGCACCATCGTTTCGGGCACGAGAGAAAGCACACGAACAAGAGAAGGGTAGCGTTCCCATGATCACGTCGTATGTCGATGAGTCCCCGACGAAGAAGGTCCTGACGTTCGAGGTCCCCGCCGAAGACGTCCGCAAGGCGACCGACCGCACGGTGAAGGCCTTCGCGAAGCAGGTCCGCCTCCCGGGCTTCCGGCCCGGAAAGGTCCCGCCGGACATGATCAAGAAGCGCTTCGCCGAGGACGTCAAGAACGACGTGCTCGAGCACCTGATCCAGGCTGCGGTCGCCGAGGCTTTGCGCGAGAAGAACCTCGTTCCGCTCGGCCAGCCGAAGATTGCCGACCTGAAGTTCGCGTACGACGAGCCGCTCTCGTTCCGCGTGGACATCGAGGTGCGCCCCGCCGTCGAGCCGAAGGACTACCGCGGCCTGAAGGTTCCCGCCGGCAACGCGGTGCCGACCGCGGAGGACATCGACAACCTCATCGGGCGGATCCGCGAGGGGCATTCCACGTACGAGCCGATCGAGGGCCGGGCCGCGAAGGACGGCGACTTCGCGCTCGTGGACATCAAGGGCTCGTTCCCGAAAGGCGACGGCAAGGACTTCGCGGCCGACAAGACCCTCGTGGAAGTCGGGGGCGAGCACACGATGCCGGAGCTCTCTGCGCACGTCCGAAACGCGGAGCCCGGAGTCACGGTCACGTTCCAGAAAGACTGGGCAGCCGACGTCCCGGACAAGGACTTCGCGGGGAAGACCGTCCTCTACACGGTGCACCTGGCGTCGCTCAAGTCGCGCGTCCTGCCGGCTCTGGACGACGAGTTCGCGCGCCTCGCGCTGACGCCTCGGGAGGGCGACGCCCCCGAGGGCGCGGGCCTCGCCCTGCTGAACGAGAAGGTCGCGGATTCGCTGAAGCGTGAGAAGGAGCAGGCGGTCAAGGAGTCGCGGCGGCGCGCCGTTCTCGACGGCCTCCTCGCGCTCCACGAGATCCCGGCGCCCGAGACGATGGTCGAGTCGGAGATCGACTCGGCCCTGAAGGACTACGCCCGGCATCTCTCGCGCGAAGGCGTCGACCTGAAGGAAGCCAAGGTCGACTGGAACGAGCTGCGCAAGGAAGCGCGTCCGGCCGCCGAGCGCCGCGTGAAGGAATACCTCGTCCTCGACGCCATCGGCGACAAGGAAAGCGTGACGGTCACGGACACCGAGCTCGACGCCGAGCTCAAGCGCCGCGCGCAGGCGATGGGCATCACGTTCGCCGAGCTGAAGGCCGCGGTCGTGAAGGCGGAGCGTCTCGAGGGAATGCGCGAGGAGCTGAGGATCGACCGCGTCCTCGACTTCCTTCTCGCCGAAGCCGTCGTCGCGGGCTGAGAGCTTTAGACTCAGGGAAAGCGGAGGAACCCCATGTTGATTCCGATGGTCATCGAGCAGACGAACCGCGGCGAGCGCGCGTACGACATTTATTCGCGCCTGCTGAAGGACAACGTCATCTTCCTGGGCTCCGCGGTGAACGACGACGTGGCGAACCTCATCATCGCGCAGATGCTGTTCCTCGAGGCCGAGAACCCCGAGAAGGACATCACGCTCTACATCAACTCCCCGGGCGGCTCGGTCTCGGCCGGGCTCGCGATCTACGACACGATGCAATACGTGAAGTGCGACGTGGCGACGTACTGCCTCGGGCAGGCGGCGTCCATGGGCGCGCTCCTCCTCGCGGGCGGCGCCAAGGGCAAGCGCTCGGCGCTGCCGAACGCGCGCATCCTCATCCACCAGCCGCACGGCGGTGCCGAGGGACAGGCCTCGGACATCGAGATCCAGGCCCGCGAGATGCTGCGCACGAAGCACCGCCTGAACGAGATCCTCGCGTTCCACACGGGTCAGCCCGTCGACAAGATCTCGCGCGACACGGATCGCGACAACATCTTCGAGCCGGACGGGGCCAAGGAGTACGGCCTCATCGACCTCGTGATCCGCCGGCGCGAAGGGACGAAGATCGCCTGACGAAGGCTTCTACCGGAATGTCCACGACAGGAACGCCCGCCCCTGCGTCGCGTCCGTGCGGAACGTGTCGAAGTCGTCGTAGGTCGAGATCCTCTTGCCCCACGACCACGAGCCTCCCACCGAGAACGGGCCGGCGACGGGAACGCGGGCCTCTGCCCGGAAAGACTGGATGCTGCTGTTGCGCGCAATGCCGTTCGAGGTGTGCGTCCAGAACAGCGAGTACGTCAGCGTCACGAGATCCAGCTCTTTCCGGCGGAACCGGACCGCGCTGTAGACGGCGGCCCCGACGCCGTAGTCGTAAGCGCGCCCGACGAGATAGCTGCTCTCGCCGAGATGGTCGTTCCGGAGCGCGACGAGGGGTGCGCCGGCGCCGAGGAGCTCGGCGCGAAGCTCGACGCCCTTGCCGAGGGGGCGCATCGAGAGGAGCCCGAAGCGGAACGACTGCGAGCTGAAGGAGCGCGTGTCCGTGTTCGTGTAGTCGAAGTCCATGAAGATGCCGATGACGTGCCGCGCGCCCGGGGAACCCGGATCGAGGTCCCAGCCGCCGAGGAGGCCGCGAACCTCGACCCGCGTGAGATTCGTGCCGGGCCACGAGAAGTCGATCCCGAGATCGAATGCGTCGAAGGGCTTCGAGACGGACCGGTCGAACGGGTCGCCGTACCGGATGGCCGCCCTGACGAAGGCCAGGTCGGGATTCGCGCGGGTGCTCGACACGTAGTGGTGCCAGCCCAAGTCGAGCTCGGCGACGAACCTCGACGGCTGGACGTAGTCGCCCCGCTCCGGGCGCACCGCGGACAGCTCTCCCGTGAGGAGTCGCGTCAGGAGCTGCGACGGGTTCATGATTCCGGCGAGCGCCTCGCGCGCGAACCGGGCCCCGCCCCGGGCGCGGTCGTCGAGGAGCATCTGCGAGAGCCGGTACGTGGCCTCGCCCGTGACCGCCCCGCCGAGCGTCGTGTTCACGAGGTCGTTGAGCGAGGGCCCCTGGGTCTCGGCGGCGATCTCCCAGATGGCGCTGCCGGCCGCGGCAAAGAGGGTCGACTCCCAGAAATCGAAGCCGTTCGAGCGCCCCGCGTTGAAGTAGAAGCTGCCGCCGAAGGAATGGCCGATCTGGTTCGTCGTGAACTTGTCGCTGTCGAACGTGAAGCCGGCGTCGAGGTTGTCGTGCACCGTGCCCCAGGAGATGCGCGCGTAGTCCTGGTTCGCGACGTAGCGGTCGAAGGCCCAGGAAGCGGCCTCGAGTCCGAGCAGCTCCCCGGCCGCCATCCAGAATCGCTTCCGGGGCTTCGGCGCGGAAGCCCGGACGGACGACGGCGGCGGAGGGGGCTCCTCGGGGAAGAGGCGGAAGCGGGCGGGCGCGGCCTCGGGCGGGACCTCTCCGTGAAGAGGCCCGGCGAAGCCCAGAAGCGAGAGCGCGAATGCGGCGCGCGCCGGGAAAGACATCCTCACGTGGAGTCGGGATAATAGGGTAGGTTCGGGGGTGCGGCTCGCCGGGAATGCCCGGAGTCCGCGGTTTGTTCCCGATGTCGGACCGGCGTTAAGATGGCTCCCGGTCCGAAAAGGCAGGCAATTCCGGCATGACGAAGAAGACGGGTACGGGCGACGTCCTGCGTTGCAGCTTCTGCAACAAGTCCCAGCGGGACGTGAAGAAGCTCATCGCGGGGCCGACGGTCTACATCTGCGACGAATGCGTCGACATCTGCCTCGACATCATCGCCGAGGACCGCGTGCTCGACCAGGCGAAGCCCGAGACGAAGCTCCCGAAGCCGCGCGAGATCAAGGAGTTCCTCGACGAGTACGTCGTCGGGCAGGAAACCGCCAAGCGCAAGCTGGCCGTCGCCGTCTACAACCACTACAAGCGGATCGACTATTTCGACAAGAACCGCAAGCTCGAGGTCGAGCTCCAGAAGTCGAACATCCTTTTGATCGGCCCGACGGGCACGGGCAAGACGCTTCTCGCGCAGACGCTCGCGCGGATGCTGTCGGTGCCCTTCACGATCGCGGACGCCACGACGCTCACCGAGGCGGGTTACGTCGGTGAGGACGTCGAGAACATCATCCTGAAGCTCTACCAGGCCGCGGGCCAGGACAAGGACAAGACCGAGCGCGGCATCGTCTACATCGACGAGATCGACAAGATCGCGCGCAAGGGCGAGAACCCCTCGATCACGCGCGACGTGTCGGGTGAGGGCGTCCAGCAGGCGCTCCTCAAGATCCTCGAAGGCACCGTCACGAACGTGCCCCCGCAGGGCGGCCGCAAACACCCGCACCAGGAATTCATCCAGATCGACACGACGAACATCCTGTTCATCATCGGCGGCGCCTTCGTGGGGCTCGAGGACATCATCGGCCGCCGCCTCACCGAGAAGTCGATGGGCTTCGGCGCGAAGATCGTGTCCAAGAAAGAAAAGCGCGCCGGGGACATCCTCGAGAAGGTGCACCCCGAGGACATGATCAAGTTCGGGATGATTCCGGAGTTCATCGGGCGGGTTCCGGTCGTCGCCACGCTGCACGACCTCGACCGCCCGGCCCTCGTCTCGATCCTGAAGGAACCGAAGAACTCGCTCATCAAGCAGTACCAGGCGCTTCTCGACTTCGAGAACGTGAACCTGCGTTTCTCGGACGACGCCCTGGAGCAGATCGCCGAAGAAGCGCTCGTCCGGAACGTCGGCGCGCGGGGCCTGAAGATCATTCTCGAGGAAATCATGCTGGACGTCATGTACCGCGTTCCCTCCGAGGAGGAGATCGAGGAGTGCGTCATCACGAAAGACGTCGTGCTCCGCCGCGCCGCGCCCATCCTCTCGCTCCGGAAGGCGGGATGAGCGAACCAACCTCCATCGAGCCGTTCGCGTCGGCCGCCCGGACACTTCCGCTCGTTCCCCTCCGCGACATGGTCGTCTTCCCGCGCATGATGGCGCCCTTCGTCGTGGGCCGCGCGTCGTCCATCGCGGCGCTGGAGTCCGCCCTCGCGTCGTCCGAGAAGAGGATCTTCCTGGCCGCGCAAAAGGATCCCAAGGTCGACGAGCCGGTTGCGGGCGACATCCACGAGACGGGCGTCATCGCGTCGGTCGTTCAGTCTCTGAAGCTCCCGAACGGCCACATCAAGGTCATGGTCGAGGGCGTCGTCCGCGGCCGCATTCGCGCCTTCACGGCCGGGGCAGGCCACCTCGCGGTCACCGTCGAGCGCCTCGAGCCCAGGGCGCTCGGGGCCACGGCCGAGGAGCTCGCGCCCTACCTCTCGAAGGTCCTTTCCGTGTTCGAGCAGTACGCGAAGCTCTCTCACCACCTCGCGTTCGAGGGTCTCCTTTCGTCGCTGAAGATGGACGACCCCGAGGCTTTCGCCGACATGCTCGCGGGGCATCTCCCTGCGTCCATCGCCACGGCCGAGAAGCAGACGCTTCTCGAGACGGTGAACCCGCTCGAGCGCCTTCAGAAACTCCAGGACCTGCTCGAGATCGAGATCGAGAAGATCAACATCGATCGGCGGATCAACAACAAGGTCAAGAAGCAGATGGAGCGGGCCCAGAAGGAGTACTACCTCAACGAGAAGATAAAGGCCATCCACCAGGAGCTCGGCAAGAAGGACGAGAAGTCCGACGAGCTCGAGGAGCTGAAGGCCAAGATCGAAAAAGCCGGGATGCCGAAGGAGACGAAGGAGAAGGCGCTCGCCGAGCTGAAGCGGCTCGAGGCGATGCCCACCGTTTCCGCCGAGGCCACCGTCTCGCGCAACTACATCGAATGGCTCGTGCAGGTGCCGTGGAAGAAGGCGACGCGCGAGATGAAGGACATCAAGCGCGCCGAGAAGATTCTGAACGAGGACCACTTCGGCCTCGAGAAGGTGAAGGAGCGCATCCTCGAGTTCCTCGCCGTGCGCCAGCTCGTCACGGAGACGAAGGGCTCGATCCTGTGCTTCGCGGGCCCTCCGGGCGTCGGCAAGACGTCGCTCGCGAAGTCGATCGCGAAATCGCTCAATCGCAAGTTCGTGCGTCTCTCGCTCGGCGGCGTCCGCGACGAAGCCGAGATCCGCGGCCACCGCCGCACGTACATCGGCGCGTTCCCGGGCCAGATCATCCAGCTCATGAAGAAAGCGGGGTCGGTGAACCCCGTGTTCCTCCTCGACGAGGTCGACAAGATGTCGATGGACTTCCGGGGCGACCCGTCGTCGGCGCTCCTCGAGGTCCTCGACCCCGAGCAGAACCACTCCTTCGTGGACCACTACCTCGACACCGAGTACGACCTGTCTAAGGTGATGTTCATCGCGACGGCGAACGTGGTGCACCCGATCCCGCCCGCGCTCAAGGACCGGATGGAGATCCTCCCGCTCTCGGGCTACACCCCGAACGAGAAGGTCGCGATCGCGAAGCAGTTCCTCGTGCCGAAGCAGATCAAGGAAAACGGCCTCAAGGCGGATCAGGCCGTCTTCGAGGACGGGGCTCTCTACGGCCTCATCGAGAAGTACACGCGCGAGGCGGGCGTTCGCAGCCTCGAGCGCGAGATCGCTTCCGTGTGCCGGAAGATCGCCCGCAAGATCATCGGCAAGGATGCCGAGACGCCGCTCACGGTCACGGCCGAGAACCTCGCGTCGTACCTCGGCAAGCCGAAGTACCGCCTCCACAAGAAAGGCGAGACCGCCGAGATCGGCCTCGCGACCGGCCTCGCGTGGACGGAGTCCGGCGGCGACGTCCTGCACATCGAGACGACGCTCATGCGCGGCAAGGGCAACCTCGTCCTGACGGGCCAGCTCGGCGACGTCATGCAGGAAAGCGCCCGCGCGGCGCTCACGTACGTGCGGACGCGCGCGGAGCTCTACGGCGCCGAACCGGATTTCTACGAGAAGAAGGACATCCACGTCCACATCCCCGAGGGCGCGATCCCGAAGGACGGCCCATCGGCGGGCATCACGATGGCGGCGTCCATTCTCTCGGCCGTCACACGGATTCCGATCCGCAAGGACCTCGCGATGACGGGAGAGATCACGCTCCGCGGCAAGGTGCTGCCCGTCGGCGGCATCAAGGAGAAGCTCCTCGCGGCGTACCGCGCGGGGATCACGACGATCCTCCTGCCGAAGGAGAACGAGAAGGATCTGGACGACCTCCCGGAGGAGATCCGAAACGTGATGGAATTCCATCTCGTCGAGGACGTGGACGAGGTCGTCCGCCTCACCCTGGAGGGCGCTCCGGTGCCCATGGCCCCGAAAGTGCTCGCCCCCGAGGCCGGAACGACGCCACCCACCGCAAACTGATAGGCTCCGTACGCAGGCGTTCCCAGCGCCCTCTTCCCCTTCAAAGAA
>JARXKK010000032.1 GCA_030278895.1 Acidobacteriota bacterium
TCAGCGCTTCCCGAAGAGCTGGTCGAACGCCGAGCGGGCGCCGTCCGGCGAGCCTCCGGCTTTCGTGCCGGTGAGATCGAGCGACACCGTGGGCGCGTAGAGCGCGCATGAGTTCGCCTTTGATTTCGCCGGGATGGGCGCGGGGATTTCCTGCCGGCATTGCCCCGGCGCCGCGCCGTCGAAGTACCGGCACTGCGCGCACGCGTGGAGCGCGGCGCTGCACTTCCGGCAGAGCGACTCGAGGCCGACTTCCGGGTCGTTCTTCTCGTTGCAGGTCTTGCACCGGAAGACCTCGGCCCGGTTGTTGTCGGCGCCGCGCCCCTTCGGGCCGAACTTCTCGCTCCGAGGCGGGCCCGAGGGGCCGAACGCACCACTGCCGCTTCCGGACCGTTCTGCGTCCTTGTATCCGCGCTGGCGGTACTTCTGATCGGTCATCGTTCCTTTGTCCCGCTTCCGGCGCGTCGCGGACGCGTCGTCCTCAAACTAGAATGTTCGCCGAGGTTCGCAACATGAAGATCATCCTGCGCATTCTCATCAATGCCGCCGCGCTCTGGGCCGCGGCTTCGTTCGTGACCGGCATTCGCGCGGGCGGGGCCGGCTCCATCCTGGCGCTCGCGCTCGTCTTCGGCCTGGTGAACGCCTTCGTGCGCCCTTTCCTGAAGCTCGTGAGCTGCCCCATCATACTGCTCACGCTGGGTTTGTTCACGCTCGTCGTGAACGCCCTGATGCTCATGCTGGCGGCCTGGCTCGGGCGCGGGCTCGGCATCGATTTCACGGTCGACGGCTTCGTGCCGGCATTCCTCGGCGCGCTCCTCATTTCGGTCGTGTCGACGCTGCTGTCCTGGCTCCTGATCGCGAAGAGCGACGGCTAGGAGGCGGTTACCGGGGCGCGGGCGGCCATTCCCGGCCGCGGCCCACTAGTTCAAATGGGGGATGGACTGTCCCCCGGGTTGCCGGATGCTCAGGCTGGAGGAAGCCGTGTTCGGCATCCCGTTCCACCGGCACCTGGGGTTCAAGCTGACGGGCGCCGCGGCGGCGGTCTCGCTCGCGACGATCTCGGTGTTCGCGCTCCTCTCGATCCGCTCCCAGAGGGAGCACGCGATCGGCGAAGTCATTCGCGGGGCCGCTCTCTTCTCGAACACGATCGCGAGCAGCACGCGGGATCTCATGCTCGAGGACCAGCGGCACGACGCCTACCGGATCATGGAGGCCATCGGCCGCCTCGAGGGGATCGAGAAGGTCCGGGTCCTGAACAAGGAAGGCCGGATCATGTTCTCGACGAACGCCCGGGACATCGGCGCGTCGGTCGACAAGGATGCCGAGGCCTGTACGGCGTGCCACGCGGCGGGTCAGCCGATCGTGGCGCCCACGACGTCCGCGCGCAGCCGGATGTTCCGCGCGAACGGCCACCGCGTGCTGGGCATGGTGACGCCGATCTACAACGAGCCGGCCTGCTCGACGGCCGCCTGCCATGCCCACCCTCCCGAAAAGAACGTCCTCGGCGTCGTCGACATCGGCATCTCGCTGAAGGAGATCGACGAGAGCCTGCGCACGCAGACCCTGCGCATGGCGGGCGGGGCGCTCGGCGCGGTGATCGTCCTCGCCGCGCTCGTCAGCGCCGCGGCGCGGCGCATCGTCTTTCGGCCCGTGGCGGAGCTCGTCGAGGCCACGCGGCGCGTCGGGCACGGCGACCTGTCGTCGACGCTCGCCGTGCGCTCGTCCGACGAGCTGGGCCTTCTCGCGAACTCGTTCAACGAGATGAACGAGTCGCTTGCCAGGACGCGCCGCGACCTCGAGCACCTCACGGGCGATCTCGAGCGCCAGGTCGAGGACCGCACGGCGGCGCTCAAGAGCGCTCACGAGGTCCTCGCGCGGAGTGAGAAGCTGGCCTCCCTGGGTCAGCTCTCGGCCTCCATCGCGCACGAGATCAACAATCCCTTAGCCGGGATCCTCACGTTCGCGAAGCTCATGACGCGGATGCTGGAGACGGGCCCGCCGGACGATGCGACGCGCGAGAAGTGCCTCAAGAACCTGTCTCTCATCCAGCGGGAGTCCGAGCGCTGCACCGTCATCGTCCGGAATCTTCTCGACTTCGCGCGCGTCAGGCCGCTGGAGCTGAAGATGTTCGACCCGGTGCGCGCGCTCGAGGAGGCGCTCTCTCTCGCGGCGCACAAGATGCAGATCCAGGGCGTCACGGTCGTCAAGAAGCTCGAGGGCGCGGGCCAGGTGAACGCCGACTTCGGTCAGCTTCGGCAGGCGTTCATGAACATCCTCCTGAACGCGTGCGATGCGACTCCCGCGGGCGGCACGCTCACGCTCACGTCCCACTTCTTCTCCGGCAGCCGGGAGGTCGAGATCTCGGTGGCCGACACGGGTTCCGGGATTCCGCCCGAGCACCTCTCGCGCATCTTCGACCCGTTCTTCACGACGAAGGAGCGGGGCACGGGGCTCGGGCTCTCCGTCGTCTACGGCATCGTGGAGAAGCACGGAGGCTCGATGCGGGTGACGAGCCGCGTCGGGGAGGGCACGACGATGACGATCCGGCTCCCGCTTGCCGAGGGCGGCGCGGCCGCGGCCACGTGAGCGAGGTCGCCCTGTGGTGGATCGGAACGGGAACCGCGAACCCGGAGCTTCTCGCGGGCGTGCGCGCTCACGTCGAGAGGGTCTTCCGACTGCCGGCGCGCCTCGACGTGCCCGCGGACCGGCCGGACGAGGCGTTCGACGCGCGGCGCAAGCAGCATTCCTCCCATCGCATCCTCCTGTGGCTCGCGGCGAACCGGCCGCGCGGCGCCGCGCGCCTGATCGGCCTGACGGACGCGGACCTCTTCATCCCGGTCCTGACGTTCGTGTTCGGCGAGGCGCAGCTGAAGGGCCCGGTCGCCGTCGTGTCGACCGCGCGCCTTGCCGGTGCGGGGCTTCCCGGCGAGGCGGCCCGCTTCCCGATCCGCCTCCGGACCGAAGTCATTCACGAGCTCGGGCACACGTTCGGGCTCCTTCACTGCCGCGGTCCCCGTTGCGCGATGGCGCGCTCGGCGAGCCTTCGGGACGTGGACGCCAAGCAGCCGGACCTCTGCGAGACGTGCCGCGCCCTCTTCCTCGAGAACGTCGACGAGATCGGAGAACCCCATGAGCAAGAAGAACACGCGGATCCTGCTGGTCGATGACGAGGAGATCGTGCGGGAGTCCCTCTCGGGCTGGCTCGAGAAGGACGGCTACACGATCGGCACGGCGCCGGACGGCCTCGCGGGCGTCAAGGCCGTGGAGGAGGGACGCTGGTCCATTCTCCTCGTCGACCTGAAGATGCCGGGCATCGACGGCCTCGAGGTGCTCCGGCGCGTCAAGGAGAAGAGCCCCGAAACCGCCGTCGTGATCATGACGGCCTACGCCACCGTCGACACCGCGGTGAACGCGATGAAGATCGGGGCATTCGACTACATCGTGAAGCCCTTCGACCCGGAGGAGGTCAGCCTCCTCGTGGAGAAGATCGTGGCCCAGCAGGCGCTCGTCCGGGAGAACGTGATTCTCCGGAAGGCGCTCAAGCGCGAGCACCGGTTTCACGACCTCGTCACGAAGTCCCCGGCCATGCAGGGCACGCTCGAGCTCGCGCGAATGGCGGCGCGCAGCCCCTCGACGATCCTCGTCCTCGGCGAGAGCGGCACGGGCAAGGAGCTTCTCGCACGCGCCATCCATGCCGAAAGCCCGCGTCACGACAAGCCCTTCGTGGCGATGTCGTGCGCGTCCCTCACCGAGACGCTGCTCGAGTCCGAGCTCTTCGGCTACGAGAAGGGCTCCTTCACCGGCGCGGCCGCGCGCCGGGAGGGCAAGTTCGTCGCGGCGAACGGCGGCACCCTTTTCCTCGACGAGATCGGCGACATCAGCCCGAAGCTGCAGCTCGACCTCCTGCGCGTCCTCGAGGAACGGCGCGTCACGCGCGTCGGCGGAACCGAGTCGATGCCGGTGGACGTGCGCATCATCGCGGCGACGAACCGGGACCTTCAGAAGGCCATCGCCGAGGGCCGCTTCCGGGAGGATCTCTTCTATCGGTTGAACGTCATCACGCTCACGCTCGCTCCGCTGCGCGACCGCAAGGAGGACATCCCCCTTCTCGTCGACATTCTCCTCGAGCAGCTCGCCGTGGAGATGAAGAAGCCGGTCGAGGGCGTGTCGCCCGAGGGGATGGCGCTTCTTCTCGCCCACACGTGGCCCGGCAACGTGCGCGAGCTGCGCAACGTTCTCGAGCGCGGCGTCGTGGTTTCGACCGGGTCGCTCCTTCTTCCGGGCGATCTCGGCCTCACCCTTCGCGGGGAGGAGATCCCGTCGCATCCCGCCTCGCTCGCCGAGATCGAACGGCGGCACATCGCCGCGGTGCTCCAGAACACGGGCGGAAACGTCTCGCAAGCCGCGCGAATCCTCGACATCGACCGCGTGACCCTCTACAGCAAGATCCACAAGTTCGGGCTGAAACGCGCGGACGACGGCGTTTTCGAGCCCTCTCAGGGCTGATGAGAAAAACAACGCCCCGTTGAGGATCCGAACGCTTTGGGCCGCGCGGGCAGCCGACCGAAAGCGGCCCAACTCTCTTGCCTACAATCAGTTGACACCTCTTTCGTGAAAGGCGAAAAAGGTGGCGCGGGCATTGCGAAGTGACGAGTGTCGCCATGAAAGAGACCTCGACCACCTGCCCGCTGCTCAAAGAAGTCGTGATGCTCTATTGCGACGCCTGCCCGACGAAAAAGATGCTGCCTCTCGACCACCTCGTGTCGGCCCGCCCCTGCCAGGCGAGCCCGTACGGGGACTGCCCCCTCTATCAGGAGGCCGTCAAGAGGCTCGGGACGGGCACCACGTACACGGAGCCGCCCGCCGTGGCGGCGATCGGCTCCGGGAGGGAGGCCCCATGATCGCCACGGTTCCCCTCGTCCTCCTCTTCGTTCTTCTCCTCCTCCTCAACGACCGCGCGCTCGCTCGCGCGGCCCGCGCCTGAGAGAGGCCGCGATGAAGCTGAATCGCCGGTCCCTCCTGAAGCTCGCCGCCGCCGCCGGAACCGCCGGTGTGGCGGGCGCGGCGGCGACGACCAGGGCTTCGGTCCTGTCCGCGTCGAAGGACGCCCGTGGCGTCCTCGTCGACACGACCCTCTGCGTCGGCTGCCGCGGCTGCGAGGCCGCGTGCTCCGAGGCGAACGCGCTCCCGGACCCCGAAATGCCCGGCGACGACGCCGTGTTCGCGGCAAGGCGTACGACGAGCCCCACGGTCTTCACGGTCGTCCAGAAGGGCACCTTGAAGAGCGCGGCCGGTGACGACCGCTACGCGAAGACGCAGTGCATGCACTGCGTGGCGCCGGCATGCGCCTCGGGCTGCGTCGTCAAGGCGCTCGAGAAGACGCCCGAAGGGCCGGTCGTGTACCACACGGACCGCTGCCTGGGCTGCCGCTACTGCATGATCGTGTGCCCGTTCGGAGTTCCAAAATACGAGTACGCAAGCGCGGCGCCGCTCGTCAAGAAGTGCACGTTCTGCGCCGAACGCCAGAAGAAGGGCCTCGCGCCGGCCTGCACCGAGGTCTGCCCGTCGGGCGCGCTCAAGTTCGGGAGACGCGCCGACCTCCTCGAGGAGGCCAAGACGCGCATCTACACGAAACCCGGCGCGTACGTCCACAAGATTTACGGGGAGGACGAAGCCGGCGGCACGAGCTGGCTCTACATCTCCGACGTGCCGTTCGAGTCACTCGCGCTCCCCGCGGGCATCGAGAAGAAGTCGTATCCGGAGCTCGCCGACGGCGCGCTCTCGGCTGTGCCCTTCGTCATCACGCTCTGGCCGCCGCTTCTGATGGGCATGTACACCTTCTCGAAGCGCCGCGACGAAGTCGCCGCTCAGGAAGGCAACGGAAGGCAGGAGGAAGGCCATGTCTGAGCAGGCGCTGAAACCCGCGCTCTTCGGCGGCCCCTGGATGAGAGAAAACCTCTTTTTCGGGATGTCGTTTCGCGCCTATGCCAGGAGCCTCGTGACGCCGGCCAATGCGATTGCGGCGGTGATTCTCCTCGCCGGAATCCCGACGATGATCTTCCGCTTCTGGAAAGGGCTCGGCGCGGCGACGAACCTGTCCCAGACGAATCCGTGGGGCATCTGGGTCGCCTTCGACGTCGTCTGCGGCGTCGCTCTCGCGGCGGGCGGCTACACGGTCGCCTGCGCGGTCACCATTTTCGGTCAGAAGGCCTACCGGCCGATCCTGCGTCCCGCGATCCTGACCGGCTTCCTCGGTTACGCCCTCGTCCTCTTCGGTCTCGTCGTGGACCTCGGCCAGCCGTGGCGACTCCCCTATCAGTTCTTCCTGACGCCCGGCACGACCGCCGTCATGTACGAGGTCGGCTGGTGCGTCTTCCTGTACCTGATGGTGCTCGGTCTCGAGTTCGCGCCGGCCGCGCTCGAATGGCTCGGCCTCGTGAAAGTGCGCCGCCTCCTCGGCTCCTTGACGATCGGCATCATCGTCCTCGGTGTCACGCTTTCGACGCTGCACCAGTCCTCCCTCGGCGCCTTCTTCCTGATGACGCCGGGCAAGCTCCACCCCCTCTGGTACTCGCCCTTCCTCCCGATCTTCTTCTTCGTCTCGAGCATCTCGGCGGGCATCGGCATGGTGATCGTCGAGAGCGCTCTCTCGCACCGCGCCTTCCACGACCAGCTGGATCCGGCCGCTCCCGTCGACCTCGACAAGATCACGCTGGGGCTCGCCAAGGGCGGCGCGGTCGTCCTCTTCGCGTACTTCTTCATCCGCCTCCAGGGTCTCGTCGCGAGCGGCCGCTTCGACCTTCTCGCGACCGGCTGGGGGGCCTGGTACCTCCTCGAGATTCTGGGCTTCATCCTGCTGCCGTCGCTCCTCTTCGCGTTCGCGGCGCGGCGTCAGAGCGCGCGGCTGGCGCGGGTGGCCGGGCTCCTCACGGTTCTCGGCGTCGTCCTGAACCGGTTCAACGTCTCGCTCATCGCCTTCAACTGGAACGTGGCGGATCGCTATGTCCCGAGTCCGGGAGAGATCGTCACGTCGCTCACGATCGTGACGATCGGCGTCCTGATCTTCCGCTGGATCGTGAACCGCATGCCGGTGGTCCACGAACACCCCGACTGGCGCGGCGCGCACTGAGCGTCAAGAGAAGGAAGAGAGAAACACCATGAACGAACACAGCCTCCTCAACCCCTATACCGCCAAGGCCCTCGAGTACGGCCTCGCGATCTTCTACCTGATTCTCTTCGTTCCCTTCTGGCGTTTCGTCCAGGGCGAGTCGCCGGCCCACGCCTTCGGGTTCGGCTGGTTCCAGGTTCCGAACGGCGTCCACCTGCACGCCGGCCACGCCTGGGCGCGCCCCGAGGGCGGAACGGTGGACGTGGGCCTCGACGACTTCGCGCACAAGCTCGTCGGCCCCCTCGACCAGGTTCTCCTGCCTCCGATCGGGGCGCCCGTGCGGCAGGGGCAGAAGGCCTTCTCCCTCGTGGCCGGCGGCCAGGAGCTCGACGTGCTCTCGCCGATCGACGGCCACGTCGTCGCGGTGAACGAAGCGGCGCGGGCGCACCCCGAAGGCGCGCTCCGCGACCCGTACGGCGCCGGCTGGCTCATGAAAGTCGAACCGCGCTGGCTGACCGGCAACCTCAAGAACCTCTTCACCGGTGAGGCAGCCCGCCGGTTCCTGGACGCCGCCGCCGGTAAGCTCGCCCAGAGCCTCACGCCTCAGCTCGGAGTGGTCCTGCAGGATGGCGGCACCCCGGTCCACGGCATCGCCCGAGCCCTCGACCCGGACCACTGGGATGAGATGGCCCGCCGGTTCCTGGGCGGAAAGTGAGAACGGTGAGCATCATGGAAGCCCTCCTCGCGCTCCTCACGGGAACCGCGATCTTCCTGGCCGGCCTCCTCGTCCGGCTCCTCCTCCTCGTCGCCTTCGTCGCCGCCGCCCTCGTGCCCGTCCTCGCGGTCTGGGGGATCTATCACGCGGCGGAACGGGCCATCCTGTGGTTGAAGGCGCGCCGCCTCGGGCTCGTGGAAGTCGAGGGGCTCCTCCTCGCGGAGAACCGGCGCTACACGCCCGTGCACGCATGGATCGACGAAGCGGGCGGCGGCCGCCTGCGCGTCGGCCTCGACGATCTCGCGGGGCACCTCGTGCACGACGTCACGGCCGTCGGCCTGCCGGTTCCGGGCAGCATGGTCGCCGCGGGCCTTCCCGCGGCGACGATCGCGTGCGGCGCCCGCACGGCCGTCATTCCGTCTCCGGTGACCGGTACGATCGTGGCGGTGAACAGCCGCGTCGGGGCGCACCCGACCCTTCTCCGTTCCTCCCCATACGAGAAGGGATGGCTCTTCCTGGTCCGTCCGGCGTCGGACGCGTACCGCAGCTTTCCGATTGGCCTCGACGCACGAGCGTGGTTCCGCAGCGAGGAGGCGCGCCTCGCGCGCTTCTTCGAAGGTGAGCTCGGGCTCGCCGCGGCGGATGGCGGCGAACTCGTCCTGCCGCCATCGGTTCTCCTGTCCGAGGAAAAGTGGCGACAGGCCGTTTCGTCTTTCCTCGAGACCTGAGCCCCGAAGGTCCGCGGCGCGGAATCCGAGGGCCGCCCTCTCCGGGCGGCCTTTCTTCTCCTTCTGGCAAAATCAGCGGTTCGAAAGAAGGAGACTCACCCATGCGCCGAACCGTTCTCGTCCTCGCGCTCGCCCTCACCGCCGCCTGCGGCCAGAAGCCCGCCGCCACCGCCGCGGCCAAGCCCGCCCCTTCGTCCGCGGCTTCGGCCGCGTCAGCCGTTCCCCAGGCTCCGCAGCCGGCGCTCACGAGCGTCACGGGCATCGTCGAGGAGACGCTCGACGCCTCCGACTACACGTACATGCGTCTCAAGACGGAAAGCGGCGGCGAAACCTGGGCCGCCATCACGAAGGCAAAGGTCCAGAAGGGCGAGCGCGTCACCGTCGTGAACGCGATGGCGATGGACGGATTCGAAAGCAAGACGCTGAACCGGAAGTTCGACCACATCGTGTTCGGCGCCCTCGAAGGCGGCAAGGCCGGAGCCGCTCCGGCTCCGGTGTCGGCGCACGGCGCCCCGGCCAACGCGTCGAAGGGCGGGGAGGTGGCCTCTCCGCACGCCGCCGTGTCGGATGGGAAGGCCGACGCCATGGACGTCAAGGTCCCCAAAGCCGAGGGGAAGGACGCGTACACGATCGCGCAGGTCTTCGCCGACCGCGCGAAGCTGAAGGACAAGATCGTGGCGGTGCGCGGCAAGGTCGTGAAGGCGAACGGCGGAATCATGGGCCGGAACTGGTACCACATCCGCGACGGCTCGGGCTCGCGCGAGAAGAAGGACGACGACCTGACGGTGACGTCCAACGACCCGGCGATCGTCGGCGACGTCGTCGTCGTGAAGGGAGTCGTTCACGTCGAGAAGGACTTCGGTGCGGGTTATCAGTACCCGGTCGTCGTCGAGGACGCGAAAGTGACGAAAGAGCCGGCTTCGACGCGGGCGGACGCTTCACGGTAGGACGATTCGTCGACATGCCGGAGACCGGGGAGGAAGAGGAAGAGCGCGGGGCGACGCGGGAGAGGGCCCTCGCGGGCTATCAGGGCGAGCCCGGCTCCTTCTCGGCGCGCGCGGCCGCGCGCGCCGGCCGGCCGCTCGGCTTTGCGACGTTCGACCGCCTCCTCCGGGCGCTTCTCGCGGGCGAGATCGACGTGGCCGTCCTCCCCGCCGCGACGCATGGCGCCGGCCCCGTCGTCGAGCCGCTGGAGGCCCTTTCCCGGGTCCTCGAAGCCGGCGGCGTTCCGCTCGAGGTCCGCGAGGAGATCGCAATTCCCGTGCGTCTCGTCCTCGCGGCGCCGCCCGGTGTGGCCGAAGAGGACGTGAAGGAGATCCACTCGCAGCCGCCGGTCCTCCGGCAGTGCGCGCGCCTCCTCGCGCGCTGCGATGCCGTCCCCGTCGAGACGCACGACACGGCGTTCGCCGCCCGGCGCGTGGCGGAGCTGGGCGGGGCGCGCGCGGCGGTGTGCTCGGAGGAGGCGGCGCTCGAGGCGGGCCTCGTCGTCCTCGAGGAGGACGTCTCGGACGTGAAGCCGAACGCGACACGCTTCTGGACGGTCGCGCGCCGGCCTCACGCCGGAGGCGCCCCGCCCTCCGTCCGCGTGCTCCTCTTCTCGGGCACTCGCCTGGCGGCGGCCCTCCATGATGCCGGCGCCGAGATCCTCATGCTGCCGGGCCGCCCCGGTGCGTCGGTCGGCGGCTTCGCGACCGTGCCCCCGCTCGAACTCGCGAAGGCGGCGGGTCTCGCGGCGAAGGCGGGGGAGACGCTCGTCTGGCTCGGCCCCGCGCCCGACCACATGCCGCCGCCGCGCCTGAAGGAGGCTCCCCGCGTTACGGAGGTGCGCGAGGCGACGGTCGTCACGGTCGGCGCGTTCGCTGTCGGCGGAGGACGGCGCGCCGTCATCGCGGGCCCGTGCGCCGTCGAGTCGCCCGAGCAGGTGATGCGCCTCGCCAAAGCCGTCGCACGCGCCGGAGCGACGGCGCTCCGGGGCGGCGTCTTCAAGCCGCGCACGTCGCCGTCCGCGTTCCAGGGGCACGGCCTCACCGCCCTCCGGTGGCTGCGGGATGCGGGGGACGCGGTCGGCCTGCCGATCGTCACGGAAGTCATGGCGCCGGCGCAGGTCGCTCCCGTCGCCGAGCTCGCTGACGTGCTCCAGATCGGCGCGCGCAACTGCCAGAACTACGACCTCCTGAAGGAGGCCGGTGCCGCGGGGCGGCCCGTGATGTTGAAGCGCGGCTTCGGGACGACGGTCGAAGAATGGCTCTCGGCCGCCGAATACATCCTCGCGGCGGGCTGCAAGGACGTTCTCCTTTGCGAGCGCGGGATCCGGACGTTCGAACGCGCGACGCGCGGGACGCTCGACCTCGGCGGTCTCCTCGCGGCGCGGTCCCTGACGCACCTGCCGCTTCTCGCCGACCCGTCGCACGCGGCCGGGCGGAAGGAGCTCGTGCCCGGCCTCGCGCGCGCCGCGTGGGGCGCGGGCGTCGACGGGCTGATGATCGAGGTCCACGACGCGCCCGAGTCCGCGCTCTGCGACGGGCCCCAGGCGCTTCTGCCGGACGACCTCGAGATGCTCCTCGACGAGTTCGGACTCCTCCCGGGGCGCACGGGCTCGGTCGAGCGCGTCCGGCGGGCCATCGACTCCGTGGACTCTTCGATCGCGGCGCTCGCCGCGCGCCGCCTCGAGCTCTGCCGGCGCGTCGCGGAGATCAAGAATGCGACGGGCCGGCCGATCCGCGACGAGGCCCGCGAAGCGTCGGTGCGCGCGCGCTTCGCCGAGAGCCTCGGGAAGGACGCGACGAAAGCGGCGGGCCTCGCGGACGCGCTCATCGCGCTCGGACTCGAGGCCGAGGGCTGGAGAGACCCCGGCGCAGGTTGACCACATCTTTCTGCGACGGGCAATTTCCATGCCTCTCTAGAAAGAGCTGCGGATCGCCAACATCGCTGAATTAAATCGAAAAAAATTACAGCGGTTTTCTGTTGTCCTGATGCATTTTAATCATGTGACTTGTTCTCTCTAGTCACATGTTTTAGATGTCTTGCATCGGGGGCGTAGTCCACTCGCCTTCCGGCGGTCGTGTGACTTTCGCCGGCTTCGGAGGCTCTCACCGCCCCATCTGCCACCGCAATCCAGTCGGCCTCGACTTACGAGGAACAACAAAGGAGAAGCTGTATGAAACGCATTTCGAGAGGGGCGCTCGCCGTAGCGCTCGTGGCGCTACCGCTTGGCGCCGCGGACCTGAAACCCGTCGTAGCGGGCTCGCAACCGGCGCCCGTCAGCGCCGAGAGAATCATTCAGACCGGAAGCCTTCGGCAGACCCTCCTCAGCCGTTACTCGGCGGCGGACGTCGCCAGGGGCGTTTACATCGGCAGCACCTTTTGTCTTGCCTGCCACACGGACAAGAAGACGTTTCTCGACACGCAGCACGCGTTCGCGCTCGTCCAGCCGCGCGTCCTGAACTCGATGGTCGCGAAGAAAGGCGTGGTCGCGGACGCGAACCTGAACGGCAAGGACGATTTCATCGACGGGATGGACTTCAACGCGATCTCATCGAACTTCGACAAGTACAAGCCGAATGCGCCGAAGCTGGCCGTCGAGAACGGCACGTACTTCATCACGATCGGCCAGACGAAGATGAAGGTCGTTGCGGTTCGCCAGTGGAGAGAACCCACCGACAGCTCGTGGCTGCAGCGGTTCCTCGTCAAGATCCCGGCCGCCGACGGCGCGAACGGCTGGAGCCGGGGCAACTACGTGAGCGGCATCCTGTTCCGCGGCTCCACCGGCAAGTGGGAATCCGACGGCATCGAGGCCATGTACGACGCGTCGAACCAGCCGAAGCTCCCTGCGCTTCCGACGGTCGCTCAGATCGTGGCGGCGCCCGCGGGCGGCAGCTTCGAGACCTGCGCGGGCTGCCACACGACGGGCATCCGCAAGTACGAGAAGGTGCAGGGCGAGTGGGTCATGACGCCCTACTTCGCGACCCTCTACAACGCGGACGACCCGTCCTACTTCGACTACAACGGAGACGGCAACGTCGAGATGGTCAACATCGGCTGCGAGGCCTGCCATGGCCCCGGCGGCAACCACCTCCTGAACGGTGCGGACCGCACGAACATCGTCAACCCCGCCAAGCTCACGGCGGCTCAGCAGCTGGACGTTTGCGGGCGATGCCACTCGCGCCTGAAATCGACCCCGAACAAAACTTTCTCGTTTCCCTACAACGACCAGACGATGACCGAATGGACGCCGGGCACCGACATGACGGCCTTCTATTCGGATCCGGGGACCTCCTACTGGCCCGACGGCAAGACGCCCAAATCCACGCACATGGAGTTCATGGCGGTCAAGTCTTCGATCCACTACACGAACCCTTACGAGAAGCTCGTCTGCAGCGAGTGCCACACGTCGCACCAGGCGACGGGCCCCGGTCAGCTCGTCTCGTCCCGCACGAACGGAACCGCGACGATCAAGACAGCGGCCGAGAACAACACGCTGTGCCTGAGCTGCCACGCGACCCATGGGCCGTTCGCTGCGGTTACGGTCGCGATGGTCCAGGACTACGCCAAGAACGTGGACGCGATCGGCAAGGCGGTCGCCGCGCACTCGAAGCACCCGTACGCTCCTGAGCGGATGATGGGTCTCGGGCGCTGCATCGAGTGCCACATGCCGCGCGCGGGCATCGCGCCCGGCAACACGACGGGCGACTACTCGGTCCGCTCGCACACCTTCCAGGCAACGCCTCCCGAGCTGACGCTCAAGTACCAGTCGGCGGGCGGGATGCCGAACGCCTGCGGAGTCTCGTGCCACCAGACGAAAGTGAACGTCTTCGGCCTCGGGATGGACGCAACGCCGGCCGTCTGGAACAGCGACTTCGACAAGGCCCTCGCGACGCAGCTCCTGAAGTACTACGGTCCGGGCGGGACCTGGTGGAACACCACCGTGACGCCCGCGTCGCACAGCACGAGCGGCAGGTAGCCGAGCGCGGCTTTCGCTCTCCGATCCCGCTTCCTTGCCGGGGGCCCTTCGGGGCCCCCTTTTTTTCCGGGCGCCATCTACTCGCCGATGATGCGATGCGATTTCACGGCCGGGCCTCGGCGGCGGGAGCGCCTTCGAGCGCCTTGAGCCCCGCCTCGGCGGCCTTCCGGATCTCGCCCGCCGGCATCTCGTTCCTGAGGACGTCCTCGTATTGCCGCCTGGCGTCCGCGAGACGCCCCTCGGCCCTGTAGAGAACCGCGAGAGAGAGGCGCGCTTCGTCGGCGTGGGTGGACCCGGGCGCCTTGAGAAGAATCTCCTCGTACAGGGTCGTCGCGCGAACCGTGTTCTGTGATCTCTCGGCCCCGCGCGCGAGCCGGAGCGTCGCCGGCATGCTGACCGCCGGATCGTTCACCCGCGCGGCCTCCTCGAACAGGCGATCCGCGGCATCGCCCTGCCCCGTCGCAAGGAGGAAGTCTCCCTTCCGGATGAGCGCTTCCGGGCGGGCGGCGGGGATCTGGAGAAGCGCGTCGAGCGCCTTCGTCGCTCGCGGCTTGTCTTGCGCCTTGAGCGCGAGATCGGCGATGAGAGAAAGAACGACGACGCGCGATTCGGATTGCGTCGTCGCCGCGAGGGTTTCCTCGTAGAAGGCGAGTGCGGCGGCCGCCCCGTTCTCGCGTTCGACGAGCGCCCCGCGTTCGCGGACATGCTCGAGCGCGGCCGCGTCCCCGCCGCGGATCGGCAGCGTGACGGGCGTTGGCGCGCCGGCGGGGCCGGAGAGGCGCTCTCCCGAGGGCATGCGCGGAGCTCGCTTCTCCCACCACAACCCCAGGGCGGCCACGAGGATGACGATGCCGGTCGCCGCGAGGAGACCCGCGCGGCTCAACTCCTCGCGCGGGATGACCGGCACGGTGCGCGGCGTGCCGCCCGCCGCGAGGGGCACGGCTCGAGTCGCGAATCCGGGCGTCGACTCGCCTCCCGAGAGCAGGGACGCGATCTGTCCTCGCGTGTACGCGTCGGACGGTCCGAGCGTCTGCAGCTTCCGGAAGAAGCGCATGAGGTTCAGGAAGTCGTGCTCGAGGCGGTAGAGCTTCGCGAGCTGGAGAAGAAGCACGAGACTGTCGGGGTCCTTCTTGAGGGCTTCCTCGAGCTCGCGGATCTTGGCGTTGTCGAGGGGTTTCTCGCGCTGCCCGGCGCGCAGCGCGGCCGTGCGGAGAAGCGTCTGCGCGGCGGGGTCGTCCGGCGTGCAGGCGACCGTCTGGTAGGCCGCCCAGAGTGCCTCCTCGGGGGGCGCATTCCGGTCCTTCAAGAGCCGTTCCGCGGTCGCCGTGGATTCTCGGGCGCGCCGCCTGTTGCGTTCGGCGACGAACGCCGCGGGGTTCTCGAGAAACTCTCGGAAGAGAACGCCGGGCCGCGTGACACCCTCCCGCTCATAAAGCGCCGCAAGGGCATCGCACGCCGCGGCCGCGCTCGCGAAGCGCCGCGCCCGGTCCTTGGCGTGCAGCATCCGGAGAAACGTGTCGACACCGGGGGGGATCGACGGGTCGAGAAGCGAGGGCAGGTCCGGTTCGATCTCCGCCACGCGGCGGAGGGAGGCGGCGATGGAGTCGGCCGTGAACGGGTTGTAGCCGCAGAGGAGCTCGTAGAGGACCGTTCCCATCGAGAAGAGGTCCGAGCGCGCGTCCAGCTCCTCGCCGCGCGCCTGTTCCGGCGACATGTGCGCGGGGGTGCCCACGACGGTGCCCGTGTGCGTGAGGCGCGTCAGATGCGCTGCGTGGCTGATGCCGAAGTCGCCGATCTTCACGCATCCGTCGCGCGTCCACATGATGTTCTGCGGCTTGATGTCGCGGTGAATGACGCCTTTCGCGTGGGCAGCTCCGAGACCGCGGAGAGCTTCCTGGGCGACATAGAGAGCGATTTCCCACGGGAAACGGCCGGACTGCCGCCGCAGGGAGTGCAGCTCGCCGCCGTCCACGAACTCCATGACGATATAGGCGTGCTGAGGAATGGGGCTGCAGTCCAGGAGCTCGACGACGTTCGGATGCTTGAGGGAGATCTGGATCCTGATCTCGTGGAAGAAGCGGTCGAGGAAGTCCGGATCCGTCGCGATATGGGGCAGGATCTTCTTGAGCGCAACCGTGCGGCCGGACTTCTCGTCCACGGCCTCGAAGATCTCGGCCATGCCCCCGAGCGCGATCCGGCGCACCATCCGGTAGTGGTCGATGCGCTCGGGTATCAAGGGCGAGACCGCCTCGAAAGTCATTGTTTCGAGAATATTAGCCGGGAGCCCTGAAGGTAGACTCCGCCCCTTGTCGTTGCGCCCTTCCCTTGCCGTTCTCGACGTCGGCTTCGTCAAGCACCCCGACCTTCCCTCGCGCCGCGTGATCGCGTGCCGCGACGCGACGGGCCGACGCGTCGTGCCGTTCCGCTACGGCGACCCGAGGTCCTTTGCCGAGCACGGGACGCGCACGATGCTGCTCGCGGCCGGAGACGGCCACGGAAGCGGCCTCGTCTCGCCCTCCCCGCGCGCCAGGGTCGTGCTCGTGAAAGTGGGTCAGGGACAACGCGTCCCGAGGCAGGCGATCGTGCGGGCTTTCCGCTGGCTGGTCGCGCGGGGAGGCGCCTACGGAATCCGCGTCGTCCTCTGCCCGTTCGGGGACGATCCCGAGACGCGGGGCCACCGGAGCGAGGTCCCGTCGCTCGTCCGGGCCCTGGACGAACGGGGCATCGTGGTCGTCGCGGCCGCGGGATGGGATCCGGCGGGGGCGTGCGTCTCGCCCGCCTCATCACCCCATGCGATCGGCGTCGGCGGCTGGGACGTCGAGGCGGAGCGCCCGGCCCACGGTCCAAGAGTGGGTCTCATCGGAGGCTTCCTCAAGCCGGATCTCCTCGCTCCTTCCGTGCCGCTCGTCGTGCCTTCCCTGGACGGGCGCACCCGGGAGAAGGCGGGGGGGACTTCCTTCGCGGCCTCCCTCGTGGCCGGCGCCGCCCTGGCTCTCGTCGCCGAGGATCCTCGGCTCGACCGGGGAGGCGTTCTCGCCAGGCTCGCCGCGGCAGCCCGGAAGATCCCCGGACAGCCCCCGGCCCTCGATCTTCGGGCGGTCTTCCGGTTTGGGATTCCCGTCCGGCGGGCGGACTGATATCTTTACCGGGTGAATCAAAACGCAGACGAACGGCGGGTCTTCGACGACTTCCTCAGAAAGAAGGGCCTGAAGGTCACGCGCGAGCGGACGGCCCTCTTCGACGAAATCTTTTCAACGCACCGGCACTTCGACGCGGAGGATCTCGTCATCCGCATGCGCGATCGCGGCACCAAGGTGAGCCGCGCGACGATTTACCGCACGCTGGAGCTCCTGCACGGATGCGGCCTCGTGGGGCGCGTGAGGCTGAACGAGGAAAAGTACCGCTACGAGCGGCTGCGCAAGGGCGAGCACCACGATCACCTCGTGTGCTCGGGGTGCGGGAAGGTCATCGAGTTCATCGACGCGGCAATCGAGAAGCGGCAGGAAGCCGTGTGCAAGGAGTACGACTTCGCCGCCACGTCGCACTCCCACCAGATACGGGGCCTCTGCTCCGCGTGCCGCAAGTCGGCCGCGAAAACTCCCGGGAGGGCGCTGGCGTAGGTCCAGAGTGACCTCCCCTCCCGGCCTCGTCCTCTTCCGACGGAATCTCCGCCTCGACGACAACCGCCCGCTGGACGCGGCGCTGCGGGCGTCGGGGAGCGTCGTTCCGGTCTTCGTCCTCGACGACCACTACCTGACGGAAGATTTCTCGCCGCCGCGTCTCGCGTTCCTCGCGGAATCGCTGCGAGAGCTCGCGGCGGCCCTCGACGCGAAGGGCTCGCGTCTCGTCGTGCGGAAGGGACCGGTGGGCGAAGCGCTCGCGGCGCTCGCGCGGGAGACGGGCGCGGACGCGGTGTTCACGCATGCGGACCACGAACCGCACGGGCACGAGCTCCTTGCTTCGGCGCGTGCCGCGCTGGAGCCGCCGGGCATCGCGCTCCACGCCGTCGAGGATCTCCTCCTCGTTCCCCCGGACGCGCTCGCGACGGAGGCGGGCAAGCCCTTCACCGTCTACACGCCGTTCTCCCGCCGCTGGCTGGAACGCGACAAGGAGGCGCCCGCTCCGGAGCCGGGCCGCGTCCCGACGCCGGACGCGGTCCTGGCCGCATCGTTTCCGTCGATCCCGCTCGACAGGCCGCGCGGCCTCCGCGAAGAGGGGGCCCCCGACAACCCGCGGGGCGGATCGAGAGAGGCCCGGCGCGTCTGGAACGCGTTTCGTGAGTCCGCTTTGCTTCACTACGCCGAGAAACGCGACCGGCCGGATCTCCCCGGCACGTCGCGCCTCTCGCCGCACCTGCGCTTCGGAACGATCGGAATCCGCCGGATTCTTCACGAGGCGAAGGAGATTTGGAAGGCGGCGCCTTCAGCCGGACGAAAGAGCGTCGAGACGTTCATCAAGGAGCTCGCGTGGCGGGAGTTCTACGCGAGCATCCTCTTTCACCATCCGCGCGTTCTCACGGAGAACTTCAGGGCGGAGTTCGACGCCTTCCCCTGGCGCACGGGCGAGGAGGCCGACCTCCTCTTCGCGGCGTGGGCGGCGGGCCGCACCGGCTATCCGATCGTGGACGCGGGGATGCGCCAGCTCCTCGCGGAAGGCTGGATGCACAACCGCGTGCGGATGGTCGTCGCGTCGTTTCTCACGAAGGACCTTCGCGTCGACTGGCGCCGCGGCGAGAGCTTCTTCCGCCGCCATCTCGCCGACGGAGATCCGGCCTCGAACAGCGGCGGATGGCAGTGGGCGGCGGGTTCGGGTACCGACGCCCAGCCTTTCTTCCGCATCTTCAATCCCGTCCTGCAGGGTCGGAAGTTCGACCCCGATGCGGCCTACGTGAAGAGGTGGATTCCGGAGCTTGCGAACGTCGCCGCGGCGCCGGGCGACCTCCACGCGCCGTGGACGCTGGAAACTCCGCCGCCCGGCTACCCCGCCCCGATCGTCGACCATTTCGCCGCAAAAGCGACGGCCCTCGCGGCGTTTGCGAAGTTGAAGAGCGCGGCGCCGAAGAAGCCGTGATCGGGCTTCAGGGGCTGGGTCCGGCCGCGGGCAGAGACAGGGCGGGCGACACGGCGTCGAGCGGCAGTTCGTAGAGCGACGCGTAGACGCTCTGGAAGAACAGGACGCGCTTGACGTAGAAACGGGTTTCCGAGAACGGGATGGACTCGAGGAATTCGTCCTCGGGCGCGAGGCCGGACGCCTTCTTCCACGCGCGCACGCGCCCCGGTCCGGCGTTGTATGCGGCCAGCGCCGCAGCGGTGTCGCCCGGAAAGATGTCGAGGAGCTGCCTCAGATAACGCGCCCCAAGACGAAGATTCGCCTCCGGATCTGCGAGGTCGGGGCGCCCCTTGCCATTCTCCATTTTGAAGAGTGACCGGCCCGTCGCGGGCATGACTTGCATGAGGCCGAGGGCGCCCGTTCGCGACTTTGCGTCCTCGGTGAAAACGCTCTCCTGCCGAATGAGGCCGAAGAGGAGCGAGGCGGGTACGCCCGCGGCCCGCGCGGCCTCGGCGATCCGGGCCTCATGCGCCAGGGGGTAGTAGGCCGCGCGCGCTTCGGCCGGCACCGCGCCTTCCTCGGGCGTTCCGAGTTCCGGATAGCGCCGCTTCAGGACCGAAGCAGCGCGGCGATAGTCGCCCCGCGCCGAGGCCGCGCGGCCCGCGAAGAGGGCGTCGAGCGAGCCTTCGCTCTCGGCGGCGTCCTCGGCGAGCCCGGGGAATCCGCAGCGGAGCAGCTCGCGTGAGGGCAACGAAGCCTCTCCGGGCGCCTCGTCGCCCTCGTGAACGGCCAGCGCCGGCGGCACGGCCGGGAGAGTGACACCGAGCGCGGCGGCCGCCCAGCGCCCGTAGAGATCGGGAACGGTGCCCGGCACGAGGCCGGCGTAGAGCGCTCGTGCCGTGTTCGTGTCGCCGGTCTTCTCGTGCGCCCGCGCGGACCAATAGGTCGCGCGGCGGCGCAGGAACGCCCCGCGGTACGCGGGAATCTGCTCGTCGAAAAGGCGCGCGGCTCCCGCGAAATCGCCGCCCGTATAGAGAGCCCAGCCGTCAGCGAACCACTCCGCCGCGCCCGCGTCCGTCGTCGGGTCGAGCGTGAGAAGCGGCACGAGGAGGCGGCGCGCGTCGTCCGCGCGCGCGGTCTTCCAGGCGAGACGGACCCCGCCCTCGAGGAGCCGGCGCCGATCCTCTTCGGTGAGCGGGCGGCCGAGGAGCGGGTCGAGGGCGGCCAGCCGGACGCCGGCGGCCGCTTTCTCCCTCTCGGAGACTGGCGTGCGCGCCTTGACGGGCCGGGTGGCGGGCGCCGGGCGGCTGCGACGTGCCCGGCGGGGTTCGGGGACGCCCATGAGACGCGTCTCGACGAGCCACGAGAGCGCGGCCCGGTGGAGCGCCTCGGCCTCGTCCGGAGGGCCCTCGGGTGCGAGGGCGAGAAGGCGCTTCGCGTCCCGCGGGCTCCCCGCCTGAAGCCACGCGTCGGCGGTTTCGTCGCGCAAGCGGACCGGCACGTCCGGACCGAGCGAGCGCAGGAGAAGGGACGCCTCCTTGGAATCGCGTCCCGCGATCGCCCGGGCCCGGGCGACGCGAATTTCAGCGGGCGCCTGGCGAACGGCGGCGTCGAACGCGGTCCGATCGGCATCGTCGAAGAGGTCCGAGGCGCGGGCGGGAGCGTCCGGAAAGAGCGCGGCCAGCCGGACGAGGCGGCCGTGAACCTCGCCGCCCGAGGCGACGCGCGACTCGGCGAGCGCCTGCGCGATGAACGCGCGAGGCTTCGACTTTTCCGGCGCGGGGCTCGCGGCGAGGGCGGCGCGTAACGTCTCGCGCTCTTCGGGGGTCGTGGCGAGACGCGCGGCGCGCGCAAGGGCGGCGCGCGCGAAAGGGGCCGACGGTCCTCCCGCAGCAAACGCAAGGAGCGCGTTCAAGCGATTCGCCCGCGCGCCGTCTCCTGCCGAGACCTCGATCCAGGCGGGCAGACTCGGGATGCCGAGAGGCGACGCATCGAGTCCGGAGACGAGGGTCGCGGCAGAGCCGTCTCCCGCCGCGAGAGCGAGGGACGCGGCGCGAAGGCGCGCCCTCAGGGCCGCGGCTTCGGCGGCGGCCTCGGCGGCGTCGGGCGCCGCAGACGCCCGGGCGAGGCTTCCCGCGGAGAGCGCGCCCGCGAGAAGGAAAACCCGGAGGGACAGCTGCTCAGCTCACCGAGCCGAGCGCCTCGGCCCGACCGTCGGCGAGGATGCGCACGAGCTCGTCGTGGAAGAAGTCCGTGTCCTGGCGGACGGCCGCGGGCGTTCTCTCGTCGTACACCTGCCGGCTCCTCTCGATGTCGTCCTTGAGACGGCCGTAGAGGTCGTTCAGGGAGCGGCCCTCTTCCACCTTCTTTTCGTTGTAAAGCTTGATCTCGGAAATGAGCAGCCGGGCGAGCCGCCGGGCGTCGTCGTGCGCGCGTTGCGGGCTGTCGGCGGCCGCTGCGCGACCGCGCGGAATGAAGCCCGAGATCGGCCGAACCGCATTCGCGATGTCGCGCGGGGGCGTCACGGCGGAAGTCGATGCCCGGACGGGTTTCTGCACGGTGACGTCGCCTTCCGAGGGCGACGCCACGCGCCCGGACGCGCGCAGGGCCTCGAAGGCGCCGGTGAAATCGCCGGTAGACGCGTTGGAGAGCGGCGAAGGCAGCGATCCGGGAAGCGAAGATGAAAGCGGAGGTGCGGGGGCCGGCGCGGAGGCGGTGGGGTAGGAGGGCGACGACGGGAAGGAGGGCGCCGCCGGGAACGAAGGCGCCGCCGCGAACGAAGGTGACGACGCGAACGAAGGGTATGAGGGCGCGGGGGGAGCCGGGGCCGGGGCGGTGCCCATGGAGGGAATCTGGCTCGTGAGCCCCGGGTCGGACGAGAAGGAGCGGATGCCCGGTGGAATGCGGGTCTTCGCAGACTCCTCGATGGCGCGCAGGGCTTCGCCGGCGTCGGTGGGCCTCGAGCGCGGCGGAGATGGCGGAACGGCAAGGGTCGCGGACGGCGGCGCGGGAGAGGCTTCGACGTCGAAGTCGGGAGTGGCCGGTGGCGGCGCAGGCGGCGCCATCGACGGCTCGAAGCGGGCGATGGCCTCTCCCGTGGGCGTGAGGGAGGGGGATGGGATCTTTTTGCGCGCGGCCAGGAGATCCACCGCGAGCCCGGTCACGAACGTGAGGACCTCGACGGCGGCCTCGTTCAACCGGCCGTCCTCGCCCGGAAGCTCGTCGGCGCAGACGACGCCGGCCAGCCGGTCGCGGATGACCATCGGAACGAGAAGGGTCCGCGCGGGCGCCTGCCCGCCGAGAGCGCGCCGGAGCGGTCCGGATTCGCTGGGCGGTTCGGCGAGCACGGAGCGCTGCGTCTTGAGAACCATGGCCACGAACGGGTCGTCCTCGCCGCCGAGGTCGAGAGTGCGCACGGCCTCGTCGCGTCCTCCGGACGCGTCGTACCCGAGGGCCTTCCAGCCGGTGAGCCGGTCGTTTCGAAGGACGAGAAGCGCGACGCGCGATGCGTGCGCATTCACCCGCGTCAGAAATCGAGAGAGAACGTCGACCTGCGTGCGCGCGGACTCGATGGCTCCGAGCGAACCGCGGACGACGGTCCAGTCGGCCTGGGGCGCGCCCGGGGCGGCCGCCGCCGGGACCGCCGCCGGGGCCGGGGGCGCGGGCGCCGCGTCCTCGAGCATGATCGCGACGAGGTCCTCGGGGAGCAGGGGCTTGGCGTGCGCCGGGATCTTGTCCGACAGCGTCGTGAGGAGGACCTCGATGTCTCGCCGCGCGTCGACGAGCGACGATTTCCACGTCGCGAGGTGATCCTCGAGATGCGTGGAAAGAGATTCGATCAAGCGGCGTGTCGCAGCGGGGTCGACCGACATACGTCTCCTGACGGCGCCTTCGGGCCGGGCCTTCGGCGTCGTGTTCGCGGCATTATATTCGGACAGCGCACTTTAGCGGGACCCCGGTCGGGTGGATTGACGCCCGGCCCATCCCGCTTTAGCATGCGGGGTTTGCCCGCGCCCTCTGAACCGCTTCTCGGTTCGGGGCACTCGGGGCCGGAGAGGGGGAGATCCCAAGTGCCACTGATTCACGTCAAGGAAGACGAATCGTTCGAGAACGCCCTGCGCCGCTTCAAGCGCAAGTGCGAGAAATCCGGAATCCTCTCCGAGCTCAAGAAGCGTCAGCATTACGAGAAGCCCTCGGCCAAGCGGAAACGCAAGGCCATCGCCGCCCGAAAGAAAATGCTCCGAAAGCTGGCGGAAGAGCGCCGCACGGGGATGTAGATTCCCGTTTCGTGAGTCATCCCGAACTCGACTGGCCCGGCGTGCTTCGGCTCGCCGGGCGTTTTTGTTCCACGGAGCGCGGCCGCGACCGGGTCCATGGGGCCCTGCCGTCGCCGGATGCGTTCGAGGTCGCGCGCCGCCTCGGCGTCACGCGGGATCTCCTCTCCCGCCGCGCGCTGCGCCCTCCGGTCGCGCTCGGGGGGCTCGACGAGGGGGCGCCACTCGTCTCGCGCCTCGGACCGCAGGGGCGCGCGCTTCCGCCCGAGGACCTTCTCGACCTTTTCCTCCTCGTCGAGCGCGCGGAGGGCGCGCGCACGGCCGTGCCCGTTCCGGACCTCGATCTCGTCGCACTCTCCGACCTCCTCTTTCCTCTCGCGTCCTTCGAGGATCTGCTGGGAGAGCGCGAGCCCACGTTCGAGCTCGACGGGCGCATCAAGGACACGGCGTCCGCGCGCCTCTACGCGATTCGCTCGTCGATCCAGCGGCTCCGGAAGGAGGTCGTCCGAAAGCTCGAGGAGGTCGCGCGGACGCATCCGGACGCGCTGACGGGCGGCTACGTCACGGAGAAGGGCGGCCGTTACTGCCTGCCCGTCCGCGCGGACAGGCGCGACCAGGTGGGCGGCCTCGTGCACGAGCGGTCGGGCTCCGGCCAGACCGTCTTCGTCGAGCCGCTCCCCGTCGTCGAGGACAACAACGCGCTCCAGGAAGCCGTCGAAGAGGAGCGCGAGGAAGTGCACCGCATCCTCGTGGCCCTGACGGGTCGCTTCTCGGCGCGGCGCGAGGACCTCGTGGCCGCGGTGGAGGTCCTCACGGAGCTCGACGCGTTCCAGGCGCGCGCGGAGTTTTCGTCGCGCGTCGCGGGCGTCTTCCCCGACTTCTCCGATCGGCTCGTCCTCCGGGCCGCGCGCCATCCCCTTCTGGACCGGCGCCTCGCCGATTTGCGGGCGGACGTCTTCGGAGAGCTCGAGGAACGTCACGCGGACGCCGTGCCGCTCGATCTCGAGCTTCCGGAAGGGGCGCGGGTCCTGCTCCTCTCGGGTCCGAATGCGGGCGGCAAGAGCGTCGCCATGAAGACCGTCGGCCTCTTCGCGCTCCTCGCGCAGTCGGGCTTCGCGATTCCGTGCGGGCCGGGCTCCACGCTTCCCGTGTTCGACAAGGTGCTCGTCGTCGCGGGTGACGCGCAGGACCTCCTTGGAGATCTCTCTTCGTTCGCGGCGGCGATGACGCGCACCGCGCGCGTCCTCCAGGAGGCGACGTCGAAGAGCCTCGTCCTCCTCGACGAGCTCGGCAGCGGCACCGATCCGGACGAAGGAGCTGCGCTCGCGATCGCGGTCCTGGACGAGGATCTCCTTCGCGGCGGGGTCACGATCGCCACGACGCACCTCTCGGCCGTCAAGGAGTGGGCCCAGGACAGGACGGGCGTCCTCTCCGCCGCGATGGAGTTCGACGAGAAGGCGGGCCGCCCTACGTTCCGCGTGCGGGCCGGCGCGAGCGGGCGCTCGCGCGCGCTCGCCGTCGCGGAGAAGGCGGGCCTGCCGGCGCGCGTCCTCGCTTCGGCGAAGAAGCGGCTCGGCGCGAAATGGGAAGCCGCGGATGCGGCCCTGACCCGCCTCGAGAACGAAACGCGCCGCGCCCGCGAGGAAGCGGACAAGGCGAAGGCGGCGGCAGAGAAGGCCGCCGTCCGCCTTATCGATCTCGAGAGGGAGCGCGCCGCGCTCGCCTCGGAGCGGGCGAAGGTGAAGGAAAAGGCGAAGGAGCAGGTCGACAAGGCGCTCGCGACGCTGCGCGAGAAGACGCGGCAGGAGCTCGAGCGGATGCGCGAGGACCTGAAAGCGGGTCGCGCGGTTTCGCGCGGCGCGCTGATGACCGTCACGCAGTCGGCACGCGAAGCCGCGATGGGCCTCTTCGGCGGGGACGACGAGCCTCCCCCGCTGGCCGGGCCCGTTGCCGTCGGCATGGAGGTCCGCATCGCGGGCCTCGGCGCGACGGGGCGCCTCCTGGCTCTGGCTGCCGGGCGCGGGGAAGCGGGCCGCGGCGAGGCCGAGGTCGAGATCAAGGGGAAGCGCGTGAGGGTTTCGCTCGCGTCTCTCTCCCCTGCTTCATCCGTTTCTCCGGGCGGACGTCCGGTTCCGGTCAGGACCGCCGTGCCTGTCGGGAGCCGGCCGCAGACTCCCCCGTCTTCGTCGGGAGTTCTCGCCACGTCCGAGGTCGTGCTCGTCGGGCAGAGGGTCGACGACGCCCTTCCCGTGGTCGAAAAGGCCATCAACGACGCGCTTCTCTCCGGCAAGGCTGCGCTCCGCCTCGTTCACGGCCACGGGACGGGCCGCCTCGCGGCCGCGGTGCGGGAGTTCCTGAAGACGCACCCCGGGATCGCGTCCTACCGCTGGGGAGACGCCGAGGAGGGCGGCCAGGCCGTCACGATCGCGAGGCTGGATGTCTGAGCCTGTCTACGACATCACGGACGACGTCAAACGCGACGTTCTTGCCGCCACCGATCTCGTCCAGCTGATCGGCGCCACGACCTCGCTCAAGAAAGCGGGCCGCTCGTGGAAGGGTCTGTGCCCGTTCCACGGCGAAAAGAGCGCGTCGTTCCACGTCCACCCGGACAAGGGTTTCTATTATTGCTTCGGCTGCGGGGCGAAGGGCGACGCGATCACGTTCGTGCGCGAGATCGAACGCCTCGAGTTTCCCGACGCGGTGGCGTACCTCGCCCGGCTCGCGGGCATCACACTTCCGATGCGCCGGAGCGGCACGCGCGTGGATCGCGGAAAGGAGACGCGCGCGGCCGAGGCCCTGAGCCTCGCGGCGGCGTTCTTCCGCGCGAATCTCGACGGGCATCCGGCCGCGCGGGCCCTCCTCGAGAAGCGCGGGCTCACGCCCGAGGAGGGACACGCCTACGGCTTCGGAGCGGCCCTCGACGCGTGGGACGCGCTCAAGTCCGCGCTTGCGCCGCGGGTCCAGGAAGAGGCGCTCGTCGAGGCGGGACTCCTTCAGAAGAACCCGGAGACCGGGCGCGTGTACGACCGCTTCCGCAACCGCCTGACGATCGAGATCCGCGACGGGCGCGGGGAGATCCTCGGCTTCGGCGCGCGCGCGTTCGGGGACGACCAGCCGAAGTACCTCAATTCGCCTGAAACCGCGCGGTTCTCCAAGGGAAAGCTTCTCTACGGCCTGGACCGCGCGAAAGAGGCGATCCGAAGAGAAGACATCGTTCTTCTCGTCGAGGGTTACTTCGACCGGATCGCCTGCGAGCGGGCGGGAGCGGCGAACGCGGTCGCATCGATGGGCACGGCCCTCACGTCTTCACAGATCGATCTTCTCGCGCGGCAGGCCGCGACGGTCGTCGTGGCGTACGACGGCGACGCGCCCGGCGTCGCGGCGGCGTACAAGGCGTTTCCCCTTCTCCTTGCGCGGGGAGCTCATGTGCGGCACCTCGCGCTGCCAGAAGGACACGACCCAGACTCGTTCCTCGCGGCTCACGGCCCCGAAGCCCTGCGCGCCGCGATCGCAGGAGCGCCGCCGCTCCTCGAGACGCTGCTTGCGCGGATCCCGGTGGCCGGTGACGAGGACCCGACGGAGCGCGCCGCGAGGCTGCGCGAGGCGGCGGATATCCTCACCGCGGCCCCGGATCCGGTTCTCCGCCACGAGCTGCTTTCGGGTCTCGCGCGGGGCGCCGGCGTGCCTCTTTCGGTCCTCGCCCCGCCCACGGGGAAGAAAACAGCTCTCACGGCGGTTAAACCGATGTCGGAGGCCTCGGCGCCGCGGCATTCCATCGATTTGCCGGAACAGGAGGCGCGTGTGCTCGCAGCACTTCTGTCTGAATGGCCGGAAAGCGCCCGGCTGGCCATGAGGATACCGGAGGATATTTTTTTTCATCCTGTTGCAAAAGAGCTACTTATGGCCATTAAAGAGCTTCCGGTTGGGACCGGAACCCTTGATTTTTCGCAACTTACGTCACATCTTGGAGCGGATGCGGGTCCCCTCGCCGCTGAGCTGCTGCTTCGGCAGGGCAACATGGGGGCGGAAAACCCTGGCGAAAGTGGCGCCAAGACCGGGGACAAGAGCGGGCTCAGTCGAATTCATATCCCATTGCTGCAGTTGAAGATACGTTCTCTGGAGGAAACTGCGAGAGGCCTCCAGCCAGAGATACAGGACGCCGCGGCGGCCGGAAACCTCGCGGGGCGTGACGCGGCCTACCGCCGCAAGCAGTCCCTCGTCGAGGAAGTCCGGAAACTGAAGGCGGAACTAAAAGCGGAAACCGCGAGACGAATTTAGAGCGCGCCGGAAACTTCCGGAAGCGTATGGAAGCGAGAAGTCGGTGACGGTAGAAGAAAAGCACCCAGAAGTCAGGACCCTGATCAACCTCGGCAAGGAGCGCGGGTACCTGCTCTACGACGAGATCTATCAGGCTCTGCCCGAAGAGCTCGCGAACGCCCCGGAAGAGCTCGACGAGATCTACATCCGGTTCGGCGATTACGGGATCGAGGTCGTCGACGTGCCGGAGAAGGCGACGAAGAAGGCCGGGCCGGCCGCCGGCTCCGAGACGACCGTTCCCGATCCGACCACCGTCGAGAAGACGAACGACCCGGTTCGGATGTACCTGCGCGAGATGGGCACCGTGAAGCTGCTCGATCGCGAGGGCGAGGTCTCGATCGCGCGGCGCATCGAGAACGGCGAGGCGAAGATCTACCGCGCCCTGTCGACGAACAAGGTCGTCCTCGGCGAGATCCTCAAGATCGTCGAGCAGGCCAAGAAGGACAAGAACGTCGCGCGCGGCTTCCTCGAGTTCGCCGCGGCTGCTCTGGAAGAAGCCGACGAGATCGACCCGAAGACGGCGAACCGGATTGGGTCCATCCAGAAGCACTTCGAGAAGATCGGGAAGCTCGACGGCGAGCTGCGCAAGCTGGCCGACCGCAAGCGGCCCCTGCCGAAACCGAAGAAGCTGACGGTCAAGGCGCTCGTTTCCGCCAAGGCCAAGGCGAAGGCGGTTGGGAAGCCCGTGCCGCCCACGAAGCCGCAGCCCGTGGTCGATCCCGCGATCGACCGCCGCGTCTCGGAGATCGCGCGCCTCATTCACGCGATCGACTTCACGCCCGCGACGCTCCTCCGCATGGTGAACATGCTGAAGGACCTCGACCGGCAGTTCGCGATGCCCGAGGCCACGATCCGGCAGGACCTCACGAACCTCAAGAAGGAGAAGAACGAAGTCCGCCGCGACTTCTACAAGCGCCGGGTCTCGAAGTACCGGCAGATGCTCAAGGACCTGGAGGAGAAGTACCGGATCGACCACGACGAGATCAAGCGGACGATGAAGCTCATCCGCGAGGGCGAAGGCGAGGCCGACCAGGCCAAGCAGGAGCTCATCGTCGCGAACCTGCGACTCGTCGTCTCGATCGCGAAGAAGTACACGAACCGCGGCCTCCAGTTTCTCGACCTGATCCAGGAGGGAAACATCGGCCTCATGAAGGCCGTCGAGAAGTTCGAGTACCGCCGGGGCTACAAGTTCTCGACATATGCCACGTGGTGGATTCGCCAGGCCATCACGCGCGCCATCGCCGACCAGGCCCGCACGATCCGCATCCCGG
>JARXKK010000033.1 GCA_030278895.1 Acidobacteriota bacterium
ACTTCATGAACCAGGAGACCTTCGACCAGATCCGCCTCGACGACGAGGTCGTGGGTGAGTCGATGAAATACCTCCTGCCCGAGACCGTCATCGAGGTCGATTTTTACGAAGACAATCCGGTCTCGGTCGAGCTGCCGACGACCGTGAATCTCCGGATCGTCGAGGTGGAGCCGGGCATGAAGGGCGCGACCGCCTCGGCGTCGTACAAGCCCGCGAAGCTCGAGACGGGCCTCGTCGTGCAGGTGCCGCAGTTCGTCGAGGCGGGGACGGTCGTCAAGATCGACACGCGCGACGACAAGTACCTGGAGCGCGTCTCCTGATTCTCTTGCTCATGGTCGCCTTGGACGCGGCGCCCGGGGGCGCCTCGATCGATCCGCCGTCCAGGGGCTCCGCGCTCACGCAGCCGTGCCCCGCCCGGGACCCCGAGGACGGCCGCTGCTACCCCTCGGCGGACGCGGCAGATCTCGCCTGGCTCGCGCGGTCGGGAACGCCGGCATCGATCGCCGCCCGGCGCAGCGAGGCGACCGAAGAGGATCCCGACGATCCGGACGACACGGAGGATTCCGAGGACGCGGGAGGGACGTCGCTGAAGGCCTCTCCCAGCCCGGCCCAGCTCGCGTTCTGGAAGAACCTCGCGAAGACGGTCACCGGCCTCGTCGTGCGCAAGGCGAACAGCCATCCCGTATCGGTTCCCGAGGACGAGCTCGCCGAGCTCTTCACGACCGACTTTCCGCTGCCGCTCGAGGCATTCGACAGGGCCAAGTACCGCGACACGTTCCTCGCGAAGCGCGGCAAGCACAAGAAACATCACGCGATCGACCTGCCCGCTCCGCGCGGCACGCCGGTCGTGGCGGTCGCGGACGGGTCCATCGAACGCCTGGGCCGCGACAAGCGGGGCGGCAAGGTGGTCTATCTCCGCGACGCGACGGGGAAGTACACGTTCTTCTACGCGCACCTCGCGCGCCACGAGAAGGGGCTGAAGCCTGGTGATCACGTGGTGAAGGGGCAGCGTCTCGGGGACGTGGGCTCGACCGGACACGTCATCGGCGGGCCGCACCTCCACTTCGCGATCTTCCGCGACGAGGACGCCGGCGGCCGCGCCCTCGTGGTGAATCCCTACCTCGTCTTCAGCCCGCTGCTGACGCCCTGACGCCTCAAACCCGCCGCACGTCGTCCCGCGCGAAGGAATTCTCGAGCCACTGATTCGAGAGCTTTTCCTCGAGCGTGTTCTGGGAAAGGCGCGCGCGCAGGTTCTCCCAGTCCATCTCGTCGAGCTTCTGGTCCTGGTTGAAGCACGAGAAGACGAACGACTCCTTCTTCGTGACGGGGTCCACGTGGCGCTGCAGGCACTGGGCGCAGACCTCTTTCATCATGCACTGCATCGGCGAGTTGATCGACCCGATACCCACGTGCAAAGCGGAGAGGTGCGGCTCGAGGACGCCGTGGCGCGCGGCGGTGACGGCCGCCATCATGCGGTCCGAGCCGATCGCGATGAGGTGCGACGCGGCGCCGAGGGGAATCGAGGTCTTCCCGAGACGGCCCTCGGCATACGCGAGCATGGCCTCGACGATGTTGCCGAGAAACGCGAAGTCCGACGGGCGTTTCGCCGGAATGATCGGGGGGGTGTCCACCGTCCAGACGACGACGTCGGCCGCGGCTTCGATCTCCTCGCGCTTGTAGAAGTCCTCGGCCTTCTTGTAGCCGGCGAAGTAAAGGACTCTGTTGCCGCGCTCCCGGGCGGCCTTCCCGATCGAAAAGAGGACGGCGTTTCCCAGGCCGCCGCCGCAGAGGATGACCGTCTCGTTCTCGGGGAGCTCGGTCGGCGCCCCGGTCGGACCCATGACGACGACGGGCTCGCCCACCTGGAGGAGCGCGCAAAGTCGGCTCGACACGCCGATCTCGAGAGTGATCATCGACAGGAGGCCCTTCTCCTTGTCGACCCACGCGCCCGTGAGCGCGCACGGCTCGATGAGCGCCGGAGCGGAGGGCTCCCCGTCCGGCCCCGGCAGGCGCGCCGCGAAGGTCTCGTAGTTCTGAAAGCGATAGAACTGCCCGGGCTGAAAGTTCCGCGCGGCCATGGGGGCCCGGACGAGGATGTCCACGATCGTCGGCGTGAGCCGCTCGACGCGCACGACGCGAGGCACGAGGAGGTCGTCGAGTGTCGCGCCGAACGAGCGCCACGCGGCGTCGCGGGCCGCCTGCGCGCCCGCCGCCTGGTCGAGGGTGTCCAGGGCATCCGCGAAGAGCGCCCGGATCCGGGGCGTGCCGTCGCGCGCGGACGCCATCGCCTTCACGACCGAACCGGCGTAGACGGGATGGTTGTCTCCGAAGTACGAGAGGAACTTGCCCGCGTACTCCGTTCCGGTGAAGAAGGCTCCCACGCCGTCGTCTTTCGGAACGAGTCGGAAGCGCGCGCCGTCCTTCTCGGCGACGTGCGGCCGGAAGAACTTCTTCTTCGCGTCGAGCGGGATGCTGCCGGGCCGCTCCCGGCCGTACGTGATGTTAGGGGACGTGCCGGCGGCGACGAGGAGCGTGCGGCACGGAAGCTCGACCGTGGAGCCGTCCTTCCTCTGGAAGACGACCGCCCGGAGCGCGCCGAACTCGTCCGGGATCGCCTCCACCGGGTCGACGTTCTCGATGAAGCCGATGCCCTCCTCGAGCGCCTTGATGATCTCCTCGTGGTTCAGGCGGTATGCGGGCGACTCTTCCATCGAGCGCCGATAGGCGATCTGCGAGCCGCCCCAGAGCTTCACGAGCCGCGCGAAGTCCGGCGTCTCGCCGGCGCGCCCGGCACGCTCGCGTTCCGCGCGGACGGCCTGCCCATGCTCGAGCTGGCGGGCGAGCACGGTGCGCTCCTCGGGGGAGAGCCCGGCGAGAATCGCGGCCTCTCCTTTCGCGCGGGCGAGCGCCGTGAATCGGTGGAGAGCCTTCTCGACGTGCAGCGGGTAATAGGCCTGCGATTCGGTGGCCGTGTCGATCGCCGTCAGGCCGCCGCCGATGACGAGAATAGGCAGGTCGATGTGCAGGTTCGCGAGCGCGTCCTTCTTGAAGGCGCCCGTGAGCTGGAGGGCCATGAGGAAGTCGGAGGCCTTCCGCACGCCGCGGATGAGGTTGTTCTTCATCGTGACGAGCGTCGGCTTCCCCGCGCCCGCCGCGATCGCGACGTGGTCGAATCCGAGGTCGAACGCCTGTTCGTGGGTGAGCGTGCCGCCGAAGCGCGTGCCGCCGTAGATGCGCAGCGTCCGGCGCCGCGCGAGGTTCAGGTACAGCATGTCGAGGAAGTTCTTGTCCCACCTGACGGTGATGCCGTATTCGGAGACGCCGCCGAAGCCCGTCAGGGTGCGCTCGTCGAGACGGCGGAAAAGCGTCGTCGCGTCGCGGATCAGCTGCGGCGCGCGCGCGTCCGTGCCGGTCAGCTCTTCGGGAAGCGGCTCGACCTTCAGGCCGTCGATCGCGACGACGGCGAAGCCCTCGTTCAGAAGATGGTGGGCGAGCGTATAGCCGGCGGGGCCGAGCCCCACGACGAGGACGTTCTTTCCGTTGTACGGGAGCGCGTACGGACGGGACGCGTTGAGCGGGTTCCAGCGCGTGAGGAGCGACCAGATCTCGAATCCCCAGGGCAGCGCGAGGACATCCGTGAGAACGCCCGTCTCCGCCTGCGGGATGTCGACGGGGTCCTGCGTCTGGAAGATGCAGGCCTTCATGCAGTCGTTGCAAATGCGGTGGCCGGTGCCCGGAACCATGGGGTTGTCGATGCAGACGAGCGCGAGCGCGCCGAGGGAGTCCCCTTCGCGCCGCAGCATGTGCATCTCCGAGACCTTCTCGTCGAGCGGGCAGCCCGTCAGCGGCACGCCCAGGGGGTTCGCCCGCACGCTGCCGTCCTTCTGCCTGAAGCCGGTTGAGCAAGAGTCCTTCTCGCGCTCGTGGCAGAGGATGCAGTAATGAACGTCGCCGGTGACGGCGCGCGGCGTCTTGCGGGGGTCCGTCAGGGTGAACCCATCGCGCGCCCGCGCGTGAGAGGGCAGGCCAAAACGCGCCTCGGGCAGGTCCTCTCGGGAGCGTTCCGTCTCGACGAGCGCGTCGAACTTCATCGGCTTCGGGATCACGAAAGACGCCCAGGAGGCCGTTCGCGCGCGGTGCTCCGCGCCGAAGCGGAGGAGCGCGGCGTACCCGTCGAACGCCTCCGTCCATTCCTTCACGAGCGCGGCATCGTCCGCGGGGAGAGGGAGGGACGTCCCGGCTGCCCGGGCACGCAGAAGGGAGACGCGCGCGTGCGCCGCCTCGGGCGTGTACGACGCGTCCCGGGAACGCGGAGACGCGAGCGAACCCGCGAGATCGAAGAGCTCCCATCCCGCCCCAGCCACGCATCTCTCTTCATCCGCGGAGTCGACGCCGGCCGAGAAAACATCGATGAGAGCGCGCCCCTGCGCCTCGACGGCCGCGACGTCGAGAGCGGTGACGGATGCGGCATCGGGGAACTTTTTGGCCGTGCGCTTCTGGAAGACGGAAAACCGGAACTTGAAGAGGACGGCCTCGCCCGCCACGCGCGCGCGCGTGGCGTCACGGTCGGCGCCGACTCCGAAGAGCTCCGCGACGAACCCCGCGAGAGACCGGGCTGCCTCGACGAGGAGAGCCGACTGCTCGGCCGGGACGAAATGTTCGTGCGCGCGGTACCGCGCGAAGCGTGCCGCCAGGGGAGGGTTCTCCCGCGAGAGCCTTTCGAGGAAGAGGGCGTCGAGGTCGCGGAGGCGGTCCGGAAGAAAAAGGTCCTGATCCGAGAAGCCGAAGTTCATGCCGGGAGGATAAACTGACTTTCCAGTGACTCTGAACGACCGCGGCATCAAAGACCCGGGAGCCATTCGCGACCGGTTTCTCTCGGAGTTCGCCCTCGCGCTCGTCGAGGGCGTTCAGCTCCAGGAGTTTCTGGACTGGTCCGTCGCGCAGATCGGCCGCATCCTCGAGGTGGATCGCTTGACGCTGTTCCTATTCGGTCCCGGCCCTCCCAGCGGGAACCTCGTGGCGCGCACGTCCTGGGCCGCCGATGGCGTCGACTCCGTGCCGGTGACGATCTCCCTTTCCGAGTCCGCGGTCTCCGTGAAGCTGAGGCGGTTCGAGCCCGTGGTGGTCGAGGACGTGGAGGTGTCGACCGATCTAGGCGAGATCAAGGACACGCTGCACGGCCTCGGAACGCGGTCGGTCCTCGCGGTTCCTATCGGAATCGACGGCGTCCTCCGGGGCTTCGTCGCGGCGGCCACCGTGCGGGCGCGTCGCGCGTGGGCGCCGGACGACATCGCGTTTCTCGAATCCGCCGTTCATCACCTGTCCGCGGCTCTCAAGCAGACGGAGCTCGTCGACGAGCTCGGAAGAGAGCGGGATCGCCTCTCGGTGCTCTTCGACCTCGCTTCGGCCGTCCAGCAATCCACGACCGTGAATGACGTCGTCGAGACCGCTCTCTCCGGTCTCCGCGACACGCTGCTCTTTCCCATAGGCGTCTTCACGCTGGTCTCACCGGAAGGGGACGCGGTCATCGGCCTCGGGGGCTACGGCGGCACCGACCCCGGCGACTTCTCGGGTCGCATCCCCCTGACGCCAGAACGCCCGACGGTCTCGTTCCGGGTCCTCGAGTCGGGGCAGCCTCTCGTCGTCAACGACATCGAGGAGGAGCCGGAGGGGCCGTCGAAGGAGCGGTTCCGGCAGCTCGGCGCCTGTTCCTTCGGCGTCTTTCCGATGCGATCGGCAGGGAAGACGATCGGGGTCATGAGCGTCGCCAGCCGGGACCTGTCGCGCCGGATCGAGTTCGACGACGTGGAGACGCTTCAGGCTCTCGCGGATTTCGTGGGCGTCGCGCTCGAGCAGCGCCGCTCGACCGACGCCGTGGCGGAGGCGATGCGCGAGGCACGAAGCCTGGCCGATGCCTCCCATGCGCTCCTGACGCGAACCGCGGACCGTCAGGTTCTCCTCGATCAGATCCTCGACGCCCTCGCGCAACACTTCGGCCACGAGGCGTGCTCGCTCCTCCTCGCGGATCACGGCCGCGGCGTCCTCGTGCAGATCGGCCGGCGCGGCCAATGGTGGTCGCCGGTCGACCCCGTCTCCGTGATTGCGCTCGACGCGTCCGGCCTCATTCCGCGCGCCGCGCGGACCGGGCGCGTCGTGAACGCGCCGGAGGTTGCGAGCGAACCGGACTACGTCGTGGGCTGGCCCGACGCGCGCTCGGAGCTCGTCGTGCCCCTGATCCTCGACGAGCGTGTCGTCGGTGTCTTCGACCTGCAGTCGGGGCACCCGAATGCTTTCTCGGATGCGGACGCTCGCACGATCCGGGCGTTCGCGGAGCGCGCCGCTCTCGCGCTCCGTCTGTCGGATCTCGTCGGCACGCTGGAAAACCGCACGCGGATTCTCGAGACCGTCACGAGGGCGACGCAGCTCCTCAATTTCCGGCTCCACGCGCCGGACGTCCTCACGTCGGTCGTCGAGGAGACGACCCGCGCGTTCCCGGCCGCCGACGGCTGCGTGGCGTGGGTGTGCGACGGGGACGGCACGGGTCTTTCCGTCGCGGCCGCGGACGGTCTGGGCGCCATGACGCAGAGTACCGCGGGGACGTCCCCGCATCCCCTTCATCGACTGCGGTGCGCCGGGCCGGCCTTTCTCGAGAACCGTGTCGTCTTCACCCAGGTGGAGGGTTTCGACGAACTCTCCGCGGGGTGGGATGCGGGCTCGCGCGCCCGCGGCCGGTCCGCGGTCGAGAACGCGGACGCCCACTCCCTCATGGCCGTTCCGATCCGGGTCGGCGACCACCGGCTCGGCGTCCTCGAGGTGCTCGCGATCGCGCGCGACGCGTTCACGCCGGAAGACGGCGAGACGCTCGCGCTCCTCGCGGAGCAGTCCGCCATCGCGTTGCGCAACGCGCGCCTCATCGAGGAGCTGCAGAAGAGCAACCGGCTGAAAGACGATTTTCTCGCGAACCTGTCCCACGAGATCCGGACGCCCCTCACCGGAATCGTGGGCTGGGCCGAGGTCCTGCTCGACTCCCATCGCGACGACGCGGAATCGCGCCGCGCGCTGGAGGCCATCCTGGGTCAGGCCGACACGCTGAGCCGGATGCTGGCCGACCTGATCGACCTCTCGCGGATCGACAATTTCGGCCTGGAGCTCCGGCGTGGCCCGGTCGCGATTCCCGAAATCCTCGCGGCCGCTCTCGACGCCGTGAGTCCGGGCGCGCGGCGGAAGGGCGTTGCGATTCAATGCGCGCTCGATCCGGCGCTACCGGGGCTGGAGGGCGACGCGACGCGCCTCAAGCAGGTGCTCTGGAACCTCCTCGCGAACGGCATCAAGTTCACGCCGTCCGGGGGGACGGTGCGCGTCATCGGGCGTTCCGTGCCGGGCGGAGGCCTGGAAATCGCCGTCGAGGACGAGGGGCACGGCATCGACGCCGAGTTTCTTCCCCTGGTATTCGACCGCTTCCGGCAGGAGGAGACCTCGGCGAACCGGCGCTTCGGCGGTCTGGGGATCGGCCTCGCGATCGCGCGCGCGATCGTGCTCGCTCACGGCGGAACGATCGTCGCCGAAAGCGAAGGGCGGGAGCGCGGCAGCCGGTTTCGTGTCACCTTCCCGCCGGACCGGGTCGTCCCGCTCGCGGACGCCGCCCGCCGCGGCAAGCAGGAGGCGGCGCGGTGAGCGCGGGGGCTCTCGCGCTTCTCGAGGAGCGTCTCCGTCACGCCGAGGAACGGATCGCCGCGTTGAACCGGATCGGCATCGCGCTCTCCGCGGAGCGCGACCTCGAGAAGCTGCTCGAGACGATCCTGACCGAGTCACGCCGGTTCTCGGGCTCTGAGGCCGGCTCCCTTTACCTCGCCGAGGAGGCGCCCGAAGGCGGCCGCCGTTTGCGCTTCAAGCTCGCGCAGAACGACGCCGTCTCCTTCGCATTCAAGGAGCGCACGGTGCCCGTCGACGAGGCGAGCCTCGCGGGTTGGGTTGCCGTAAACCGCGTGCCGATCGTCCTCGCGGACGCCTACGAGATCCCGGAGGGGACCCCGTTCCGGCACAACACCGCCTTCGACGAGTCGACCGGCTTCCGGACGCGCGCGATGCTCGTCGTACCGATGAATGATCACCAGGGCGACCTCGTCGGCGTTCTCCAGCTCATGAACCGGGTGGGTGCGGCCGGGCCGGAGGCTTACCCGGAAGATCTCGTCCCGCTCCTCCTCTCGCTGGCGACGCAGGCGGCGGTGTGCCTCAAGGCGAACCAGCTCACCGCGTCGATCCGGCGGCTCTTCGAAGATTTTGCCCAGGCCGCTATCGTCGCGGTCGAGCAGCGTGATCCGACGACGGCGGGCCACAGCAACCGCGTCGCGACGCTCACCGTCGAGATGGCGGGGCTCGTCGACCGCGCCGGAGAGGGCCCGTACGCGTCCGTGGCCTTTTCGCGCGAGGAGATGCGCGAGATCTTCACGGCGGCCCTCCTGCACGATTTCGGGAAGATTTCGATCCCGGAGCGCGTCCTCGTCAAGGCGAAGAAGCTGTCGGAGGAAGGCCTTGCGAAAATCCGCGATCGTTTCGACTTCTCGCTCGCGGCCGCCGAGGCGACGGAGGCTCGCGCCCTCCTCGAGAGGCGGGTCCGGGACGGCGCGCGCGTGAGCGCGGGGGAGCTCGAGGCGCTGGACGCCGCGGCCGCGGAGCGCGCGAAGGAGTTCGAGGCGCTGTTCGAGGAGATTGTCGCCGCGAACGAGCCGACGGTCATGCCGAAGGACGCACGGGGCCGCCTCGAAGCTCTTCTCTCGCGCCGCATACGCGACCCCCGAGGCCGGGATACGACGCTTCTTCTGCCTGAGGAATTCCGCTTCCTGTCGATCACGCAGGGGAGCCTCTCGGACGAGGAGCGCCGAGCCATCGAAAGCCACGTTTCCCACACGTGGCGCTTCCTCTCCACGATCCCCTGGACGCCCGATCTCGCACGCGTGCCGCAGATCGCGTACGCGCACCACGAGAAGCTGGACGGCACGGGCTATCCGCGAGGGATCGGGCCGTCGGACATTCCTCCCGCCGCCCGTGCGCTCACGGTGTGCGACATCTACGACGCGCTGACGGCGTCCGACCGCCCTTACAAGAAAGCGGTGCCGCGCGATCGCGCGCTCGAAATCCTCGAAGCGGAGGCCGCGCGAGACAAGCTCGACCGCTGGATGGTCTCCGCGTTCATCGAAGGAAAGGTCTGGAAGTCGCTCGCTTCCTGAAGGCGGCGCTCTCCGCCGCGCTCCTTCTTGGAGCGCCGCTTGCGGCAGCAGCTCCCGCGAGATGGCACTTCACATTCGGGAAATGGCGTCTTTCGATTTTCTTTGAAAGGAAAGAGGGGGAGGGCGACGCAACACGTCTCCTCGTCTCGACGCCGAAAGGGCGCTTCGTGTTTCTTTCCTCTCAGGATCCCTCCGGTCGCGACTCCACGGAGAGCATCCGACGCCTCCCGGACAGAGAGATGTTCACCCGCCGCCTCTTGCTCTCTTCCTTCGAAGAAATCCCCGCGTGCTCCTCGGTCCGTGCCCCCGACGCCTGCGTCGTTTTCACGGGCGCGAACGGGTCCTTCGGCGCGCCGATCTCGGCGTTCGCAGGCTCCACGGCCCCGCCTCTGCGCGAGAGAGCGGCCGCGCTCGTCTCGCCCGGCCTGCGTGACGCGCTGTTCGGCCTCGCGCCGCTGCTGCCGTCCGTCGCGGAGTTTGGATCCTATTCAAAGGACTTTCTCGGCCTCATCTGGCCCGAGCGGTTTGCGGCGGCGCAGAAGCTCGAACGCGGCGTCCGGAAGCCGGGCTGTGACTTCGACGCGGCGTTCGGGTTTCCCTGCGACGCGGAGGAGAGCGCGCGCGAGGACAAGCGCTTCGGCGAGCCGGCCCGCTAGACGGCGCGACGCCGCCCCTCGAAGAGATAGACGGCGACGCCGGCGCCGAGAATCACGAGGCCGCGCAAGGCGTCCCTCGGCGCGTCCCAGGCGATCGCGATCGTGAACAGCATCGACGTCACGACGTAGAACGCCGGCACCCAGGGGTAACCCGGCATCTCCCACGCGGCGGACGGCTCGCGGCGCCGGTAGACGAAGAGCGCCGCGCCGCCGAGCGCGTAGAAGAAGGTCGCGGCGAAGGAAACGGTGGCGACGAGCTCGTCGAACTTTCCCGAAAGGACGAGGGCGGCGGCCAGGACGGCCTGAAAGACGAGTCCGAAGCCGGGCGTCGCGAAACGGGGGTGAAGGCGGGAGAAGGGGGCCGGCAGGCGCCCGTCCTTCGCCGCGGCCCAGGCGATTCGGGGAGCCGGGATGATGTTGGCGGCGAGGGAGCCCAGGACGGACACGATCACCGCGACAAGCAGCCAGCGGGCGGCGCCGTCGCCGAAGAGCGCCCGCACGGCGGTCTCGGCGGCGCGGGGCGATGCGCCGAGCGTCGCGACCGGCGCCGCCCCCAGATAGACGGCGTTGGCACCGAGGTAGAGCGCGGCGACCACGAGAACACCGAGGATGAGGCCGCCGGGGATGTCCCGCTTCGGGTTCTTCACTTCGGCCCCGAGGGCGGAGAGGTTGATCCACCCGTCGTAGGCCCAGAGGACTCCCGCGAGGGCGCCGCCGAGGGGAGCGAGGAGCGCGCCCGAGAAGGGCGGGAACGCGAAGGAAGGCCGCACGGCCTTCGCGGCGGAGAGGCCGAAGACGACGAGCGCGATGACGGACACGATCTTCACGACCGTGAAGACGTCGTTCAGCCGGCCTCCCGCGCGGATCCCGAAGACGTTCCAGATCGTGAAGAGGAAGGCAGTCCCAATCGCGACGAGCTGTCCCTCCGAAATCCTGAGGCCGAGGACGGCGAAAGCTGGAGCCTCCGTGCCCAGCCCCGGAAAGAACGCGCCGAGGAACTCGGCGAACCCGGTCGAAAGGGCCGCGACGGTGCCGGGCATGACGATGAAGACGAGCGCCCACATGTAGAGGAAGCCCCACAGCGCGCCGAAGGTTTCGGTCAGGTAAACGTACGGGCCGCCCGCGACCGGCCGCCGCGCGCCGAGCTCGGCGTACGTGAGACCCGCCGCGAGCGCATGGACCGCTCCCATCACCCAGACGACGACGATCCACGAGGGGAAGGCAGCCTTGCGCATGACGTTCCCGGCCGAGAGGTAGATGCCGCTCCCGATCATCGAGCCCGCGACGTAGAGAACGCAGTCCCCGAGCCCGAGGGCCCGCACGAATCCTCCGCCGACCGGTGACGTTTCGCCGCTCAAGTTCGCGAAAGCGTAGCAGGCCCGACCGGGCGGCAGGGGTAATCTCCCGGGCGGAATGAGCGACGAGGCACACATTCCGCCCGCCCCGCGGCGATACGTCCTCCGGCGCTCCGCGCCGGCGAAGAGCTACCGTGTCGACTACGCGCGGGAGCTGAACGAGGAGCAGAAGGCGGTCGTTTTCGCGTCCGACGGGCCGACGCTCGTCGTCGCGGGCGCGGGCTCGGGCAAGACGCGCACGCTCGTCTATCGCGTCTCCCGTCTCATCGAGGACGGCGCCGACCCCGCGTCGCTTCTCCTTCTCACCTTCACGAACCGCGCCGCGCGCGAGATGAAGCGGCGCGTCGAGGCGCTCATCGGGGCCGACCTGAACCGCGCGACGGCGGGGACGTTCCATTCCGTGGCGGCGCGCCTGCTGCGCCCCCACGCCGAGCTCCTCGGCTACAAGGCGAACTTCACGATTCTCGACTCCGAGGACACGAAGGACCTTCTGGAATCCGCGACCTCCGACATCGGCGTCCCCGTCACCGAACGCCGCTTCCCGAAGGGCGACCTGCTGCGGGCCATCGTGTCGCTCTGTGTGAACACGGGAAGACCCCTCGACGACGTGATCACGGCCGAACATCCCCATTTCCTGCCGCAGTTAGACGCGATTCGAACCGTCGTTCACCGCTATCTCGAGCGCAAGGTCGCCGCGAACGGCATGGACTACGACGACCTCCTCCTGAGCTGGAAGAGGCTCATGCTCGAGCGTCCCGAGATCCGGAAATCTCTCGGCGCGCGTTTCCGGCACGTCCTCGTGGACGAGTACCAGGACGTCAACCATCTTCAGGCGGATCTCGTCGACCTCGTCGTGCAGGACGTCGCGGCGCCGAACGTGATGGTAGTGGGCGACGACGCGCAGTCCATCTACTCCTTTCGCGGCGCGGACTTCGAGGCGCTCCTCGGCTTTCCTGCCCGGCATCCCGGGACGCGGATTTTCTCCCTCGAGACGAACTACCGATCGACTCCCGAGATCCTGCGCCTCGCGGACGCGTCCATCGCGCAGAACACGAGGCGCTTCGAAAAGTCGCTCCGCGCGACACGGCCGTCGGGCGTGCCCGTAGCGGTCGTCGGCACGTCGGACGTCTCCCAGCAGGCCGAGTTCGTGGCGCAGCGGGTCCTCGAGCTGCGTGACGAGGGGACGCCTCTCGCGGAGATCGCCATTCTCTACCGGGCGCACCATCAGGCGCTCGAGCTGCAGATCGAATTGACGCGGCGCGGCATTCCGTACGAGATCCGCTCGGGCATGCGTTTCTTCGAGCAGCAGCACGTGAAGGACGTGCTCGCCTACCTGCGCCTCCTCGTCAACCCGAAGGAAGAGACGGCCTTCAAACGCATCCTGAAGCTGCTGCCGAAGGTGGGGGAGCGCACCGCGGCGACGCTCTGGACCGCCGTTGGAGACACGCCGGACCCCGTGGGTTCCTTTCTGCGCCTCGACCTCCGGAAGGCTCCCGCCGGGGCACGGGGCGCGCTCCAGAAGCTCGGGACCACGCTCGAGTCGCTTCGGCGGCCCTCGCTCCTCTCGGCGCCGGCCGAGGCGATCCGGTTCGTGGTGGACGAAGGCGGCTACGCGGACGTCGCGAAGGCGAAGTTCGAGAATCACCAGTCCCGGCTCGACGACCTCGAGGCCCTCGCGCAGTTCGCGCTGCCGTACGACGGTGTCGAGAGCTTTCTCGAGGAAGTCACGCTTTTCGGCGAACCTACCGGCGAGACCGTGGTCGCCGGCGACGCGGAAGACGAGCGGCTCGTGCTGTCCTCGATCCATCAGGCGAAGGGCCTCGAATGGCGCGCTGTGTTCGTCCTCGGGCTCATCGAGGATCGCTTCCCGAACGTCCGTGCGGCGCGAACCTCCGAAGGCCTCGAAGAGGAACGGCGCCTCTTCTACGTCGCGGCGACCCGCGCGAAAGACGAGCTCCTCCTCGTCCACCCCCTCGCCGCGTTCGACCGTTACGGAATCGTCGTCGTGACCGAGCCGAGCCGCTTTCTCCGGGAGCTGTCCGAGGATCTTTACGAGCGCTGGGTGCTCGAGCCGGGCCCCCCGCTTCCCACGATGGAAGGGCCGAAGCCGCCGATCGCCCCGCGGCTCGCCGAGCGGGACGACCCGACGCTGGAAGCGGACGAGGAGGAGCCCGTCAACTAGAGGCGCCGGTGGGCCCGAAGCTAAGATCGGAGGCGTGCGGATCCTCTATCTGACCGAGAGCGCGGACCTGATGCGCCGGCAGCTCGGGGGCGAGGATCTCGCCTGGGATGCGAACGACTCCTCACACGCCCTTCGCAACGACATCTCGACCGACGAGATGACGCCCGGTTGGACCTGTTTTCACCACGACGCGACTCTCGGCCGGTTCGTCTACCTTGGTCTCACGTGCCGGGACGGCGAGGCGCGCGTGCAGCCGGTCGGCGAGGACGCCGTCAGGAGGGGTGGGTTCGCGGCCTCCGTGGCCGGCCGCCGCCGCGGGAAAGGCTCCTCCCGGGAGCAAGCTCCCTATGCGGAACGCGCCGCGGGCATCCGCCTCCTCGTCGCCGAGAGCTTCGAGCGCATCTACCGTCAGAACGCGATCAACCTCGGGATGCTCGTCACGACGGACTTCAGTGTCCTCGAGCGCGTCCGCCGCGGCGAGGAGATCCCGCTCTCGTTCTTCACGGAGGGAGAGGACGCGATCACCCGGGCGGTGATCGAGGCGGGGGGTTTTCTTCCGTACACGGTCGCGCGCCTGGCGGGCCGCGTCGCGCCCCCGCCCGTCACGACGCGGCTCCGGGGCATGACGCTCGCCGAGAAGATCCTCGCGCGGCACGTCGTCCGGGAGCCGATTCTCGGGACGGCCGGCGTCCCGGCCGTCGAGCCGGGAGACGCGTGCTTCGTGCGGGCCGATCTGAGGTTTTCCCACGAGTACGTCACGCCGATGGCGGCCGCGTGCCTGGAGGACGCGCTCGGAAAGGACGCCCGCGTCTCGGACCCGGCCTCGGTCCTTCTGTTCCGCGATCACCTCTCGCTCCTCGGCGAGGTGATGCCCGCTGAGCGCCGCGAGCGCGGCCTCCTCGCGCTCGCGGACTCCCTCGCCACGCGTCAGCAGGAATTCGCTGCGGCGCAGGGAATCCGGCTCTACGGCGCGGGCGAAGGCATCTGCCACTCCCTCGTCACCGAGCGACATGCGCTTCCCGGCCAGGTCGTCGTCGGATCGGACTCGCACACGACGCACGCGGGCGCCCTCGGCTGTCTCGCGTTCGGAATCGGCACGACGGAAGTCGCCTGCGCGTGGCTGTCGGGTGACGTGCGCGTGAAAGTGCCGGCCACGATCCGCGTCGTCGTCGACGGCGCGCGGTCGCCCGGCGTGACGGCGAAGGACGTCATGCTCACGCTCCTCGCGCATCCGTACGTGAAGGGCGGCGGGGCGCTCGGCAAGATCCTCGAATATGCAGGCGAGACCGTTGCCGCCTTTTCCGTGGACGAGCGCGCGACGCTCACGAACATGGCGGCGGAGGCCGGAGCGTTCGCGGGGATCGTGGCACCCGACGAAACGACGGCGCGCTTTCTCTCGGAACGCCGCGGCATTCCGCTCGAAGGGGCGCGCGCGCTGTGCCGTGACCTGACGTCGGACGGGGACGCGGTCTTCGATTCAACCATCACCCTCGACGCCTCCGCGCTCGAGCCGCTCGTGGCGCTTCCCGGCGATCCCGGAAACGGCGTCCGGATCTCGGATCTCGCGGTGCCGGTCCCGATCGACATCGCCTATGGAGGGTCGTGCACGGCCGGCAAGCGCGAAGACATGGAGATGCTCGCCACGGTGCTCGCCGACGGCCTCGCCAGAGGGAAAAGCGTGGCGCCGGGCGTGGAGCTGTACATTCAGTTCGGGAGCCGGGACGTCAGGGAGTGGTGCCGGGAGAAGGGGTATCTCGAGCTTTTCACCCGCGCGGGAGCACGCCTGATCGAGCCGGGCTGCGGGGCCTGCATCAATGCAGGGCCAGGCGTCTCGACGCGGGCGGACCAGGTGACCGTGAGCGCGATCAACCGCAATTTCCCCGGAAGGAGCGGACCGGGACGTGTCTATCTCGGCAGCCCTTACGTGATCGCGGCCTCGGCCCTCGCGGGTAGGATTGCGGCGTGGACGCCCGGCGCCTGAGGCCTCTCGCCGCCCTTCTGGCGGTTTCCCTCGCGGCAGGCGGCTGCCGTTTCACCTGGAACCTGTGGGCGCGCGGCGATCTGGCTCGCGACGTGACCGCCCTCATTGCGAAACAGGGCATTCTCATCTCGGGCGTGAAATGCCGGATGTTCGGTACGCTGCGCGCGGGTGCGTGCACGTTTCCGCTAACGGCCGAGCAGACGACACTCCTCGTCAAGGGCCTGAGGTTGCGCGTTCTTGCGCCCACCGAGAACATCCGCGAGTTCCACGGCGGATGCTCGGATACGCGTCCCTTCGACACGGATTTCGTGCGCGCATTCCGCACGGGCGCGTTCCGGCCGCCGGAGCTCAAGTTGAGAGACGGCGGGTCGTTCGACTACCTGTATCTCTACCAGCTCCCCACGTCGAAGAGGGCGTGCCTTCAGACGTCGTATACGCAGGAAGGCGCGACCACGGCTTCTCCGATCACGAACTGACGTGAAATCCGGTTACCTGCCCACCACCTTCACGACCGCCGTCGAACCGGGGATCTTTTCCCCCTCCATCGGCTCGAAGCGGCCGGCGAGGCAGCCCGCGAGGAATTTTTCGGACCGGGCGTTGAAATCGATGCGGTTCTCCGGGCGTTGGAAGCCGTGCCCTTCGTCGGAGTAGACGACGTACGTGACGTTGCCCTTGTTCTTCTCGATCGCGTCGACGATCTGCTCCGACTCCTTCACGTTCACGCGCGGATCGTTCGCGCCCTGCCCGATGAGGAGGGGCCGGACGATCTTGTCGGCCTTGAAGAGCGGCGACGCGTTTCTGATCAGCTCGGCGTCCTTCGGGTCGTCCACGTTGCCCATGCGCACGTCGAACGTCGCGCGCAGCGGCTTCCAGTAGGCCGGAATCGAGGCGATGAGCGTCTTGAGGTTCGACGGCCCGACGATGTCGACCGAGCACGCGAACTTCTCGGGAGTGAACGTGACGGCCGCGAGGGCCGCGTAGCCGCCGTAGGAACCGCCCATGATCGCGACCTTCTTCGGGTCGGCGATTCCCTGCTTGACGGCCCAGTCGACGGCATCGATGAGGTCGTCGTGCATCTTCAGGCCCCACTGCCGGTTGCCGGCGTTGAGGAACTTCTTGCCGTAACCCGTCGAGGCGCGGAAGTTCGGCTGGAGGACGGCGTAGCCGCGGTTCGCGAGCCACTGGGCATAGGAGTTGTATCCCCATGTGTCCCGGCCCCACGGGCCGCCGTGCACGAAGAGGACCATTGGCAGGTTCTTCGGAGCGACGCCGACGGGAAGAGTGAGATAGGAGTTCAGCGTCAGTCCGTCGCGCGACTTGATGGCGACCGGCTTCATCTCGGCGAGCGCCAGCCCTTCGAGCTTCGGCTGCGCCGTGAAGAGGAGCGTCCCCTTTTTCGACGCGCGGTCCCAGGCCCACCACGAAACAGGGCCGCGGTCGGACGTGAACGCGACGAGCCAGCGGTCGTCCTTCTCGGTGCGATTGACGATGGAGAAGTCTCCCGGGTTCAGCTTCGCGATGCCGTCGAAATCGGCCTGCACGGACGGATCGAGCACCTTCCACGACAGGCGCCCCGGCGCGAAGCCCACGGCCTGGACGGTGTGCTGCTTCGGGTGGATCACGGCCGGACCGGCGTCCACGTCCGGCGAGACCGCAAGGACCTTCTCGGCGCCGGTCGCAATGTTGCGCTCGACGAGGCGGGCGGTGTCGCTCCCGATCGACGTCTTGAGGTACGCGGAGGCACCGTCCTTCGTGAAGTCCTCGAACTCGAGGATCTCGTCCGGACCGACCTTGAGGAGCGTTCTCCAGGGTGACTTCACCTCGTCGCGGACGCGGATCTCGGTGCCGCCGTCGGCCGTCTGGGCCACGGCGGCGCGGACCTTGAACTTCGCGTCCGTGCCCCAGCCCGCGACGTCGCCCGGGTTCTCGGTGTCCAGCGTCAGCGCGCCGGTCTTCAGGTTCAGGCGCTGCACGTCCATGAGCTGGCGGTTCCGGATGTTCGCCTCGATGAGAACCTCGTCGGGGAAGTCGGGGCTCAGGTCGGCGACACCGGCGCGCACGCCCTGGTAGGGCGTGTAGTCGCGCACGTTGCCCGAGGCAAGGTCCGCGCCGTAGACGTGGAAGTTCTCGTCCCCGTCGTTGTCCTGCTGGTAGAGAAGCGTGTTGTTGTCCTGGGCCCAGAAATACTGGCGGATGCCCCGCTTTTTGTCGGCCGTGACCATCTTGTCGTCGTCCTTGCCCACGGTCTTCACCCAGACCTGGAGGACGTTCTTCTTGTCGGGCGCCACCCAGGCGAGGCGCTGGCCGTCCGGAGACAGCCTCGGATTGGCGCGTTCGGGGTTTCCGAACAGGATGTCGCGGGAAATGAGCGGGGGAGCCTGGGCGGGAAGGGAAACGGCCGGGAGGAGGAGGGCGAGGGCGGCGGCGGTCAAAACGACACGCGAAAACAGCGATTTCGGCATGAGAAGAGCGTCTCCTTTTTCCTCAATACGTTGATTTGAGCCCTCGGGTTCTCGCCTGGGCGTCATGCGGCACAAGACGCAGATGGGTGTCTACGGCGGCCCGGACGAGAGCCACGCCGCGTGGCCGTCGCACGGGCCCTCGCGATGACGCCGGACCTTCTGCTCGCCCGCCGCGCGAGCCGTGCCATCGAGGTCCACGACGGTCGGATCCTCAAGGACTCGGCCCGCGAAGCGGCCTGAGCCGGGCGTTTACTTCCCGACTTCGAGAGTCTTGACGATGTTCTCGAGGCCGTTCTCGACGGCATCCTCCAGCGAGGAGCCTTTCGCCTTGTGGCGGATCTCGAAGACCGTCTTGCCCGACTTGTCCTTTGCGACGAGCTCCATCCCCACGCCGGGGTTCGCCGCCCAGCCGCCCCACACGCGTGCGGCGCCGCTCGGCTCCCAGGCATTGAAGACGTTCCCCTCGATCCGCAGGTCGCCGCCGTCCTTCACGACCTCCCAGCCGAGCTTCTTGGACTTCTTGATCCACTGCTCGAAGTATTCGGGTCCGGACTCGGCCGCGTGCTTGGATTTCGCGTGCTTGTTCGTGGTGCCCCACGTCTTCAGCGAGACGGTTTTGAACGACTTGAGGCTGACGCCTTCGGCGAAGTAGACCCAGTCGGCCTCCTTCCCCTTCGTCAGCTTGTCGTAGTCCTTCAGGAACTCCTGGGGCTCGTCAGTCTGCTTCGCATCGTCCGACTCCGTGAACTTCTTGGAGCCGGCCGCGGCGGGAAAGCTGACGGCGAGCGCGAAGAGCGAGGCGAGCGACAGCAGGGCGTAACGACGCGTCGTGGTCTTCATGGTCGAACCTCCTTGGTGACGGCTATGGTTTTCACGATTGTAATCCTGCTACTATTCTATCCGGAGGCGCGCACTCAAATCCGAACCGGCTCCATCCCTCTCACCCTTCCCGAGGCGGGGCTCGGCGCGCTCTTCGGTGTTCACGACGAAAACCTTCGGCTCCTCGAGGATGCCTTCGGCGTCGAGATCGCCGCGCGCGGCCGCGAGGTCTCGGTCTCGGGCGACCCGGAGAGCACGGCACTCGCGGCGCGGCTTCTGTCGGACTTTTCGAAGCTCATCGAGCGCGGCTACAAGCCGAAAAAAGCCGATCTGGACGCCGCGATCCGCATCCTGAAGGAAGAGCCGTCCACCTCTCTCGTCGACTTCTTCGAGAATCGCTCGGTCGGGCCGGCGCTTCGCCAGGTCGTTTCTCCGCGGAACGTGCGCCAGCAGGAGTACCTGCAGGCCGTCCTCGAGCACGACATCGTCTTCGCGATCGGGCCAGCAGGTACCGGTAAGACCTATCTGGCCGTCGCGATGGCCGCGGCCGCTCTGCTCGAGATGAAGGTCAAGCGCATCGTCCTCTGCCGCCCCGCGGTCGAGGCGGGCGAGAAGCTCGGCTTCCTGCCGGGCGATCTCGCCGAGAAGGTGAACCCGTATCTCCGCCCGCTGCACGACGCGCTCTACGACATTCTTGGTTACGAGAAGGTCGGCCGGATGCTCGAGCGCAACATCATCGAAGTCGCGCCGCTCGCCTTCATGCGCGGCCGCACGCTGAACGACGCGTTCGTCATCCTCGACGAGGCGCAGAACACGACGTCCGAGCAGATGAAGATGTTCCTCACGCGCATGGGGTTCGGAAGCCGCGCCGTCGTGACCGGCGACGTGACGCAGATCGACCTCCCGCAAGGGAAGATCTCCGGCCTGAAAGAAGCTGACCGCGTGCTGAACGGCGTCGACGGCGTCAAGTTCGTCCGATTCGACCAGCGCGACGTCGTCCGCCACCGCATCGTGCAGTCCGTCGTGAACGCCTACGAGATCTTCGAGAAGAAGAAGGCCGAGGACGCGGCGGCTGCATCCGTGAACGGCAGCGGCAACGGTCACCGGGCGGGCGAGTAGCGTCCCGGTTGCTGCCAGGGCGATTAAGATTTCTTAGAAAGTGAAGAGAGCAGCGGGCGTCGATGTGCTCGTTACGGTCGTTGGCGCGCCTCTCGCGCCGCGCATCGAAGCCTGGACCCGCATTCTCCTCTCAAAGGCGGGCGCGAAGCGCCCTCTTCCTCTCTCCATACTCCTTTGCGGCGATCGGCGGATGCGCACGCTGAACCGCGCGTGGCGGGGACGCGACGTTCCCACCGATGTCCTGTCCTTCTCTTCAGGAGAAAAGGAATTCCTGGGAGACATCGTGATCGACGTACCGTACGCGGCGCGCCAGGCCCGGCGGCGCGGTCACGCGCTGGCGCGCGAAGTGCAAATTCTCCTCGCGCACGGGCTCCTCCACCTTCTCGGATACGATCACGAGGAGGACGACGGCACGATGTTCCGGCTTCAGCGGCGGATCCTTCTCGCGGCCTTCGGCGAAGGCCCGGACGGCGTGCCATGACCGGCGTCCTCGTCGGGGGGGCCGGCGTCGCGATTCTCCTGGCTACCTTCTTCGCGGGCGTCTACGTCGTCTTCTCCGGTTTCGGCCAGGCGCTCGAGAGCCTTTCGGTCCTTCGCCGCAAGTCTCTCCTCGAGGCGAATCCCGCGCGTTTCGGCACCCTCCTCGCGTCGGAGCACGTCCGTGTCTCCCGCATCGCCGTGCGCCTGACGGCCCAGGGCGCGGTGCTCGGCGGTCTCCTCTGCCTCGGTTCGGCCCTCGCGGCCCTCGGCGTGGGCGAACCGTGGCTCCTCTCGGCCGTCGTGATCCTTCTCGGCTGGATCATCGCGGAGAGTCTCGTCATCCGGTGGGTGGCCCGCCGGGGCGGGGACGAGGCCCTCGCGGGCTTCGCGTGGCTCACGCCTGCGGTCGACTTCCTCGCCGCGCCCCTCACACCCTTCCTCTCGCGCCTTCTCGAACGCGAGGAGGAGGAGGCCGAGGGTGGCGCCGCCGGCGCTGCCGGGAAGGAGGAGGCCGAGAAGGATGCCGACATGCGGGCTCTGCTCGACGTCGCCCGCGAGGAGGGCATTCTCGAGGAGCACGAAGAGGAGCTCGTGACGCGCGCGGTGGACTTCGGCGACCGCACGGTGGGCGAGGTCATGACGTCACGGCCCGACATCGTCTTCGCGGAGGCCGATACGCCCCTCGACGAGATCGCGGACCTCTTCGTGCGGACGAAGTTGACCCGGATTCCGCTCGTGGAGGGCAGCGTGGACAAGCCGGTGGGCGTCGTCCACGTCAAGGACATCTTCACCGTCCTGCGCCGCCCGAACCCTCCAGCCACCGCGCGCCCGCTCGCGCGTCAGGTGTTCTTCGCACCGGAAACCCAGACGGTCGCGACGCTCCTGTCGGACTTCCGCCGCCGCCGGCAGCCGCTCGCGATCGTCGTGGACGAATACGGCGCCGTGACCGGTCTCGCGACACTCGAAGATCTCGTCGAGGAGCTCGTGGGCGAGATCGCGGACGAGCACGAGGACGAGCAGCCGCCGATCGTCTCTCAGGAGGACGGCTCGTACTCGGTGGCGGGACGGGTCCGGGTCCCGGAGATCGCGACTCTCTTCGACGTGACGTTCCCCCGAGGCGAATACGACACGGTCGCCGGCCTCGTGTCGGAGCGGCTCGGGCGCATCCCGAAAGCGGGCGAGACGGCGCACGAGGCGGGCCTTCTCTTCCTCGTGGAGGAGGCGGACCGCCGCCGGATTCACCGCGTGCGCATCCGGCGGGAGGACGCGTCCGGGAAAACAGGCGAGAAGAGAGTGGAGGCGGATTCATGAGCACGCCCGCGCGGCGCGCCGGGACCGTGGCGGTCGTCGGCCGCCCCAACGCCGGAAAGTCCACGCTCCTGAACGCCCTCGTGGGGACGAAGGTCGCCATCGTCTCGGACAAGCCGCAGACGACGCGGCGCCGGCTGCTCGGAATTCGCACCGACGCCGAGGGCCAGATCGTGTTCGTCGACACGCCGGGCCTTCACAAGCCGCTCCACCGCCTGAACAAGGGCATGATGAACGAGGCGCTCGAAGCCCTCCGCGAGGAGGACGTCCGGCTGCTCGTCGTGGACGTCTCGGTGCCGTCCGGCGGCGGAGACCGGTTCGCGCTGGACCTTCTCGCCCGCGCGGAAGGACCCCGGATCGCGGTTCTCAACAAGATCGACCAGGTCTCGAGGGCCGCGCTTCTTCCTCGGATGGCGGCGATCTCACAGGCGGGCATCTTCGAGGACATCGTCCCCGTGTCCGCGCTCACGGGCGAGGGGCTCGACCTCCTCCTTCCCGTCCTGAGACGGCACCTTCCCGAGGGGGAAGACCTCTTTCCCGCGACCGCGGTCACGAACTCCGACACGAAAACGCGCGCGGCGGAGCTCATCCGCGAGAAGTTCCTCGAGAGGACGCGGGAGGAGATCCCCTATGGTCTCGGAGTCTTCGTGGAAGAGATCACGAGGGACGAGGAGAAGGACCTCACGGTGATCAAGGCCACGGTCGTCGTGGACCGCGACTCTCACAAGGGCATCGTCCTCGGAGCGGGCGGACGGCTGCTGCGTGAAGCGGGCACGGCGGCCCGCCTCGAGCTCGAACAAGCGCTCGGTGGGCGCTTTTATCTCGAGCTCCTCGTCGCGGCCCGGCCGGGCTGGCGCGAGGATCCTCGCTTCCTGGCCACGCTCACGAGCTGACGCGTTGACTCGGGCCCGTTGTCCCGTAAACTCGTCGATCCGGAGTACGAGAGAAACGTGGACAACGACAAGAGACGCACGCCCCGCAGTTCGGTCGCGAAGGGGACCCGCGGGCAGCTCAAGTCGACGATCCCCGTGGAGATCCTGAACCTCTCGGAGGCGGGTCTGCTTCTCGAGGTCTGCTCGACACTGCGGCCGGGTTCGACCTACGATTTGAGCGCGAGTTTCGGCGGTGTTCCGTTCTCGGGGCTCGTGCGGGTGACGCGCTGCCACGCGGGCGGTTTCGCCGCCGACGACCGGGGAGGCCGCCTCCTCATCTACCGGGCCGGCGGTGAATTCGTGGGCCTTTCCGAGCCGCAGAAGCTGGGTTTGCGCCTCGCCCTCTCGAAAAAGCTCGCCTCGGGCGCGTCGCTGAAGCGCCTGTCCTAAGGGGGTCAGTCGGCGAGACCGCGGAAGGCCTGCCGGAGGGCATCCTCCAGGCGCCGCGCGCGGTCGTTCGCAGCGGCAGCCGCGGACTCCGCGCTCGCGGCGGCGGCGTGGGCGGAGGCGAGCGAGTCGCGGAGCCCGGCCATCTCGCCGGAGAGCTCCGCGCGGAGGGCCGCGATCGCTTCCTCCAGCCTGCGCTCGGCGGCTTCGCGCGCGGGAATCTCCTGCGTACTCACTTCGTGGGCGTCCAGGCGGCGGAACGTTCCCGAGACACGTCCGGCCGATCTTCGCGCCTCGGCCAGCACGGCGTTGAGCTTCTCGTCGACGCTCGAGGTTCGCGCGGTCGGCGCGTGCATGATCGCGGGCACAGGCGGCGGCTCGGGGGCCGCCGGCGCGGGGGGCGGAGCGGCAAGAGCAGCCAGGAGAACGGCCGGCACGAGGACCGTCGTCTCGGGAGCAGGCTGTGCGGCCGCGGGCGGCTCCTCGGCCGAGGGCCGAATCTCGGCGGCCGGTTGCGTCGACGAGGGAGCCGAGTCGTCCGAGAGGTCCGGGAACGCCCCTTCGGCGGACGGGACGACCCAGGCTTCGGGGTCTTCTTCGGTTGGCTGTTCGAGCGGGCCGTCGGGTGGCATTCCGGCCTGATCGGACGGGTCCGCGCCTCCTGCGACGGCGAGCACGGGCGCCACCTCGGGAATGGCGGCGGCCGCGGGGGCGGCCTCTTCCGCCGCCGCCGCCGGCGTCCCGGCCGATGACGGCTGCCAGCCGCGCTGGAGGCGGCGAAGAAGGTCCACGAAAGTGAGCTTCGAGACGAGCTTGAACGTTTCGATGACGCCGGCGCCCTCGGAGGCGACGGTTTCGACGTACGGATAGGAATGGAACCCGAGCGAGTCCTGCAGGGCCTCCACGGAGAGTGCGCTCGGAAGATCGCGCTTGTTGTACTGGATGACGACCGGGAGGGTCTCGAGCGAGATCTTCTCTTCGTGGAGGTTCTCCCTGAGATTCTGGAAGCACTCGAGGTTGTGGGAGAGCATCGACCACTGCGAGTCCACGACGAACACGAGCCCGTCCACGCCCCTGAGGACGATCTTGCGGGTCTCGTTGTAGAAGACCTGTCCGGGAACGGTGCACACCTGAAAGCGAACCGTGTAACCCTTGATGTTCCCAAGTTCGATGGGCAGGAGGTCGAAGTAGATCGTCCTGTCCTGCGCCGTCGAGAGCGAGAGAAGCTTGCCGGCCCCGCGCTCGAGGCGCTGGTGAAGAATCTTGAGGTTGCTGGTCTTTCCGCAGAGACCCGGCCCGTAATAGACGATCTTGGCCGTCAACTCCTTCGTGGCATGGTTGAACAGGGCCATGGGTCCCCTCCGCACTTTCCCCTTGTGAGGCGGGAATTATAGGACGGCGGCCTCGCGGCGGGGCGGCGTATTCTCGGCCGGTGAGTCCCGACGCTCGAGAGCGGCGCATCGAGGCCACGTGGGCGGGCCTGCCCGTCCGGGGTATCTCGGTGGCGGGACGCGAGACGTGGTTCCATCTGCCGACACTGCATCTCGCGTTCGACCTCGGCCGCGCGCCCACCGAGCTCGTCGCCGTGCCGAACGTCTTCCTCTCGCACCCGCACCTCGACCACGGCGCGGGCCTCGCGTACTGGTGCTCGCAGCGCCGGCTGCTGCGGCTGCCGGGGGGCGTCCTGCACACGCATCCCGCGGGCGTGCCCGCCTGGACGCAAATTCTCGAGCTCCATCAGAGTCTCGAGGGCGTGCGGTACGACGCGCGCGTCGAGGCGATGGAGCCCGGCGCGCGGGTCTCTCTCAGGCGCGATCTCGAGGTGGAGGCCTTCGAGGCAGACCACCGCGTCCCGACGCTCGCCTTCGTCGCGTCCGAGATCCGAAACCGCCTGCGGCCCGAGCTCGCCGGGCATTCCCGGGAGGAAATTCGTGACGCCGCGGCGCGGGGCGAAGCGGTGGCGGGGAAAGTCAGGGTCCCGCTCGTCGCCTACTCGGGCGACACCGGCGAAGGGATCTTCTCCCGCGCGCCGCGCTCGTTTTTCACCGCGAAAGTCCTGCTTCTCGAATGCTCCTTCGTCGAGGAACGCGACCGCGAGCGCTCGAAGGAGTGGAAGCACCTCCACCTCGACGAGATCGCCGAGCGGGCGGACCTCTTCGAGAACGAGGTGCTCGTCCTCACGCACCTGACGCTCAGGACGAGCCCCGGCGACATCCGACAGGCCATCGCCCGGCGGCTCCCGCCGCGCCTCGCGGCGCGGACGGTGCCGTTCCTGCCGGAGTGACGCCTACTGCTTGTCGTAGACCGCGGTCGAGTTCACGTCCTCACCCTTCGCGTTCTTCCCGGTCTGGGTGACGGTGAGGGTCTTGCCGTCCGCCGAGACGACGGCTTTCGACATGACGGTGGTCTTTCCGCCCTTCTTCCAGGTGTTCGTGTAGTTGTTGTCGTCCATCTTCATGGGCGCGGCCATGTCGGCGTCGGGGTTTCCCGCCCAAGGCACGTCCTTGCCGTCGAACTTCGACGTGTACGAGCCCTTTCTCACCGACCCATCCCCCATGACGCCGTCGCTCGTGAGTTTGATCCCGGCCGGCGTCGCTTCGAACTTGAGCGTCAGGCTCTTGGGCGCGGGCCCCGGGCTCGACTTCGATTTCGCGACGTTCATCTTCCACGTGCCGATCCAGTTGTCGGCCGCGAGGGCCATGGAACCTGAGAGAAGCATGACGGAACACAGGGCACCGACGAACATATTCTTACGCATGAGATCTCCTTCTCTTTCGATTTTGTTGCGAGTGCGTCGCGATCCTAGCGCGATGCGCTCGCGCCCGCAATTCGGCCCCGGCTCGCAACCCATTCTCCGAGGGCCTGCCGCCACTCCCAGGCGTGGCCGGGCGACAGCACAAACTCGACGGGCTCGCCGCGCACGGGAGTGACGCGGAGGATTTTGCTTCGGACGAACCCTCGCCGCGCCTGTGTTCTTTCGTCTGTCTCGAGACGCTGTATTTCTTCGAAGGTGAATGAGCCCGGGGCCGAGAACAGCGCCTCCCACGCGAGGCCCGCCGGAGTCAGCGCAACGGTGCCGGGGAGAAGCGCGCGCCCGCGGCGGTCCACGACGCGGCACGGCGTGCCAATCCGAACGACCCCTCCCAACCCTTCTAAGAAAATCTTGCGGCGGTGACGGGCGACCAGTCTCGTCGTGACGACGAACGCTCCGGTTCCGAGCAAAAAAATCCCGATTGCGCCGGTGACCCAGAGAGCCATTACCGGAACAGCTTCTTGCGATTTCGGATGTAGTCCCGGAACACGAACGACGCGAGGTCGGTGGGCGAGGCGTAGTAGGCCCGGCCGCGCGCGACCTTCGTGAGCGTGTCGACGAAGTCCACGAGCGCGGGGTCCGTCGCGATCATGAAAGTCGTGAGCTGGATGCCGTCGCGGCGAAGCTTCTCGGCCTCCTCGAGCGTTCGGTTCACGATCTTGAGGTCGAGGCCGAACGGGTTCTTGTACAGCCGCCCGCCCTCGTGGATGCAGGAGGGCTTGCCGTCCGTGATCATGAAGATCTGGCGGTTGCGCGAGCGGCGCCGCATGAGGAGCTGCCGCGCCACGCCGAGCCCGGCCTTCGTGTTCGTGTGAAACGGCCCGACCTGGGCCTGGCTCAGCGATTCGAGAGGGACGGGCTTCGCCTCGTCGCCGAAGAGCACGATGTCGATCGTGTCCTTCGGGTACTTCTGGAGGATGAGCTCCGTGAGGGCGAGGGCGACTTTCTTCGCCGGCGTGAAGCGATCCTCGCCGTAGAGGATCATCGAGTGGGAGATGTCGATCGCGATTGCGGTCGCGCAGGCGCTCTGGTGCTCGACGTCGAAGACCTCGAAGTCGTCCGCGACGAGTGCGAGCTCGTCCGGATCGCGCCGGGCGGCGTTCGCGACCGTCCGCATGCCGTCGAGGCGGGCCACGTCGTCGCCGAACTCGTAGGGGCGCGTCTCGGGTAGCGTCTCGGCGCCCGTGCCCGCGCGGGGAATGGAGTGCAGGCCGGGCCCCGCCTTCTGAAGCGACGAGAAGATCTCCTCGAGCGCATTGCGGCGGATGCGGCGCTCGCCGGGGCCCAGGAGCGTCAAGTTGCCGTCGCCGTCGCGGCCGACGATTCCCTGCTTCTCGAGCGCGGCGCGGAACGCCTCGAGGTCGATGTTCGGGCCGATGATCCCGCGGCGCTGCAGCTCCTTCATCCACTGCATCGCCTGCTCGACGTCGCCGCCGAGGCGCGAGACGAGGTCGAGGAACAGCTTCAGCAGCTCTTCGTACGTCAGGAGCGACTGGAGGAGCTCGAGCGGCAGCTCGCCGTACCGGTAGTCCACGCCTTCATGCTACGGCAGGTCGCGCGAGCCCGGATGCTTCTTCCACGTGAACTTCCGCCACGGGTAGTGGCGCACGCGGTCGTCCGGGCCACTCAAGACAACCGAGAGCTCGTGCTCGCCCTCGTCACCGGGCTGGAAGGCGAAGACGTTCTCGTAGCCTGCCGTCCCGCAGTCTCCGAGGCCGGGGACGGCGGCCTCGACGTCCGGGCGCGGGACGCGTGCCGCGCGGAGCGGAACGCGCGGGGCATTGTCGATGAGAACGCTCACGCCGAGGTCGTGGCCCGGAATGCGTGCCCAGCCGCTCACGACGAGATCTCCGGTCACCACGGCCTCCGCGGAGGGCCGGTCGATCGAACCGGTCAGATCCGCCGACTCCGTGCCCGTGGACGCCTCCTTATTACCTTCGGCCGGACCGTTCTCGAGGGCCCGGACGCGAGGCTCGGTCTTCACGACTGCATAGAGGTCGTCGTCGGGGAGGAAGTGGCGCACGCGCAGCAGCCGGTGGGAGTCGAGCCCGGCAGCGACGAGCTTCTCGGCCGTCACCCGCTGCTCGTCGTTCATGCGCCGCGGCCTCACCGTCACGTACGACACGGGCACGGCTTCGAGCGCGTC
>JARXKK010000034.1:0-24851 GCA_030278895.1 Acidobacteriota bacterium
AGGACAGCCCCCGGCGCGCGCACTCGATCGCCGCGCAGGGCGGCATCAACGCCGCGAAGAATTACCAGAACGACGGCGACAGCATCCGGCGCCTGTTCTACGACACGGTCAAGGGCGGCGACTTCCGCGCCCGTGAGGCCAACGTCTACCGGCTCGCGCAGGTCAGTGTGAACATCATCGACCAGTGCGTCGCGCAGGGCGTGCCGTTCGGGCGCGAATACGGCGGCCTCCTTGCGAACCGCTCCTTCGGCGGCGCGCAGGTCTCGCGCACGTTCTACGCGCGCGGCCAGACGGGGCAGCAGCTTCTCCTCGGGGCGTATCAGGCCCTCGAGCGACAGATCGGGCTCGGCAAGGTGAAGATGTACAACCGCCACGAGATGCTCGAGGTCGTCGTCATCGACGGGCGCGCGCGCGGCATCGTGACGCGCGACATGATCACAGGCGCGATCGAGTCCCACATCGCGGATGCCGTTGTCCTCGCGACCGGCGGCTACGGGAACGTCTTCTACCTCGCGACGTACGCGAAAGGCTGCAACGCGACCGCGATCTGGAGGGCCTACAAGAAGGGCGCCGCGTTCGCCAACCCCTGTTACACGCAGATCCACCCGACCTGCATCCCCGTCACGGGTGAGCACCAGAGCAAGCTCACTCTCATGTCGGAGTCTCTCCGTAACGACGGGCGCATCTGGGTTCCGCTCAAGAAGGGCGACAAGCGCGCCGCCGGCGATATTCCCGAGGCCGAGCGCGACTACTACCTCGAGAGGAAGTACCCCTCGTTCGGCAACCTCGCGCCCCGCGACATCGCCTCGCGCGCCGCGAAGCAGGTCTGCGACGAGGGCCGCGGCGTCGGCGAGACCGGCCTCGGCGTCTACCTCGACTTCGCGGACGCGATCGGCCGCCTTGGCGAGGACTTGATCCGCGAGCGCTACGGCAACCTCTTCGACATGTACGAGCGCATCACGGACGAGAACCCGTACAAGACCCCGATGCGCATCTACCCGGCCTCGCACTACACGATGGGCGGGCTCTGGGTGGACTACAACCTCATGTCCACGATCCCGGGCCTCCACGTGGCCGGCGAAGCGAACTTCTCCGACCATGGGGCAAATCGTCTTGGAGCCAGCGCGCTCATGCAGGGCCTCGCCGACGGCTATTTCGTCCTCCCGTACACGATCGGCAACTATCTCGCCGGGACGAAGAAGGACGCGGTCGACACGAAGCACGCGGCCTTCAAGGACGCGGAAGCGGCCGTCGCCGGGCGCATGAAGAGGCTTCTCGAGGTGAAGGGCAAGCGCACGGTCGACTCCTTCCACCGCGAGCTCGGCAAGATCATGTGGGAAGGCTGCGGCATGGGCCGCAACAAGGCCGGCCTCGAGGCGGCGCTCCGGAAGATCCCCGCCGTGCGCGAGGAATTCTGGAAGAACGTCACGATCGTCGGCGGTAACGAAGAGGTCAACCAGTCGCTCGAGAAGGCCGGCCGCGTGGCCGACTTCCTCGAGCTCGGCGAGCTCATGTGCTTGGACGCGCTCCATCGCGAGGAGTCCTGCGGCGGCCACTTCCGAGAGGAGCATCAGACCGCGGACGGCGAGGCCCTTCGTGACGACGAGAAGTTCTGTCACGTCGCGGCCTGGGAGTACACGGGCGACGGCAAGGCGCCCGTCCGCCACGTCGAGCAGCTCGAGTTCCAGAACCTCCACCTCGCCACGAGGAGCTACAAGTGAGACTGACGCTGAACGTCTGGCGCCAGAAGAACGCGAAAGCCACCGGGGCGTTCGTCACCTATGACGCCCCGGAGATCAGCCCCGACATGTCCTTCCTCGAGATGCTCGATGTCGTGAACGAGCGCCTCATCCTCAAGGGCGAGGACCCGATCGCCTTCGACCACGACTGCCGCGAGGGCATCTGCGGCATGTGCGGCATCGTCGTGAACGGCAACCCGCACGGCCCGCGCCGCGGGACGACGGCCTGCCAGCTCCACATGCGCACGTTCAAGGACGGCGACACGATCACGCTCGAGCCCTGGCGGGCGACGCCGTTTCCCGTCGTCAAGGACCTCATCGTCGACCGCTCGTCGTTCGACCGCATCATCGCGGCCGGCGGCTTCATCTCCGTCGTTACGGGTAGCGCGCCCGACGGCAACGCGCTCCCCGTCAAGAAGAGCTGCTCGGACCGGGCGATGGACGCGGCCGCGTGCATCGGCTGCGGCGCCTGCGCGGCGGCCTGCCCGAACGGCTCGGCGATGCTCTTCGTCGCGGCCAAGGTCTCGCACCTCGCGCTCCTGCCGCAGGGTCAGCCCGAGCGCTACGAGCGCGTGCTCTCGATGGTCGGGCAGATGGACGCCGAGGGCTTCGGCACGTGCACGAACCACGGCGAGTGCTCGCGCGCCTGCCCGAAGGAGATCCGCCAGGAGTTCATCGCGCAGCTGAACCGGGACTTTTTCAAGGCGAGCATCCTGTCGCGCCCGAAGACGGCCGAGGCCGGCTCCGGGTAGGCCCCGATTACTCCCGTGAGCGCCAAAGAAGGAGCCGCCCGGACACGACCGAATCTCGTCGGTCTCATCGGCGAGAGCATCCGGAAGAACTGGACGCGCCCCGCCCTCGCGGACTGGGAGGGGACGGGACTGACCTACGGCCAGGTCGCGGACGAGATCGCGCTGCTGCACGAGATCTTCCGGGTCTGTCACGTCGCTCCCGGCGACAAGGTCGCCCTTCTCGGACGGAACTCGGCTGCCTGGGGGGTCGTCTGGCTCGCGACGGTGACGTACGGGGCGGTGATCGTCCCGATCCTTCCCGATTTCCGCCCGGACGACGTCCACCACATCGTGAACCACTCGGACGCGGTGCTCTTCTTCGTCGCGGACGCGCTCTTTGCGCCTCTCGACCCGGCGCAGCTTCGCGGCGTCACGGCCGTGCTCTCGCTTGCCGGCTTCCGGCTTCGGTACTCGCGCAAAGAGAGTGTGGCGAAGAGCCTCGCCGAAATTCCGGCGGGTTCCGCGGCCGCCAGGCGATTCCCGGATCCGCAGCGCTTCCGGATCGACGACGTCGATGACGACCGGCTCGCCGCGATCGTCTACACCTCCGGGACGACCGGATTCTCCAAGGGCGTCATGCTCCCGCATCGGAGCCTCCTCGCGAACGTCGTCTACGCGCAAGAAAACATGGGGCTCGAGCCCGGAGACACGATCGTCTCCTTCCTCCCGCTCGCGCACGCCTTCGGCTGCGCCTTCGAATTCCTGTTCCCGTTCACGGCCGGATGCTCGATCACGTTTCTCGCCCAGACGCCCTCTCCGAAGATCATCCTCGACGCGTTCGGCGCCATTCGGCCGCGGCTCATCCTGTCGGTCCCGCTCGTCATCGAGAAGATCTACGCCAAGAGGCTGGCGCCGATCCTGGAGAAGGAGACGACGAAGATTCTGATGATGATTCCGCCGGTGAGGCGGATCCTCCAGCGGAAGATCAGGGAGAAGCTCGTCGCGGTCTTCGGGGGGCGGTTCCGGGAGATCGTGATCGGCGGCGCCGCCCTGAACGGCGACGTGGAGCGCTTCTTCCGCGCGATCGGATTTCCCTTTACGTGCGGCTACGGGATGACCGAGTGCGGGCCGCTCATCAGCTACGCGAGCTGGCGCGACCACAAGCTCGGCGCCGTCGGGCGGAAGGTCGACACGCTGGAGGTCCGGATCGACTCGGCAGACCCGCAGCGCGTTCCCGGCGAAATTCTCGTCCGGGGAGTCAACGTGATGGCCGGGTACTACAAGAACCCCGATGCCACCGCGGCGGCGATCGACGCGGACGGCTGGCTGCACACGGGCGACCTCGGAGTCATCGACGCCGACGGGACGATTTTCATCCGCGGGCGCTCGAAGACGGTGATCCTCGGCCCGTCGGGACAGAACATCTACCCCGAGGAGATCGAAGCGAAGCTGAACAGCCTGCCCTTCGTCGGGGAATCCCTCGTGCTCGAACGGAACGGAAGGCTCTTCGCGCTCGTCTACCCCGACCTCGAACGCGTCGACCATCTGCGAATCGACGAGCGCGAGCTCGGCCTCCGGATGGAGAAGAACCGCCTGGCGCTCAACAAGCTCCTACCCTCGTACGCCTCGATCGCGAAGATCGACGTGTATTCGGAGGAGTTTCAGAAGACGCCAACGAAGAAGATCAAGCGGTTCCTGTACTCCGGCGGCGCCTGAGGGCCGGCCTCCTCGCGCTCGGGAACGTGCCCGCGGGCTATCCTTCTCGTCGCTAGATGGAAGAAAAGTCTTTGCGGGATTCATGGCGCCTCGCCATGCTCGTCGGCGCCGTGGCGGCCGTGCCGTTCGCGGTCGCGCTCGGCGCGCCGTTCGTGCTCGACGACGAGACCGACATCGTCGGCAGCTTTCCTCCCGATGTGTCGCCGCTGACGCGGCTCGGGCATCTCGGCCGGCCGTTCCTCAAGATCACGTACGCGCTCGGCCTGTGGGCCCACGGGCCTTCGCCTCCGGGCTTTCGCCTCGTCAACGTCGCGCTCCACGCAATCGCCGCCGTCCTCGTCTTCCTCCTCGCGGCGCGCTGGCTCTCCGCGAGAAAGCTTGCGGCCGCGGGGGCCGCGGCGTTCGCGAGCGCGATCGTCTGGGCGCTCCATCCCCTCGCCGCCGAGACGGTGACGTACGTCTCGGGTCGGTCCATGGGCCTGTCGACGGCGCTCCTGCTCGGCGCCATGGTGCTGGTTGCGAGGGACGAGCAGCCGTCGACGACGCGTGCGATCGGCGCGGGCGTTCTCGCGGTCCTCGCGCCGCTCGCGAAGGAGACAGCGCTCGTCCTCCCGCTCCTCCTGGCGTGGTGGGAGGCGACGCTCGGACCGCGGGACGTCTCATGGCGCGAGCGCGTGCGACGGAATGCGCCCGTCTGGGCCGGCGCGCTTCTCGCGTTGCTCGTGATGTTCGCGCTGCCGCGGCACCGCGAGCTCGTCGGCTTCAGTCTCGCCGTGCGCCCGCCGCTCGAGGCGCTGCGCGGGAACGTGCAGGCCGTCCCCGCGATGCTCGGCCTATGGGCGTTCCCGTGGCGGATCAGCATCGACCCCGGAGCTCCTCTCGAATGGGGCTGGACGGAGGGACCGACGCTTCTGCGCCTCGGCTTCCTCGGCGCGCTCGCGCTCCTCGCGCTCGCCGCGCGGCGGCGCGTCCCGTGGGCCGCGTTCGCCGGCGGCTGGATGCTCCTCGCGATCGCGCCCAGCAACTCGTTCGTGTGGCGGCTGGACCCCGTAGGCGTTCGGCCGCTCTACCTCGCGTCCGTCGGGCCGGCGGTCCTCGTGGGGTTTCTCGTATCGGCGGCGGCGTCACGCGCTCCCGCCGCGGGCCGCCTCGCGCTCGCGTCGGCCCTGGTGCTCGCGTGCGCCCTCGGAGCAGGGCTCGTGATGCGGAACGCGCTGCACCGATCGTCGATCGCCCTGTGGGAAGATGCCGTCCACAAGGCACCACGGAATGCGCGCGCGAAATCGAACCTGGGCTTCGCGTATCTCGCCGCCGGGCGGCTGGACGACGCCGAGGCGGCTCTCGAGGCCGCGCGGGACGGCGGTCCCGTGACGCGCCAGGCCGAGTGCGGGCTCCTCGCGATCCGAATCCGGAGGCAAACGATGGCTTTGGAGGAGATGAAGTGATGACACGTGCGCCGAGAGTCATCCGGGCGTCCCGGCTCCTGCTGGTCGCCACCCTGCTGCTGATGCCCGCCCGCGCGAGGGGCGCGGGCGTTCCCTGCAACGACTGCTGCCAGGTGGCCTGCGTCGAGGCCGAGATCCGCTACGCGCGGAAGATGCAGCAGTGGTACGCCGGGCAGGCGGAGATCCGTGGTCTGACGCGGGAGACCTACGAGAAGAACGAGAAGGCAAAGGCCGACGAGCTTTCGCTGGAGCGCGCGAAGGACGTCGGACGGGTACCCGCCTGCAAGTGGAACCTGCCGGACCCGAGAAACCCCCAAGGCGCGATCGCTATCCGGGCGTGGAGCCACCTCGGATGGTCGGTCAAGGAAGACGACAAGGGAAATCTGAAGTACGACTTCTCGTTGAAGGCGAACACGGAGAATTGCACCCTCAACACGGACCAGATCAAAAGTTATCACGAGCTGGCGCCGTGCTCGGGGATGGCGGATGCGGCGGAAACGCACGAGAAGGTGCATGTGGCGTGGTGTCACGCACTGAAGGGTCGCAAACCGTCGATGACAGAGATTGCGCAAAACGAGGTCAAGGCTTACGACGAGGAGCTCAAGGAGCTCAATGCCCTCCGCGATTCGCTCGCGAAGATCTGTCTCACGAAAACATGCAAGGACAAGGATGCGCAGTTCGCGGAGTCGCGCCTCGAGAAGGAGCTCGAGGAGCTGAACGAGCAGATCAGGATCAGGGAAATGAAGGACCACAGCCCGACGAAAGGAGGCAAGAAGTGAGAGCCGCCCGCGCGATCTCCGTTCTGCTCTTTTCAGCGTCGGTCCCGGCTCTCGCCTCGCAGCGCGCCGTCTTCGTTCCGGCCGGTGCCGGCTCCGTCAAGACCGCCTGTGTCGACACGAATTCGGCTGCCTGCACGGCGGCGCTCGAAGCGCTGGCGCGGAAGGCGGCGGACGACCTGACGATCGTCGCGAACACCGGCAAGCCCTCGGTCCGCCGCATGGCGCGCGACGCGGCGAAGATGCCGTTCGCGTCGCTCCGCGCGTCCGGGGCCGCCGCGTTCTCGCACCTCTCGCCCGGCCCCGAGGACTCGCCTCTTCTCACGGGCCTCCTCAACGATCCGGTCCCGATGGTCCGCAAGTCGGCCCTGCGCGCCCTCGAGGTGAGCTCCGATCCGGCCGTTCGGACGCTCGTGCAGCGCGTTCGCGACGGCGGGAACCAGGCGGACGGCGCGCGCCCGCAGTCCGTGCCGACGGCCGACCAGCTCAAGACGCCGCTCTACGCCGGCGCGCAGTACCTTTTCTTCGCGAGCAGAAGGCCCGACGGCCAGAGCGAGTTCTCGACGGGCGACGCGTACGACAAGGTCGCGGCGTTCTATGCGTCGAAGTACGGATCCGGCATGACGCTCGAGCAGCTCAAGAAGACCGCGAAGGGCGGTGAGAACACGATGCCGGACTTCGGCTCGCAGGCCTACCAGGACCAGATGCAGTCCATGATGGACGCCCAGAAGGCGCACGAGGACGCCCTGAAGGCGGGAAAGTCGGAGGAGGACGCCGCGAAGGCGATGATGGCCGCCATGCAGAAGAAGGCGCCCGCGGACTCCTCGAGGATGACGAGCGCGCTCGGGAATAAGGAGATCTACGGGGCGCCCAGGCTCTTCGTCGTCGAGAAGGGGATGATGCCCGGCGCCCCGAACCGTCTCGTCGCTGTGTACAAGGACCTCCTCCTCGGCAAGACCGGCATCGCGATCTTCACGGGTCCGCTGCCGGAGGAGTGATTCGATGAAGAAAGCCGCTCTCGCCCTGCTCGCCGCCGCGCTGTCCCTCCCGGCGTTTGCCGACGACGCGCTCGGGACGCTCACCGTGAACGGGAAGACGACGATCCTCAAGGCGGTCGCCGCCACCGAGGAGATGGACGCGCAGGGGGAGAAGTGGCTCGTGATCCTCGCGTCCGACCGCAAGGTCGAGGGCGACCGGTCGATCGCGCGCCTCGCGGCGCTCGCGAAGGACGGCCAGCTCCACGCCGTGCGCATTCTCTGGCAGATCGGAAGCGACATGGTGCGCGCCGTCCCATACGACGCGAACCTGCCCGAGAGCGGGCGGATGGGGCTCGAGCATCCGACGCTCGACCTGAAGAGATACGGCAAGGACCGCCGTCTCGAGGCGGAGTTCAAGTCGAAGATGGTCGGGCAGGCCTGGCACTTCCACGCGAACGTGCGCGCGAACGTCGTGCCCGGCGGCATCCTCGAGCTCGAGCCGGAGGCCGAGACCCTCGGCGCCGCGGTCACGGGCGGCGACCCGAAGCTCGCGCTCGGGAAGCTGGGCTACGCGTACAACGAGGAGTCCTTCCCCCACGCGATCACGGACGCGAACCTCGACGCCGTTCGCCTCTTTCTCGAGATCGGAATGTCGCCGAACGCGCGCGGCAAGGGCGGGATCCACCCGATGCTCCTCGCGGCGATGGGCTGCGGCCAGCAGGACGGCAAGCAGCGGTCCGAAGTGCTCGAAGCGCTCACGGCCGCGCACGGCGACGTGAAGGCGAAGGACGACAACGGGTCGACCGCGCTCCTGTGGGCGGTGCAGGGCGGCTGCTCGGTCTCGAGCGTGCAGGCGCTCCTCAAGGCCGGTTCGGACCCGAACGTCCGCGCGAAGGGCGGCGCGACGCCGCTCATGTACGCGGAGATCTTCAAGCGCACCGAGATAGAGGCGGTCCTGAAGAAGGCGGGGGCGAAGAAGTAACCCGCCGCCCGGTGCGGGGCTTGGCCGGATCAGCGGCGGGGAAGGTCGCTGGCCGTCAGGTAAGCCCGGAGCTGCTCGTTCTTCCCGACGACGTCGTTGTGCGCGAGCGGCGAGTCGATGAAGACGAGGCGGTTCTTCTTCAGGAGGTCGGGCGTGACGGCGCTCTCCGGGATCGCGGCGAACGGGATGTCCCACGCGCGGAGGTCGTCCATGAGATCGAGCGACTGGTCCCTCGTGCCGCCATCGGCCGTGTAGATGTCGATGAGCTTGCCGGGGAAGCGGTCGATCCAGTGCGCGAGCTTCTCCGTCTGGCCGTAGAGCGCGTCGAAGAGGTACACCTCGCGGATGTTCGCGGTCAGCCCGCCCCTGGTGAGGATGAACGCCATGACCCGGTACGCTCCGCTGTGCCCCGCGAGGACGATCGACCCGGGCTTCGTCTTCTCGATCACGCTGCGCGCCTTCAGCGTCGCGAGGACGTCGGAGACGAGGCTCGCGAAGACGCCCGTCTCCTCGAGCTTCCCTCCGAAGGAGTCGGGCGCGTCCTTCGGGCCTTCGGCCAGGACGAGGACGGCGTTCACGCCGCTCGCCGCGACCTGCTCGGCGACGCGGAACTTCAGGAGGGTGTCGTCCACGTTGTTGCTCCAGCCGTGGAAGTAGAAGACGAGGTTCGTTGCGTCTCCGGCGCGGAAGCCCTTCGGCACGAAGACCGCCACCGTCCGGTCGCTGTAGTGGACGTCGGCGGGGTACGCCTTCCCCTCGTACGTGTGCCCCTGCGCGCGCTTCTCGTGCGGAAACATCGTGTGGTCCGACGTCGTCACGATCATCGTCCCGATGTCGGCGTAGCGCTGGGTCAGCGGCTGCGCGGCGGCGGGGCCGGAGGCGAGGGCCATGGCGAGGACGAGCGTGCTGCGGAGGCGGCTCATGGGCCGAGGATGCTACACGGTGCAATCGGGAGTCGGCGGGGAGCGGCGGCGGTAAGAGTAAGAATGGTAGGATTCCAACGCGAGGTTCGCCATGAAAATCACGTCCAAGGGCCAGGTCACGATCCCGATCGGGATCCGCCAGCGGTGCGGCCTGATGCCCGACACCGAGGTGGAGTTCGAGGCGCGCGGCGGCGCGGTCGTCCTCCGGAAGGTGCGTGAGAGCCGCATCCGGGGCGCAAACGTCGTCGCGCGGCTGAAGGGGAAGGCCACGGCCCGCCTGAGCACCGACGAGATCCTCGCCCTCACCCGTGGCTGACACGCTCGTCGACAGCAACGTCCTCCTCGACGTGCTGACGGAGGACGCCCGGTGGTTCGGTTGGTCGTCGGAGGCGCTCGCGCGCCGGGCGGAGGAGTCCGCGCTCGTGATCAACCCGATCATCTACGCGGAGGTGTCGATCGGCTTTTCGCGGATCGAGGACCTGGACGAGACGCTGAACGCCGCGGGCCTCGAGCGGCGGCCTCTGCCGTGGGAAGCCGGCTTCCTCGCGGGAAAGTGCTTCCAGCGCTACCGGCGGCGCGGGGGCGTCCGGACCGCGACGCTTCCCGACTTCTACATCGGAGCCCACGCCGCCGTGTCCGGTCTCGTGCTGCTCACGCGGGACGCGGCGCGATACCGGACGTACTTTCCGGGGCTCGAGGTCGTGTCGCCGTAGGTCCGCAGGGGGCGGTTTAGCGCACCGGCATCGCCGGCCGCTTCGGCCTCACCGGCGGGTTCTTCTTCAGCTCCTCCATCACGATCGCGATCGCGCGCTCGAGCTGCGGGTCGTGGCCGGCGATGACGTCGGCCGGCGTCTGCTCGACCTCGACGTCGGGCGGGACGCCGACGTTCTCGACGCCGAAGCCTTCGTCGGGCGTCCAGAAAGCCAGGTTCGGAGCCGTGACGACCGCGCCGTCCATGAGCGTCGGGAAGCCGAGGACGCCCACGAGACCGCCCCACGTGCGCTGGCCGACGATTGTGCCGACCTTGAACTTCCGGAACATCCACGGCAGGAGGTCGCCGCCGGAGCCGGCCGTCTCGTCGATGAGCATGACCTTCGGACCCTGGATGGACGCGCTCGGGGTCTTCATGTCGTCGCCGTAGCGCATCGTCCACCACGCGATCGGCTGCCTTAGCAGCGCTTCGATGTAGTAGTCCGCGACACTGCCGCCGCCGTTGAATCGCTCGTCCACGATGATCGCGTCCTTCGCGGCCTGCGGGTAGAAGTAGCGCTTGAAGTACGTGTGTCCGGGGCCCGCGGTGTTCGGGACATACACGTACGCGACGCGCCCGCCCGTCGCGGCGTCGACCTTCCGGAGGTTGCCCTCCACCCAGTCGCGATTGCGAAGCGGCGCCTCGTCCGCCACGGGAACGACGCTGACCGTACGCGAGCCCTTGCCGTCCGCCGACGGCCCGACGGTGATCTCGACGATCTTCCCGGACGTGCCCTCGAAGCGCGCATAGAGATTCTCGGGCGGCACGAGATCCTTCCCGCCCACCGCAAGGAGGTACTCGCCCGCCTTCGCCTCGACGCCCGGCTCGGAGAGCGGTGCGCGCAGCTCGGGGTTCCAGTTCAGGCCGCCGAAGACTTTCCTGAAGCGGTAGCGGCCGTTCGCGACCTCGTAGTCCGCGCCAAGGAGGCCGCCCGGCACGGGCGTGGCCTCGGCGAACGACTCGCCCGGGGTGTTGCGGTGGTGGCCGACGGCGAGCTCGCTGCACATCCACTGGATGAGGCGGTTGAGGTCCGCGCGCGACGACAGGTACGGGAGGAAGGCGGTGTACTTCGCCTTCATCGCTTTCCAGTCGACGCCGTGCATCTTCGGGTCGTAGAAGTAGTCGCGATTGACGCGCCAGGCCTCGTCGAAGATCTCGGGCCACTCGGCGCGCGGGTCGACGCGCACCTGGATCGCGTCGAGCTTGAGCTTGCCGTCTCCGCCGTCCCTGGCTTCACTTTTCGCGTCCGGCTTCTTGCCGGATGAGGCGACGATGGACCACGATTCCTTCTGCGGCGGCTCCTTGTCCTTCTGCTTGAAGAGGATCTTCCTGCCGTCGAAGGAGACGAAGTAGTCGTCCGCCTCGGGGACGACCGTCTCGGTCTTGCGGTCCTTGAAGTCGAAGCGCTGCACGGACGTCTTGCCGTCGGCCGTGCGCTGGAAGAAGACCTGCCCTGCGCTTCCGGCCTGCAGGTTCGAGATCTCCGCGGGGTGGACCGGGAGGTCGACGATGCGGGAAGCCAGGCCGTCGCGGTCGATCACGACGGGGGCGGGCGGTCCCGCCCTGCCCGCAGGATCGGCGCTTTTCGGGTCGGACGGCCGCTTGCTCTCTCTTCCTTTCAAAGAATCCTCTTCTTTGTCTTTCTCCCCTGTCTCCTCGTCGCTCTCCTTCGCGAGAGGCGAGGGCGTGCCCTTCTTCAGCGTCGCGGCGTAGATCGCGTTCGTGACGCGCGCGTCGGTGTTCTGAAGCGAAAACCAGTTGCGCTGCGGGCCGGCGTCGGTGGAAGCGAGGAAGAAGATGAGCTTGCCGCCGCGGTCGAAGACGGGGTCCGAGACGTCCGAGAGGCCGTCCGTGAGCGCGTACGACTTGTCCTCGTCGACGGAATAGACGTATGCCGCGCGGATGTACGTGGGGCCCGAGAGGGTGTAGGCGACCCATCGCGAATCCGGCGACCACGAGCCGTGCAGCATCCGGGTGCGGCTTGGCGCGTAGAGGCGCTCGGATGCGATCTTCTTCGAGGCGCCGCTCGCGAGGTCGACGATGAACAGCGTCAGGGCGTTGTCCGTCAGGACAAGCTTCTTGCTGTCCGGTGAGAACTCGAGCTCGACGTAGAAGCCCGCGCCGGGGATCTTGAACTTCCGCGGCGCGCCTTTGCCATCCTGCGCGCGGACGACGATTTCGTTTTCGCCGCTCTCGTCGGAGACGTACGCGATGTCCTTGCCGTCCGGAGACCAGGCGGGCGCGCTCTCGTGCACGGAGGCCGTGTTCGTGAGGTTGCGGGCGTCGCCCTTCTCGGCGGGCACGGTGACGATCTCGCCCCGGAAGTCGAACGCGGCGCGCGCGCCGGAGGGGGAGAGGGCCGCATCGCGGATCCACTTCGCGCCCTTCGCCCAGCGCGGGCGCGTCTCGAGGAGGTCGCCGGGGATGGTGATCGAGAGGTCGGTCGTCTTGCCCGAGCTGACGTCGTAGAGATGAAGAGTGCCGGCTTGCTCGAACACGATGCGCCCCGCGGCCCCTGCGGCGTTGAGAACGGGGAAATCTTTGAAATGGGTGAGGGGGACGACCGAAACCGTGGAAGCCGCCGTCTGAGAAAGCGTGTAGAGATTGAATTCACCATCGCGGTCGGACCGAAAAACCGGCACGTTGCCGATCGGACCGCCCGGAAAGATCGGGTCCGCGTCGTTGCAGCGCGAAGCGGGTTGCTCGATCTTGTGGAGCGCGTACGTCGCCGTGTCGACGAGCCACACGCGCGAGACCGTGCCGCCGCGGTACCGCTTCCACTGCAGGTGCCTGGGCCCGTTCGGGGTGTAGGCGATCGTCTTCCCGTCGGGGGAGTACCCGGCGCGGTCCGCGTAGGGGATCGGAAGCGCCGTTTCGATTCCGCCCTCGACCGGCACGGTGTAGAGCTGCGTGTGCCGGTTGTTGACGGCGGCGCGCGGCGAGGTGAAGAGGACGGACTTGCCGTCGGGTGTGAAGCCCTGGACGACGTCGCGGCCGGGGTGCCACGTGAGGCGCTTCGGCACGCCGCCCGCGGCCGGAACGACGAAGACGTCGAGGTTGCCGTCGAGCTCCGCGCTGAAGGCGAGAAGCGAGCCGTCGGGGCTGAACGACGGGCGCATCTTGACGCCAGGGCCGGACGTGATGCGCTGGACGCCGCTGCCGTCGAGGCGGCAGGTCCAGACGTCGTTCCCGTACACGAACGCGATATGTTCGGCCGAGAGCGCGGGGTCCGTGAGCATCTTCGACGGCCCGCCACCAGCCGCGAGCGCGGCGGACGAAACGGCGAGAGACAGCGCGAAGGTCAGGGCGGCGGCGGCGAGACTCGTGCGCATGGGAACTCCCTCAGGAAAGATTCGATCGCAAACGAGGGATTCTGGCACGGCGTCGCCGCCTCTGACCGTCCCGTCCCGTGCTCAGAACCCTTTCGGCCGTTCCACCCGCACGCCAAACGCCCTCTCCAGCACAATTCCGGCGCGGCCGATCGTGCCCTCGTCGAAGAGGCGGCCGATCAGCGTGACGCCGTGCGGCACCCGCCGCTTCGGTGAGAACTTCGCGAGGGGGCGCGCCGGGTCCGGAGCCCAGTCGCTGCGGGCCTCGGCCACCTCGATGAAGCCCGCGGGCAGCGTGAGTGAGGGATGGCCCGTGTAGTTCGAGATCGAGAGCATCTCGTCACGGAGCGACGGCACGAGGAGGAAATCGACCTTCTGGAAGATCCGCGCCATCTCCTCGGCCACCTTGCGGCGCAGCCGGTCGGCCTGCACGTAGTCGACGGCCGAGAGAAAGCGCGACTGTCGAAACGTGTTCGGCCAGGCGTCCGCGACCTGCATCTTCATCTGGTCGAGGCCGCCCGAGAGGGTCAGCTCCTCGAAGGCCGCGGCGGCCTCCGCGAAGATGATCGTATTGAGCGAGCCGTACGGCCAGTCCGGGAGGCTCACCTGGGTGGGAACCATCCCGAGGCGCTTCGCGGTTTCGAGCGCGGAGCGATCGACGTCGGTGGCGGGGCTCTCCTTCATCCACGCGGGGAAATATCCGACCTTGAGGCCCGCGACGGGGCCGTCTGCCTGGAAATCCAGGCGGCTCGGGACGCTCGAGACGTCGCCGGCATCCGGTCCGGAGATGGCGTTGAGTACCAGCATGGCGTCTTCGACGCCCCGCGCCATCGGCCCGAGCTTGTCGAGCGACCAGCAAAGCGTCATCGCGCCTGTGCGGGCGACGCGCCCGAACGTGGGCCTGAGGCCCGTCACGCCGCAGCGCATCGACGGGTCGACGATCGAGCCCAGCGTCTCGCTCCCGATCGAGAAGCCGACGAGGCCGGCGGCGGTCGCCGATCCGGGCCCCGCGCTGCTGCCTCCCGAGCCCTCCTCGAGGACCCACGGGTTCTTCGTCTCGCCGCCGAACCAGACGTCGTTGAGCGCGAGCGACCCGAGGCTGAGCTTCGCGACGAGGACGGCGCCCGCATCGTGGAGGCGCTTCACGACGTACGCGTCCGCGTCCGGCACGCGGTCCCTGTAAGGCTCGGCGCCCCACGTCGTCAGAATGCCCTTCGTGTCGAGGAGGTCCTTGACGCCCCACGGAATGCCGTGGAGCGGCCCGCGGTATTTTCCGGCGGCGATCTCCGCGTCGGCCCGCTTTGCCTGCTCGAGGGCGAGGTCGGGAGTCAGCGTGATGACGCACTTGAGCTGTGGGTCGAAGCGCCTCAGGCGGTCGAGGTAGATCCGCGTCAGACGCTCGGACGTCAGCGCCTTCGACTCGATCCAGCGCGAGAGGGCCGTCACGGGCGCGAACGCGATGTCTTCGTCGCGCCCGGGCAGCGGGCCGGGATCCGCCTTGCTGCGCGTGAAGACGCTGCGCTCCGGTCCGGCCGACATGCCCCGGAGCACGGGGTTCCACTGCGAGGCGGGCGCGAGCGACGGCTCGAGGACGACCTTCTTCGGGCCCGTGCGCCGCTCCATCGTGCCGGCCATCGCCTCGCGCCAGTTGCCCGAGGCTTGCGCGCGGTCCTTCAGCGTCAGTGTGACGCGCACGAGCTTCTCGGCCTCCGCGATCGTCGCGGCCGAGATGTCAGGGCCGACGGCGGGCGCGGTCCCGAAGGCGGGCGGCGTCCCGGCGGCGGGTGTGGACGCGGGGGGTGGCGCCTGTGCGTCCGCATTCACTCCCGTGACGAGAGCGGCAGCCGAGGCGGCGGTGGTCGTCAGGAACTCGCGGCGGGACTTCGTCATGGGCGTCCTCTCGGTGGCCCGAGCCTATCAGCGGCCCCGCGTTTACGCGCCGGCGCGCCGGATATAGAATCTGCGACGCAATCGCAGGAAAAGGAGGAGATTCCATGAAACGAGTCCTGATCGGAGCTCTCGTGGCGGCGTGTGTGTGTCTCGGCGGGGCGGCGGCGGCGGAGGACGCGAAGGCCATGGCAAAGGCGCCGGCGAAGAAGGCGGCGGTCAAGCGCGCCTTCAAGATCTGGCCCGCCGCCGACATCAAGTACACGGACGTCGAAGGCATGAAGGGCGCGCAGGTCGCGCCGCTGTGGGGCGACATGAAGAAGGGCGCGTACGGCGCGTACTTCAAGTGGGTGGGCGGCTTCGACGCCGGTTGGCACACGCACAGTCACCCCGTGCGCGTCGCGACCGTGAGCGGCACGTTCACACTCGAGACGGAGGCGGATGGCGCCAAAGAGCTCGCCCCCGGCTCGTACACCCTGGATCCGGGCAAGCTCAAACACCGGAGCGGCTGCAAGGCCGGGGCGGACTGCGTCTTCCTCGTCTCGCAGGATGCCCCGTTCGACTTCTTCCCGGTCGCCGAGAAGAAGTAGGCGTCTCTCAGTCGGGAGACGGGGCGGGGTTCTCTGGCGTCCGGTAGAAGAGGGAGTGACCGGCGGTGGAGAATCCCGCCGCTTCGTAAACGCGGCCCGCGCGCGCGTCGGCCGCCGAGAGGAAGACGAGCGAGATGTCCTGTTCGAAGGCCCTGCGGACGGCCTCGGACGAGAGCGCGGCGCCGATGCCCCGTCTCCGGAATTCTTCGAGGGTCGCAACGCCCACGAGCTCGGCGAGGCCGTCTCCCCCCGCCTGAATCATCGCCGTCGCGACGGGCCGGCCGCCGATCCTCCCCATGAGGGCGAAGCCATCGCCGAGCGAGTCGCTGAGGGAGCGCGCCTCCTCGCGCGTTGCGGGATTCAGGGATGGGAGCCCGAAGGCACGGCGTTGCACGTCCAGAAACAGGGCGAGCTTCTCGAGCGGGGTCCGGGCATCGAGCGCTTCGACTTCGAAGCCCGCCACCGCAGGCGCGGAGCCTTCGCTTCCTCTCTCGCTTCCACGCGGGCACACCATGAGCTGCGCGCGATTCTCCAGGATGAAGCCGTGCGCCTCGAGTGTCGACGAAAGCGCGGGCGAGGAGGCTTCGACGAACTCGAAGCGGGGCACGCGGCGGCGCGTCTGGAATTCTTCCCGCAGGCGCGCGAGGGGCGCCGCGAGGTCTCCGTAGGGCACCGCGGCGGCGTCCGGGATCGCATAGTTGAAGTAGGGAAGCGGGTCTGTCGCGTGAAAATACAGCGTGAACGGAGACACGGCGACCGTTTCGTACTGCCGGCACGCCACGGCCCGCATCTGCGCCTGGATGCGCGCGAGAAGGTCGAAACTCGCGGTCGGTTCCATCCCGTCATTCTAGGGGCGGGATAGACTGCGCCGTCTCTCTCGATCATCGTGCCCCGGTCAACCGACGGGCGTCGCCCGCCTTCACACCAGAAAGGCCTCAATGAGAAATCGGAATCTGACCGCCCTCGCCCTCGCATCGTGCCTCGCAACCGCCTCCGCCGCCGTCGCCCAGACCGCCGCCCCGGCCTCCGGCGTGCCCTGGACGCTCATCTCAGGCACGACCATCACGGTCAAGCCCTCGGCCGTTGCCGCGTTCGAAGAGTCCGTCAAGAAGACCAACGCGGCGAACGTCAAGGCGGGAGTCGCGCCGAGCCGCTTCTGGAGCGTGGGCCGCGGAGGCCCGGGCTTCACGTATCTCGCGACGCTCCGCTTCGCGAAGTGGTCCGAGATGGACGATCGCCCGACCATGGTGACGGTTCTGAAGAAGGCCTACGGGGACGTCGAGGGGCCGAAGGTGTGGGCCTCCGCGCTGGGCGCGATCGACTCCGTCTCATCCGTCGTCAACCGCGTCCTCCCGAGCCTCAGCTCGCCGCCGGCCAATTTCGAAGCGGTCCCGGCGCACATCCGCATCAGCAAGGTCGAGGTTCATCAGGGGATGGGACCGAAGTTCGAGGCCTATCTCGCGAAGCTCAAGGCCGCGCAGGACAAGGTGGGAGGCACGCCTCCCGTCGTCCGCTACGTCTCGGCGCTCGGGCCGGCGAGCGTCTACACGGCCTCCTACTACTTCGACAAGTACGCGCAGTGGGACGGCGCGCCCGCGATCGCCGACGTGCTCCGGAAGTCCTATGGAGACGCGGAAGCGGCGACCCTCGAGGAGACGGCCCGGACCTGCGTCAAGCACCTCGAGACCTACGTGCTCGACTACCGGGCGGACCTCAGCAAGCCCTAAGCTCAGGATCCGGCGACGGCGAGGGGGGAGAGGCCCCGCTCGCCGTCGCCGGACGGGGCTGGTAACGTCCGGCGGCCGACACATGGAGGTTTCCGTGATCCGAGCCGCTGCCCTCGTTCTCGCTCTCGTTACCGCTCTCTCCGCGAGCGGCGCGGAAACGCCCGCGCCGAAGAAGATCGTCCTCGTTCGGACGGGCGCGCTCGTCGACGTCCTCGCGGGACGCGTCCTTTCCGGCCAGGACGTCCTGATAGAGGACGGCGTCGTGAAGCAGGTCGGGCCGGGGATCGCCCCGCCCGCGGGTGCGACGGTCGTGGACCTCACGAAGAAGACGGTCCTGCCCGGACTCATCGACGTGCACACCCACGTCACGTCCCAGCCCGAGGACTACTACGGCGACCGATTCCGCCGTTCGCCCATCGACGTCGCCGTCACGGCGCACGTCTACGCGAAGCGGACGCTCGAGGCCGGATTCACGACGCTGCGCGTCGTGGGCTCCCCGGAGTACGTCGATGTCGCCCTCCGAAACGCGATCGACAAGGGGCAGGTTGCCGGGCCGCGCCTGAAGGTCGCCGGCATTTCGATCGGGTCTACAGGCGGGCACGGAGACCTGACGGGGTTCTCGCCTTACCTGAAGTTCGCGGGCTTCTCGGGCGTCGCCGACGGGGTCGACGCCGTTCGCAAGCTGGTCCGCCAGAACGTGAAGTACGGCGCCGACGTCATCAAGATGCTCGCGTCGGCCGGTGTTCTCTCGGAGGAGGAGTCCGTCGGCGCGCCGCAGTACGCGCTCGAGGAGATGAAGGCGATCTGCGACGAGGCCGCGATGTGGGGCCGGAAGGTCGCGGCCCACGCGCACGGGACCGAAGCCATCAAGCGGGCCGTCGCCGCGGGCGTGGCTTCGATCGAGCACGGGAGCCTCATCGACGACGAGGGCATCCGGATGATGAAGGAGAGGGGCACCTATCTCGTCGCCGACGTCTACAACGACGACTGGATCCTCGCGGAGTTCGCGAAGATGGGCTACCCCGAGAAGATCATCGAGAAGGAGCGCTCCATCGGCCGCCTCCAGCGCGAGAACTTCGCGAAGGCCGTGAAGGCGGGCGTCAAGCAGGCGTACGGCACCGACGCGGGCGTTTACCCGCACGGCCTCAACGCGCGCCAGTTCCGTTACATGGTCGCGGGCGGGCTCACGCCGATGCAGGCCATCCAGTCCGCAACCGCCAACGCGGCCGAGCTCCTCGGCTGGAACATGGTGGGAGCGATCGCTCCTGGCCGGTATGCGGACCTCGTCGCGGTGGACGGCGACCCGCTGAAGGACGTGACGATTCTCGAGAAGGTCTCCTTCGTCATGAAAGGCGGAGAGGTCGTGGTCGCGCGGTGAGCCGGAAGACTCTCCTCGCGCTCCTCCTCGCGCTTCCCGCGTGCGCGTTCGCGGCCGATCCGGCGCCCGCTCCCGACGCGGGGACCGTCTTTTCGGGTGCGACCGTGTACACCGCGTGGGACCAGGCCCCGCGCAAGGTCTCGATCCTCGTGAAGGGCGGAAAGATCGTGTTCGTCGGCGACGAGGCCGAAGCGCGCGCCGCCGCTCCAGCGGCGAAAAGCGTCGACCTCGCGGGCGCGGTCCTGACCCCGGGTCTCGTCGACGCGCACGGCCACCTGCGCGGCCTCGGCGCGCTCCGCCGCATGATCGACTGCCGCGGCATCTCGAAGGAAGAGATCGTGCGGCGCGTGAAGGCCGAGGTCGCCTCGGCGGCGCCCGGCGCATGGATCCGCGGGCGGGCGTGGGACCAGAACCGCTGGTCGGACACGTCGTTCCCGACTGCAGCCGATCTCGAAACCGCCGCACCGAAGACGCCGGTCGTCCTCCAGCGCGTGGACGGCCATGCGCTCTGGGTGAACGCCGCCGCTCTCGCAGCCGCCGGCGTGACGAAAGCGACGCCGGACCCGCCCGGCGGCCGCCTCGAGCGCCTGCAGGACGGGACGCCCACGGGCGTCCTCGTGGACAACGCGATGGCGCTCGTGGTGCGCGCGATCCCGGAGCCCCGCCCCGACGAGGCCCGGAAAGACTTCGTCGCCGGGCTGGAAGCCTGCGCGAAGGCCGGGCTCACGGGCGTGGGCGAAGCCTCCGGTTCGTCTTCCCTGGACCTCGCGATCCTCGAGAAGCTCGCGAAGGACGGAAAGCTCCCGATCCGCGTGTATGCGACTGTCGGACCGAAGAGCCTCGACGCAGCTCTCCTTCGCGGGCCGTTCTCCGAGGGCCGGCTCACGGTTCGCGCGCTCAAGATCGTCGCGGACGGTGCGCTCGGTTCGCGCGGGGCGGCCCTCCTCGCCGATTATTCGGATTCAGCGGGGAACCGCGGCCTCGACGTGACGGCGCCCGGAGAGGTCGAGCGCCTCACGGAAAAGGCCATGCGCGGGGGCTTTCAGGTGTGGACGCACGCGATCGGCGACCGCGCGAACCGCACGACGCTCGACGCGTACGCGAAGGCTCTGGACGCGGTGAAGCCGTCCGACTCGCGGCCCCGCATCGAACACGCGCAGATCCTCGCGCCGGGCGACGCGGAACGCTTCGCGAAGCTCTCGGTCATCGCGTCCATGCAGCCCACCCACGCGACGTCCGACTGGCCGTGGGTCGAGGCGCGCATCGGGAAGGAACGCGAGAAGGGCTCGTACGCCTGGCGCACTCTTCTGAAAAACGGCGTCCGCCTCGCGGGCGGCAGCGACTTCCCGGTCGAGTCCGAGGAGCCGCTTCTCGGGATCTTCGCGGCGGTCACGCGGCAGGAGACGACGGGCAAGCCGCCCGGTGGCTGGCGGATGGAAGAAGCGCTCACGCGGCCCGAGGCGCTGCGGCTCTTCACGGTGGACAACGCCTACGCGGAGTTCGCGGAGAAGCGCCGCGGGCGCGTCGCGCCAGGCTTCGACGCGGATTTCACGGTCCTCGACCGCGACGTCGTCGCGGTAGCGACGCCGGCGGGCGAAATCCTCAAGACGAAGGTCGTGATGACGGTCGTGGGCGGCGAGATCGTGTATCGCGCGGGCGAGCGGCCCTAGCTCCGAAAAGACCTAGCTCCGAAAAGACCTAGCCCCTGAGCGACTCCGCGAGCACGGCGTGCCCGCGCTCGGCGGCGAGGTCGGCCGCGGTTTTGCCGTCGTCGGTACGCGCCGAGAGGTCCGCCCCGTGAGCGCGAAGGAGGCGGACCACTTCGAGATTCCCCTGCGCCGCCGCGTTGTGGAGAACCGTCCAGCCGCCCTGCTGCGTCGCGTCCGGGTTCGCGCCCTTCTCGAGCAGCGTCCGGACCATCGCCGCGTCGCCCCGCGAGGTGGCCGAATGTAGCGGCGCGACGCGCATGGCGTTCGTCGACGCGGCGCAGGGGTCGGCACCGGCGGCGAGGAACAGGTCCGCGAGCGTCGCATGCCCGAAGAAGACCGCGAGGCCGAGGACGGGGAACCCGTCGGGCGAGAAGGTCTTCGCCGCGCCGGGATCCGCGGCCAGGAAGGCGCGCACGGCGGGAGCGTCGCCCGCGGCGGTTGCTTCGAAGAGATCGATCGCGCGGCCCCGCTCCTTGAACACGTTCACGAGCCTCGCGTGCCCGCAATACACGGCGTAGAGCACATAGGACGAGCCGTCGGGCCGGCGCGCGTTCACGAGGGCGGGATCCGCGTCGAGGAGCGCCTCGACCGCGCGGGTGTCGCCCTTGCGGATCGCGGCGGCGAGGGCTTCCGGCGCGGCGCTCATGACCTTAGCTGGCCGGAGGCGGAGTTCCTTCGGCGGGCGGAGCGACCGTGGGAGGCACGGGAGCCGCCGGGGACGGCACGGGCGCCGGTGCCGCCGGTGGCTCGCCGTTCGGGAAGGCCTCCGCGTTGCAGAAGTAGCACTTCACCTTGGGCTGGGGCGTGGTGTCGGGGACCCAGTAGAAGAAGCACTTGCCGCAGGTCGGGCACGTGAAGAGTTGTCGGCCGCCGTTCATCGAGTCTCAGCATACTCGGTCGGGAGCTTCCGTGCGCTCCGGCGAATGAGGATCGCGAGAACGACGGCCAGGCCAACCGTGTTGAGGATCGACCCTTCCGGACCGAAGGCGCCGCCGCTCAGAAAGGGAAGGCCGGCCCCCGCGATTCCCGTCTGGAGAAGAGGCGGCTCGACCGTCATGCCGCTCACGGGAAGCGCCAGGGCAGCGAGAGTGAAGTTCCAGAGCACGTGAAATGTCCAGCAGCCCAGCACTCCGCCCTCTCCCCAGTACAGCCACCCGAGAACCCCGCCCGCGAGCCCGATGTTCAGGAGCGCCAGCGGCGTCACGTTGGGGTTGCGCGCATGGAGAAGGGCGAACGCAACCGACTGGCCTGCGTTCGCGAGGAGCCCGGCGACGACCCAGCGCCGCCCGGCCCGCAGCGCTCGAAGCGGCTCGTCCGCGAGCGGGAGCGGCCCCGGGCGCGGGAGCCGCCCGAAGAGGAGCCGCGCGAGAAGCAGGACGAGCGCGGCGAGGAGAGTGAGGAAGAAGGCCCGGAACAGAAGCTCTTCCACGAGGCTCTGCAGGGCGAAGAACCCGAACGTCGTGGGTGCCAACGACGGCATCGCCGGGCCGGGCACCGGGACGAAGGGCGCGTAGCCGGATGCGCCGGGCCGGAAGGCGCCCAGGAGAATAGGCGGGACGAGCGTTGTGAGAAGAAGCGCGACCGCGGCCGAGAAACCGGCGAAAAGCGCCCCTCCCGTGCCCTCGCGCCTCGGCGGAACGGAAGCCCCGAGGCGCGGGAGGAGGGCGAAGCGGAGGAGCGCGATGCCGGCGAGACCGAGCGGGAGCGCGAAGACGAGGCCCGACGCGAAGCCCGCGTCGAGCCAGGCCCCCGTCGCCCCCGGAACCGGAGAACCGAAGACCGAGAGGATCACTTCGCGGCGGGAGCGGGGGCCGGTTTCTTCTCCATCTTCTCCATCATCTCCTTCATCTGCCGCGCCTGTTCGGCAGCCCACGGCGGGGTGATGCCGTTCATGCGGGCGTAGGCGATGGACTGGCCGAGATGCTCGTGCTCGTGGTTCGCGGCGACGAGGAGCACGCCGCGCACCGTGCTGTCGCGCCCAAAGAACTTCACGGTCTTGTCGAGATCCGCGTCGGACATCGCCGCGATGCCGGCGCGCATCCACGCGAAGGACTTCCTGAGCTCGTCGACGACTTTCGCCTTCTCGGTGACGTGCTTCTCCATCTCCTGGTCGAGCCCGTCGGGAGTCTTGATGCCCGCGAAGCCCCCGAGGAGATAGTTTCCGCCCGCGAGGTGGATGTAGACCTCGCTGATCGAGCGGACGCCGGGCGCGGGCCGCCAGCCGTACTTATCGGCGGGCGTCGCCTCGGCGAGGCCGAGGATCTCCTTCTCGACGCCTTCCTGCTGGGCGAGGAACTCGCCGCGGAAGCCGGACGGGCGGGCCGCGGCGGCGGGCGCCTGGGCGCGCGCGAAAGGGGCCGCGAGGACGGCGATGGCGAGGGCACAGGGAACCAGTCGGCTGATCTTCATCTTGGGTCTCTCCTTTTCCGCTATTTTCGGTGGGCGGATCTTATCCGGCCTCGTAGAATCGAGCTCAAATCTCAAGGAGAACAAATGAAAACGACCCGCTTTTCCGTCGTCCTCGCCGCGCTCGCGGTCACCGCCGCGCCCGCCTTGTCGCAGCTCTCGACTCCGCTGCCGAGCCCGAACGCCACGGTCTCGCAGATGGTCGGCATGACGAAGATCGAAGTCGTCTACAGCCGTCCTTCCGTGAAGGGCAGGACGATCTGGGGCGAGCTCGTGCCGTGGGACAAGGTCTGGCGCACCGGCGCGAACGCCGTCACGAAGATCACGTTAGACGGTGACGTCATGGTCGAGGGCCAAAAGCTCGCCGCGGGCGCGTACGGCCTCTACACGATTCCCGGCAAGACCGAGTGGACGATCATTTTCAACACGGTGTCGACCGGCGGCCCCGACTACGTCGCCGAGAAGGACGCGCTGAAGGTCAAGGTGAAGCCCGTCGCCGCCGACATGAAAGAGCTCTTCACGATCGGCTTCCCGGCCGTGACCTCGGAGGGAGCCACACTTGCGTTCAGCTGGGAGAAGCTGCGGGTCCCCGTGGCGATCACCGTGGACACGAAGGCGCAGTTCCTCGCGAAGGCGAAGGACGCCGTCGCGAAGGCGAAGGCGGACGACTGGCAGACGCCGCTCACCGCGGCGCGGTACCTCTACGACAACAAGTACGCGCAAGACGAAGCCGGCGCGTGGATCGACAAGTCGATCGCCGTGAAGCCCACGTTCGGCAACCAGAACGTGAAGGCGAACGCCCTCGCGGCCGCCGGGAAGCCGAAGGACGCCGTGGCGATGGCCGAGAAGGCGCTCGCGGCAGCCGCCGCGGCCCCCGCGGACATGAAGCCGTCGCCCGAAGCTATTGCGGCGCTGGAGAAGAAGATCGCGGAGTGGAAGAAATAGGCAGGCTCAGCGCCAGCGCGACGGCGATGACCACGACGCATCCCACCACGTTGAACCACAGGTAGCTCAGGTTCGTGAAAGCGAAGCACGCCCAGACGCTCGCGAGGCCGAGGATGCCTCCCGCGAAGACGGGCGTGCCGCGCACCTTCGGCAGGTAGAACGCGACGAGGAAGATCCCGAGCATCGTGCCGTAGAAAAGCGATCCGAGGATGTTCACCGCTTCGATGAGCGTCCCGACGCGGTTCGCGTACATGGAGACGGCAATCGAGAATGCGCCCCAGAGCGCCGTCGCGACGCGCGATGCCGCGAGGTAGTGCGCGTCGGCGCGGTCCTTCTTCACGTGGCGCACGTAGACGTCCACGACCGTCGTCGAGGCGAGGGAGTTCAGGGCCGCCGAGTTCGAGGACATCGAGGCCGCGAAGACGACGGCGAGGATGAGGCCGACGAGGCCCGTCGGCAGATGGGCGAGGACGAAGGAAAGAAAGACGTAGTTCGTGTCGTTCGCGTCCGCGGGCCGGTCGTGCGCCTTCACGAGCGCGACGGCCTCGGCCCGGACGGCGGCGTACGACGCGTCGGCCGCGCGCAGGGCCTCTCCCGCCGCCACGGAGGCCGCTCCGGTTCCCTTTTCCGTCCCGACGAACGCGTCGGCCGCGGCACGGCGCGCTTCGAACGCGCCCCGGTGGCGCGCCTCGATGCCGGCAAGCTCCTTCGCGTGCGAACCGTTCCTGAGCCGCGCGAGAGGCGCGGGGTTGAAGAGGACCGGCGGGGCGACGAACTGGTAGAAAACGAAGACCATCGCGCCGACGAAGAGGATGAAGAACTGCATGGGGACCTTGAGCA
>JARXKK010000034.1:24951-27692 GCA_030278895.1 Acidobacteriota bacterium
ACGAAGACCATCGCGCCGACGAAGAGGATGAAGAACTGCATGGGGACCTTGAGCAGGCCGTTGATGAGGAGGCCGAGGCGGCTCTCGTGGACGGAACAGCCTCCGAGGTAGCGCCCGACCTGGGACTGGTCCGTCCCGAAGTAAGCGAGCGCGAGGAAGAACCCGCCGACGAGGCCCGACCAGAAGTTGTAGCGGTTCGTCAGGTCGAACCGGAAGTCCACGACGTTCAGGCGCCCGAGCTGGTCCGCGACGCGCGTCGCGCCCGCGAACGAGACGGCCTCGGGCAGCGAGCGGACGATGACGACGAGCGCCACGACCATGCCGCCAATCGCGATGAGGAACTGCCACGACTGCGTCCAGTTCACGGCGCGGGAGCCGCCGGACGTCGTGTAGACGACGACGAGCCCGCCGATCACGAGGTTCGTGAGCGGCAGCGACCACCCGAGGAGGACCGACAGGACGAGCGAGGTGGCGTAGATCGAGATGCCGGTCGAGAGGCCGCGGGAGACGAGGAAGAGCAGCGTCGCGAGCGTGCGCGTCTTGAGGTCGAAGCGTTTCTCGAGAAATTCGTAGGCCGTGAAGACGCGCAGCCGGTGGTAAAGCGGAACAGCGGTGATCGCGAGGACGATCATGGCGAACGGGAGCCCGAAGTAGAACTGCACGAAGCGCATACCGTCGGCGTAGGCCTGGCCCGGCGTCGACAGGAACGTGATCGCGCTCGCCTGCGTCGCCATGATGGAGACGAGCACCGTGTACCAGCGCGCGGACTGGTTCGCGAGGAGGTATCCGTGCAGCGTCTCGACGCGGTGGTTCTTCCACACGCCGAAGCCGACGATGAACGCGAGCGAGCCCGCGAGGACGACCCAGTCGAGAGAGGTCAGCGGGCTCTCACCGGGCGGGGGGCCCGGGTGCCGTCGTCTTGATTTGCGTGCCCGCGCCGGCGGAGACGAGGTTCACGAAGAGGCGATAGGCCCCGGGAACGCCGGCTGGGAGCTGGCGGAAGAACGAGTAGCCCGTGTAGACGAAAGCGCCCTTGCCGTGTTTCGCGTAGAGGAGGCCGCCGGGCTTATCGCTCTCGCCCGGGTCGTGGCTCTCGATCACGGTCTCGTAACGAGGATCCCAGGTTCCGGGGAAGTAAAGGCCGCGCTCCTGGACCCACCCGTCGAAGTCGGCTGGTGCGAGCTTGTTCGGGAACGCCAGGAGGGAGCTCGATGGATTCACGAACTTCACGGGCGCTTCCTCGACCGTCACCCGGTCGCGCGAGAGCTTAAGGGGCCACGGCCCGAGCTGCTCCGTGACGAGATCGCCGGTCGTGTTGTATTGCGCGACGACGGTGCCGCCCTTTTCCACGTAGTCCATCAGCCGCGGCTCGGCGACCTTCAGGCGGGGGCGCGTGTTGTAGGCGCGGATTCCCGTCACGATGGCCGCGTAGCGCGAGAGGTCGCCGTTCTCGAGCTCGTCGTCCGAAAGTAGAGTCACCGAGTACCCCATCTGCCGGAGCGCCTCCGGCACTTCGTCGCCGGAGCCCATGACGTAGCCGACGGGCGCCTGAGGCGCCTTCACGTCGAGCCTCAGGACGCGAGCTTCGGCAGGCGGAAAGAGCGCCTGCAGGGGGATGTGCGGATAGTCGACGCGCACGACTCCCTTCGAGAACACCTTCCCGTTCACGACGGACTCGGCCGCAATCGTCGCCGAGGCCATGCCCGCGGCTGAGGGCGGCGTCACCGTGAAGAAGAGTGTCCGCTCCTCGCCGCGCGCCGCGAAGGTGAACGGCACCTCGGCGGGCGAAGCCAAGAAGCCTGCCTCCGTCCGGAGGCGAAGGACGCCCGACACCGCTCCGCCGCTCGTCAACGTGACGCGCACCTTTTTTGGCTGCGCCGACCCGAACGCGTAGACCTTCTCGTCGAACGTCGCCATCACGGGCGGCGTGATCACGAACGGCCGGTAGATCTCGCCCTTGACGGGATCCGTGCGGCGGAAGACGACGGGCGACTCGAACGGGATCGAGACCCCCGCGATCGATACCGCGAAGCGTGCGACGAGAGGTGCCGGGGCTTCGGGCAGGCCGATGAGGGACGCGTCCGTCACCGTGAAGAGGCCCTTGCCCGGACGCTCGCGCAGCCAGAAGGGCTGTGTCGTCGCGATGTCGGCGGGCAGTGTCACGGCGATCTCGCGGCGCAGGGGTTCGTTCGCGGCGAGGGCTCCTCCCGCGGCGGGCGATGAGGCGTCCGTCGCGTACGTCAAGGACACGGATTCGAGCGTCGCCGGTTGGGACGAGCGATTCAGGATCATCGTCGCGACCTTCAGGCTCGCGCCGGGCATCGCGGATGGCTCGCTCGCGATCGCCTCGACCCAGAGGCCGAGGCAGGCGCGAATAAGGTCGGAAATATCGTTTTGCTTTCGGAGGAGGAGGGGATCGGGGATTTTCTTAGAAGGGGAAGAGGGGGATGGCGGCTCACTCGGCGAGGCGGCGAGGCGCCCGACGGCCTTCCACGCTTCCACGAGCCCTGGGACCGACGCCGCCGGTTCCGCTGCGCGAAATCCTTCTTCCGCCTTTCTAAGAAGTCTTTCTATTCCTCTTCCCTCTTCTCCGAATCTCCCCCAGCTCAGATCGATTCCCTCGAAGATATCTCTCTCCGCCGCCGGTCCCGCGACGTTCTTGAAGTCGTTCAGCCACGTGCCGCGCCGCTCCGCCGAGCCGAAGCCCTGGCTCTTGTGCATGGAGCGGCTGAGCGCGGCGA
>JARXKK010000035.1:0-23039 GCA_030278895.1 Acidobacteriota bacterium
TCAGGTAGCGGAAGTCCTTGATGTCGTACTCCTTCATCTTCGCGATGAGGCTGCCGCGCGAGATGTTCAGGAGCCGCGCGCCGAGGGACTGATTGCCGCGCACCTTGCGCATGACGCGCTCGATGACCTGGCGTTCCACCTTCTCGACGATCTCCTTGAGGTCGTCGCTCTCCTTCAGCGCGAGCTCGACGTGCTCGCCCGAGAACTTCTGGTCGAGGTCGGGCAGCGTGATGGCGCCCGCGCCGACCTGCGCCGCCAGCCGGCGGACCTCGTTCTCGAGCTCGCGGACGTTGCCGGGGTACTGATAGTTCAGGAGGGCGTTCATCGCTTCGACGTCGAACTGCTCCGCGGCCGGCCCGCCGTGGCGGGTCGCGAGCGCGTCGAGGAGAGCGGGAAGGTCTTCCTTGCGGTCCTTGAGCGGGGGGATCCGCAGCGTGAGGGCCGAAATGCGGAAGTAGAGGTCGTCGCGGAAGGCGCCGTCCTCGACCGCACGTGTCAGGGGGCGGGACGTCGTGCCGATGACACGCACGTCGACCGGAACGGTGCGTCCGCCCGGCGCCGTGACCTCTCGCGCCTCGAGGAGGCGAAACAGGAGCGCCTGTGTGGGCGCGGGCAAGTCGCCCAGTTCTTCCACGAGAAGCGTGCCGCCGTCGGCCTCGAAGAGCCGGCCGACCCGCCGCCGCCGGTCGCCGGCCGCCGGAGAGCCGAGCAGATCCTCTTCGAGCGCCTGGGCGCTCGCGGCCGTGGCCGACACGCGGACGAGCGGCCGAGCGCGCCGCGGCGAAAGCGCGTGAAGCGTCTCGGCCACGAGCGTCTTTCCGCTGCCCACGTCGCCCACGAGGAGGATGGGCGCGCGCGCCGAGGCGACCCGCGACAGGGACGCCTTGAGATTCGACATCGGCAGTGAGCCGCCGACGAGCTGGGCGAGCGGATCCTCCAGGGTGGCGCCGGAGGACGCCGGCGCGGACGAGGCTCCGCGCTCGCCGAACACCGCCTCGCTCCTTTCGCCGTGCACGAAACCGACGGCTGCCGCGGCGTGGGCCATGAAGTCGAGGAGGACGGGATCGGTCACGGTTTCGGCCGGCACGAGGAGGAGGCCCACCGGATCGCCGCCCGGCCGCGACACCGGAAAGACGCGCAAACGGGCGCCCGCTTCCAAGGCTTCCCAGGACGACGTCCTCCCGCGCGCATCCGCGAGCGTCCGCGCCGACAGCCGAGGAAGAGTCCCCTTCCAGAGCGCGGCGATCGCCTCGCCCTCGTTCGGCGGGAGGAGCGAGACGAAAGCGAGGCTGTGGACGGGCGTCGCGGACGCGACGAAGGCCGCGATCTCCTGAAGGAGATCCTCGAACGGAACCGGCCGGTGAAGGCACTCGAAAAAGCCGGACCACGGGTCCGACACCGGGCGCTCCTCCGGCCGGCGGGCGCTTTCGGCAGGAGCCGGGGCGTAACGGGGACCTGGAACGGCGGCGGGCCGCGGCGCGGCCGCGACCGGTACGGAGACCGCCGGCGCCGCGGGCGCGACGGCAACATCGCTCGGCGCCAGGGGCGAGAGAGCGGCGGTCGCAACCGACAGGGCGTCGCGCCCACGGGCGGGCGGCGCGGACATCCGGTGCGGGTTCGGCGCCGGACCGTTCAGAAGCGTGATCGTGGCTTCGCCGATCGCAATCCGGTCTCCGGCGGCGAGGGCGGCGGACTTGACGATCGAGCCGTTCAGGGTGACGTCGGATCCCGGGGCGCTGCCGAGGACCTCGAGGCGAAGCTCCTCGCCCGCCACCGAAATCCGCGCGTGCCGGCCGAGAACACCGCGAGCGCGCACAACGAGATCATTTCCCGTCGAAGCGCCAATGTGGATGACATCCCGATGGACCTTGCGAACTTCCGATTCGCCGCCGGTCTTGCGGACTTCAAAGCTCAACATGGAACGGATCCTCCGCCGATGGGAGATAGATTCCTGAACAGACACGAGCCTATCACGCACGCCGCGGCTGTCCGCCCGGCGTCAACACAAATTGAACGACGATGGGTCCGCCTCCTCGGGGCGCATACAATGAGAACGAGGGCAGAGCGCCACCCATGCCGGTTTCCCCGCTCGACGGCCCCCCTTTCCGGGGGCGCCACACCACGACGCTGACGCGCATCGTCGGCTCCGTGCGTTCGGTCCTCGACCCGGACTCCGTCGAGATGGAGTATCTCTTCGAGCCCTCCGGCCAGCGCTTTCGGTGGCGTGCCGTCCGGAGCCGCGTCTTCAAGGCGGGCATCGTCCGGCCGGCCCGGCGGCGTCCCGGGCCGGCCGAGGCCCTCACCGTCGAATTTCACGTGACGGGGCTCCTCGGCGGAACGCTCACGATGATTCGCGGCCCGCGCCGGCCGTGGACGGAGCCCGAGATCCTGCGCTTCGAGGTCCTCCGGCCGCTCCTCGCCCAGCTCCTCGAAAGCGCGGCAGCCGCAGAGATTCACGCCGCCGCGCGCCGCCGGCTCGAGAGCGCGGCCGAGGCCGCGTCCACGCCGATCCTCCTCGTCAGACCCTCGGGCTCGGTGCTCTACGCGAACCGCGCCGCCGCGGCGCTTCTCTCGGCGCGCGCACCGCTCGTCGTCCTCCCGGAAGACGGCCGCGAGACCTCTCTCGGAGCCTGGGTCTCGCGTCTCGGCGCGACGGCCGCGGCGGGCGACAAGCGGCGCGCGACCCTCGCCGACGGCCGGGCGCTCGAGGCCTCCGTCGCGCGCTTCGCCGACGACGAAGACGATGATGTCGCGGTTCTCACCCTGCGCATCCAGTCCGCGCTCTCCCACGAGGACGTCAAGGAGAGGCTCGCGACACGCGGCGTGTCGGGCCGAGAGGCCGAGGTCGTGGGGGCCGTGCTCGAGGGCCTTCGGAACGCCGAGATCGCGGGCCGCCTCTTCATCACGGAATGGACCGTGAAGGACCACCTCAAGCACGTCTTCCTGAAGCTCGGAGTGAGCTCGCGATCGGGCCTCCTGAAGGCCCTCGACGCGGCGCCCCGGCCAGTGCCGAAACCCCATCCGGTTGAGTCCCCGGGCAGGCGACACCTCAAAATGTAGTGGTAGGCTCGGAACGTTCATGTTCCGACTGAAGAAACTCGAGATCCAGGGCTTCAAATCCTTCGTGGACCGCACGTCGGTCACCCTGCCGTCGCGCATCACCGCGATCGTCGGTCCCAACGGCTCGGGCAAGTCGAACATCTGCGACGCGGTGCAATGGGTGCTCGGCGAGCAGTCGGCGCGGAACCTGCGCGGCACGACGATGGAGGACGTCATCTTCAACGGGGCGGCCCACCGGCGCCCGCTCGGAATGGCGGAGGTCGCCATCACGCTCGAGTCGCGCGGCGGCGACCAGTGGCTGGACAGCGGCGGAGAGCTCGTCCTCACGCGGCGCGTGACGCGCGACGGCGAAAGCGACTACATCGTCAACGGGAAGAAGTCGCGCCTCAAGGACGTGCAGGAGATCCTGACGGGCACGGGCCTCGGCGTCCGGGCCTACTCGATCATCGAACAGCAGAAGATCGACCTCATCCTCTCCACGAAGCCGCAGGACCGCCGCCGGCTCATCGAGGAGGCCGCGGGCGTTTCGAAGTACAAGATCCGCAAGCGCCAGGCCGAGGTGAAGCTCGAGGAGACGCGCGGGAATCTCCTGCGGCTCACCGACATCGTCTCGGAGATCGACCGCACCTGCACCTCGCTGAAGCGGCAGGCCTCGCGGGCCGCCCGCTGGAAGGAACAGGCCGACGTCCTCGCGGCGCAGAAGAAAAGACTCGCCCGGCTGCGGGCCGACCGGCTGAACATGGGCTTCGCCGGGGGTGAAGCCGCTCTCCGGGCCGCGACCGACGCCGAGGCCGCGGCTCTCGCGGAGCTCTCCCGGCTCGAGGCGGGCCTCGTCGAGGCGCGCCGCCTCGCCGACGAGGACGAGCATGCCGTCCGCGAGGCGGGCGACGCCCTCGCCCGCGCGCGCGAAACGGCTCTCGCGGCGGGCGCCGCCGTCGCCGCCGCCGGGCGCGAGGCCGAGGAAGCCGCGGCCCGGCAGGAGCTCCTCGAGGCGCAACGCCGGGAATCGGAAGCCGATCACGGCCGGTATGTCGAAGAGTCCGGTCGCACCTTGAAGGCCCGCGAAGAAGCGGAGGCCGCTCTCGCCGAGGCCTGGGCCGCGGTCACCGCCGCGGCCCAGGCCCTCGCCGACGTCTCGGCGCGGGAAGCCGACGTGACGGGGCGGCGCGAGGCCTCGCGCCGCGACCTTCTCGCCGCCGGGGGACGCTCGGCCGAAGCCACGAACCGCGAGCGCGAGGCCGCTCTCCTCGTCGACCGGCTCGGATTCGCGCTCGCGAAGCTCGAGGAACGCCACGCGCGCGCCACGGAGCTCGTCGAGGAGCGCCGAAAAGCATCCGCCGAGGCCGACGCGCTCCTCGCCGCGGCTTCGACCGGCCTCGAATCGGCGCGCCGTCATCTCGAAGACGCAAGCCACGGCCGGCGCGCCGCCGAGGACCGCCTCACGACGCTCAAGGCTCTCCGCGAGGCTCACGTCGCGGCTCTCCATGCCGTCGACGTCCGCGCCGCCGCGCTCGAGACGACTCTCGCGGCGCGCGAGGCCGGGGGCGAATCCGCGCGCCGCGCGCTCGAGGCCGCGCGCCTCGAGCCGCATGGCGTTCTCGCGGATCACTTCGATGCGGCCCCCGGATTCGAGAAGGCTCTCGACGCCGCGCTCGGCGCCGCCCTCGAAGCTCCCGTCCTCGACACCCGGGCCGCGCTCGACGCCGCGCTGGCGGCCGTGCGCGAGAAGAAGCTCGGCGCCGCGCGTTTCGTGCACCCGCTCCCCGAGACACCGTTTCCGCTGAAGCCGAAAGACCCCCGCGTCCTCGGGATCGCGCGCGAGCTGCTCGTCGCGAAGTCCCCGGGAGCGCCGTCCTCCGCGCTGCCCGACGCGGTCGTCGTCGCGAGCGTGGACGACGCCCTCGCGCTCGCGTCCCTTCATCCGGAACGCACGCTCGTGACGACGGACGGCGTCGTCGTGCGCGGCGCCGTCGTCGAGGCCGCCGGCACTGAAGTCCCGGGCGAGGGACTCTTCATCGTCCGGCGCGATCTCCGCAACCTCGCGGGCGAACGCGCGGGCATCGCCGCGAAACGTGCCGAGGCGGAGGCGGAAATCGGCACACTCGCGGAGCAGGTCGGAACGTTCGCCGCGACCCTCGACGCGGCTCTCGCGAGGAGCCGGGGGGCCGAGCGCGCGCACTCCGAAGCCGAGGCGAAGGCGGCCGCCGCCCGCACCGAGGAAGAGCGGGCCGCCCTGGAACGGCGCGTGCTCGGCGAGGAGGACAACGCGCTCCGGCAGGATCTCGCGAAAGCCGGCGAGAGCCGGGCCGATGCCCAGCGCCTCGCCTCTCAGCGCCAGGCCGAAATGGCGACCGTGGAACGGACGCTCTCGGAGCTCGAGACGGCGCTCGACGCCGCGCGCGCGGCGCGTCTCGCGTCCGCGGAGACCGATGCCGCCGCGCGTAACGCCCGCGACGTGCTCGTGGAGCGCGCCTCCTCTCTCGCCTCCGCAACGGCGGCAGCCGAGGGACGCGCACGGGACGCGGCCCGCCGGGTCGCGGAGCTCGCCGACGCGCTCATCGAAGTCGGGGACAGGGGCCGGCACGCCCTCACGGCCGGGGAAGGCTTCCGGGCCGCGCACGCCGCGGCCGCGATCGCCGCAACCGACGCAGAGCTTCGGCGCGCGGCGGCCGACGAAGCGGCCGACACGCGCCGCGGGGCGCGCGTCGCCACCGAGGCCGAGGCCACCGCCTCGCGCGAGGCTCTCGACACCACGCGGAGGTCACGGTTCGAGGCCGAGCTCGGTCTCGAACGGCGCAAGGCCGACCATGATCACCTCCTGGAGCAGTGCCGGAACGAGTTCGGCTGCCTGCCGGGCGAGTTGCCCCCCCTCGAGCGCAGCGAGTCCGAGCAGGCGTTGACGGAGGAAGACCTCGAAGCGGCCCTCGCCGAAGAGGTGACGACGCGTTCACTCGCGCTCGAGCGGCTCGGCCCCGTCAATCATGCCGCGCTCGAGGAATACGAAATCGAGAGCAAGCGATTCGAGGAGCTGTCCGGACAAAAGGCCGACCTCGAGGCGTCGCTCGCGCAGATTCTCGAGACGATCAAGACGATCAACCTCACGTCTTCGGAGCGCTTTCAGGAGGCGTTCGCCGCCGTGAACTTCAACTTCGGCCAGGTGTTCCAGCGCCTCTTCCACGGCGGCACGGCCTCGATGCACCTGCTGGACGAGAACGATCCCCTCGACTCGGGCCTCGAGATCATGGCGCAGCCCCCGGGCAAGCGGAACCAGACGATCGGCCTCCTCTCGGGCGGTGAGAAGGCGCTCACGGCGGTCGCGCTCCTCGTCGCGATCTTCAAGTACAAGCCGTCGCCGTTCTGCATCCTCGACGAGGTCGACGCCCCGCTCGACGAGGCGAACATCGACCGCTTCACGTCGCTCCTCGTGGAACTGTCCGAGGAGACGCAGTTCGTCCTCATCACGCACAACAAAAGGACGATGGAGACCGCGCAGGCGCTCTACGGCGTCACGCAGGAAGAGCCGGGAGTTTCGAAGCTCGTCTCGGTCCGTTTCGACTAGGGCTCGGGCGTGGAGATCGCGGAGGCGGCCGGCGGATCAGCCCTTCCGCTCGGACTCAGTCCTTCGGGTTTTCCTTCGGCGGAAGAGGCGTGATCAGCTCGTGCATGAGAAAGAATGCGATGACCATGAAGCCGATCATGTACCAGAGCTGGAAGAACAGCTGGCTCGAGCCGTTCCGGTAGAAGCCGATCCCGAAGACCGGCAGTGTCGAATAAGCACACAGCGCGACGAGAAACAGCAGCACCGCCTTGTGGCCCTTGTGGGAGGTCGCGTCGCTCATCGTTTCGCCTCCTGCTTGAACTGAGACTCTGTCCGGACTCTTGGCCGCGATGTTAACGCAACCCCGGGCGCACGTGTGACTTGAACTGAGACTCTGTTCCCTTATAGTAACCGTCCAGCGAGGGGACGAAATGCACCAGTGGCCCTTTTCATGGTTGACGACCGTCGACGTCTCGCGGGACGGGTACCGGGCTGAAGCCCTGTTCTGGTACACGACGCTCATGTGCGTCATCGCGTTCGCGCTCGTCACGTTCGCGCTCGTGTATTCCTCGTGGAAGTACCGCGCGCGGCCGGGCGTCAAGGCGCTGTACACCCACGGGACCGACCGCAAGAGCTTCGCGGTCACGGGCATCCTCGCCGCCCTCGTCTTCGTCACGATCGACATGAACCTCGTGCGCGTGTCCCAGGCCGACGTGAAGGAATACACGTACAACTGGCCGGTGTCGCCCGACACCGTGAAGATCGAGGTCATGCCACAGCAATGGGCATGGAACATCCGGTACGCCGGGCCCGACGGCATCTTCAACACCGCCGACGACGTCGTCACGCTGAACGAGATGCGCGTGCCCGTCGGACGGCCGGTGATGCTGAACCTGAAGGCGAAGGACGTCATCCACAGCTTCTACATCCCGAACTTCCGCCTGAAGCACGACGCGAACCCCGGCTACGTGACGCGCACCTGGTTCCAGGCCGTCCAGCCGGGCAATTTCGAGATCGCGTGCTCGCAGATGTGCGGCTGGGCGCACTACCAGATGAAGGGCGATCTCATCGTGCAGCCGGAAGCCGACTTCAAGCGCTGGATGACGGAAGCCGAAGGCGACGCGAAGCGCCGGTTCGACCCGGCCGACAAGGAACAACTCTGGGGATGGGAGTGGGTGCAGTAGAGATGGGAGACATGGGTAATGCAGCGATGACCGTACCGGCCACCGTCCGGCACCTTCACGTCGGGCCCGACTTTCACGCCGAACAACACATCCATCCGGAGCCGACCTCGTTCCTCGCGAAGTACATCTTCTCGTTCGACCACAAGGTCATCGCGAAGCAGTTCCTCTGGTACGGCCTCTTCTTCCTCGCGATGGGCGGCGTCATGGCGATGATGATCCGCTGGCAGATCGCCTATCCCGGCACCGCATTCCCCGTCCTCGGCCAGCTCATGTGGCCGCAGAGCGGGGGCGTGATGCCGCCGCAGTCCTACGCGGCGTTCTTCACGATGCACGGAACCCTGATGATCTTCTTCGCGATCACGCCGATCCTCATCGGCGCGTTCGGGAACCTGCTCATCCCTCTCATGATCGGCGCGCGGGACATGGCGTTCCCCACCCTGAACCTGCTCTCGTTCTGGACGAACGTCCTCGCCGGCCTCTGCATGGTCGTCTCGTTCTTCGTCCCCATGGGCGCGGCGGCGGGAGGCTGGCAGTCGTATCCGACGCTCTCGACGCTCGTGGGCTCGCCCGGGCACGGCCAGACCCTCTGGGTCCTCGGCGTCTTCCTGACCGGAAGCGCCTCGATCATGGGCGCCGTCAACTACATCACGACGGTCGTGCGCCTGCGCGCCCCCGGGATGGGCTACTTCCAGATGCCCCTCTCGGTCTGGGGCATCTGGCTCACCGCGATCCTCAACGCCCTCTTCGTCCCGGTTCTCGCGGCGGGCGTTCTTCTCCTCTTCCTCGACCGCGTCTTCGGCAGCCACTTCTTCCTCGCGGGCGCCGCGATCACGAAGGGCGGCGGCGATCCGGTTCTCTACCAGCACCTCTTCTGGATCTTCGGCCACCCGGAGGTCTACATCCTGATCCTGCCCGCGTGGGGCATCGTGTCCGACCTCCTGTCGTTCTTCTCGCGCAAGCCGGCGTTCGGCTACAAGGCGACGGCCCTCTCGATGAGCGTCATCTGTCTGCTCTCCATGGTCGTTTACGGGCACCACATGTTCGTCGTCGGCATGAGCCCGCTTCTCTCGCAGGGGTTCATGACGCTCACGATGCTCATCTCGATACCGTCCGCCGTGTTCTTCCTGAACTGGCTCGGGACGATGTGGCGGGGCTCCATCCGTTTCGCGACCCCCATGCTCTTCTCGGTGGGCGTCGTCTTCGTGTTCGGCCTCGGCGGCCTTACGGGCCTCCACCTCGGCGCGATCTCGTCGGACATCTACCTCCACGACTCGTACTTCGTGATCGGCCACTTCCACCTCACGATGGCGGCATCGGTGCTGCTCGGCGCGTTCGCCGCGATCTACTTCTGGTTCCCGAAGATGTTCGGCAAGATGATGAACGAGACGCTCGGCAAGTGGCACTTCTGGCTCACGATCGTCCCGATCACGGTCGTGTTCTGCGGGATGCTCGTCGTGGGCTACGCCGGGATGCAGCGACGTCTTTACAATTACCAGGCGTACGACTTCCTCAAGCACCTTCACCCGATCAACGTGTGGGTTACGCGCGCGGCACTGCTCCTCGGCGCCTCGCAGTTTCTCTTCGTCGCAAACTTTCTCTCGAGCATGATCTCCGGCAAGAAGGCCACCGAGAATCCGTGGGAAGTCGGGACGCTGGAATGGACGATTCCGTCCCCGCCGCCCCACCACAACTACGACGAGATTCCGGTCGTCCTCCACGGCCCCCACGAATTCAACAACCCCGCCGTCACGGGCAAGGACTGGCTCGCGCAGGACGAGCCGATCGGCGACGAGCCCAGGTGAGCGTCGCCGCCGCGGGCTTTCCCGCCACCGAGGAATCCCGTCGAACGTCGTTCGTCGGGATGGTGATGGCGCTCGCGTCGTGGACGATGCTCTTCGTCGCGCTCTTCTTTTCGTACGCGGTCCTCCGGCTGAACGCCGCGACGTGGCCTCCGGACGGTCTCGCGCCGCTGCCGAAGGCGCTCCCGCTCCTCAACACTCTCGTGCTGCTCCTGTCGAGCTGCGTCCTCCACCGCGGTACGCGGCCCGATGCGGAGGAGAAACCCGGCGCCCTTCGGCGCGCGCTCCTCTTCACGATGCTGCTCGGCGGCCTTTTCCTGGCGCTGCAGCTCGCCGTGTGGATCCCCCTCTGGCAGCACGGATTCCGCATCGACAACACCGGCACCTATGGCTCCATCTTCTACGGGCTCACGGTCTTCCACGCGCTTCACGTCCTCGCGGGGCTCCTCGCGCTGGCCGTTCTCCTGCCCGGCGCGTCTGCCGGGCGCTACGCGTCGGGCCGCTCGAGCGCGGTGCGCAGCTCGGCCATGTTCTGGCACTTCGTCGACGTCGTCTGGGTCGTCATGTTCGTCGCCGTCTATCTCGTTTGAAAAGAGAAGAGGGAAAGAGATTTCTATGAATGTCGGAGGGAAGAAGATCCTCGGCACGGCGGCGATCGCGGCGATTCTCCTCGCAGGCGGCGCCGGATGTTCCGGCCCCGGCCGGACCTTCACGAAGACGATGACGCTCGGGGGCAAGAAGATCTCGGCGCGCCGGCTGAACAACGGCGAGCACCTCTTCGTCACCTACTGCTCCGCGTGCCACGGCATGAAGGGCGACGGGAAAGGCCCCGCTGCGATCGGCCTCCGCCCGCCGCCGCGCAACTTCACGCAGGCCCAGTTCAAGTTCGCGGCCGTGTCCAGCGGACAGCTTCCGAACGACGAGGACTTCCTCCGGATCATCCAGAAGGGCCTCCACGGCAGCGCCATGCTTCCCTGGAACGACGTCCCCGAGCGGGAGATCATGGACATCGTCCAGTACATCAAGACGCTTTCGCCGAAGTGGGCCGAAAAGTCGCCCGGCGAGCCGATCGTCCCTGCCCCCGATCCGTGGGGCGCCGAACGAAAGGCGGAAGCGATTACGCGCGGGATGAAGGTCTACCACGGGATGGCGCAATGCCTCTCCTGCCACCCGGCTTACGAGTCGAAGGAGACGATCAACGCGGCGAGCCTGGAGCTGTCGAAGCGCGAGGCGACGCTGCGCCCGGACGCTTACCACTCCGAGATGAAAGACAGCGACTACGGCTACAAGCTGATGCCGCCGGACTTCACGCGCGACCACGTCCGCTCGGGCGAGACCCTCGAGGATTTCTACCGCACGATCGCCGCCGGCATCGGCGGCACGGCCATGCCCACGTGGAAGGGCGCGCTCCCCGACGACGACATCTGGGCGATGGCCTACTACGTGCGCTCCCTCGTCGAAATCAAGGGCTCGCCGGCCGCGGACGCGCGGCGGGCGAAGCTCGTCGGGGAGCTGGCGCCAAATTGAACGCTTCTCTCGTTTCCGGCGACATCAGGGCTGCCTTCCCGCAGCGCGTTGCGGCCGCTCTCACCGGCAGCCCGTGGTTCTGGGCATTGTTCGTGGCCGCGGTCTTCACGCTGCCGCTCGTGCGCTCCGTCCGGCGCGCCCTGCCGGCCGCACCCCCCGTCCTCGGCACGTTTCCGGCCTTTTCCCTCGTGGACCAGGCCGGCAACCCCTTCCGCGAGGCCAGCCTGCGCGGACACCTCGTCTTCCTCGAGTTCACCTCCGCGGAATCCCTCGTCGCCGGCGGGTCCCCTCTCGCGAAGCTCCAGCGACGCGTGCGCAACACCGGCGAAGCGGTCCACCTCGTGAGCTTCGTCGCCGGGGCGACGGATTCCGGAACGCTCGCCACCCTCGCGAAGAACGCCGGGGCCGGTGCGTGGCGCTGGACGCTCGCGGGCGGAGACATCAAACCGCTCGAGGCCGCGACGCTGCAGGCGCTCCACGCGCCCGAGGGCGGCACCCTCGCGGGTCGGCTCATCCTTCTCGACGGCCGCGGCCGCATCCGCCGCCTCGGCTCGCCTTCTCCCGACGAGATCGACCTTATGATGCGCGACACCGGACTCCTCGTGAACATGGAAGGACTGTGAATGAGCGCTCGCTCTGAGGCCACGTACGCCGCCGTGACACCTCCGCACGCGGATCCCACGTTCGGGACCGCGACGACGGGCAAGGTCGGGATGTGGATCTTCCTCGTCACGGACGCGATGACGTTCGGCGGGCTCCTCCTCGCCTACGGCATCCTCCGCGCGGGGAACAAGGAATGGCCCGCGCCGACGAGCGTCCTCGGCATCCCGTTCACGGCCGTCATGACGTTCGTTCTCATCGTCAGCTCCCTGACGATGGTCCTCGGGCTCGACGAGGCGAAGAAGGGCCACCGCCTCGGCACGGTGAAGTGGCTCCTCGCGACGGCGGGAGGCGGAATCTTCTTCCTGTGCGGCCAGGTCTACGAATACCGCCATCTCATCCACGAGGGCTTCACGCTACCCTCCGGAAATTTCCCGGCGACGTTCTACGTCATCACGAGCTTCCACGGCGCGCACGTTTTCACGGGCGTTTGCTACCTGCTCCTCACCGCTTTCGGCGTGTGGCGCGGCAGGCATCTCGAAAACGGCGCGAACTTCGTCGAGATCACGGGCCTCTTCTGGCACTTCGTCGACCTCGTCTGGATTCTCGTCTTCACGCTCGTCTACCTCATCCCGTGAAGAGGGCCGCATGACCGAACACGCGATCGCCGACCACGCCGCCTCGGAGCCTCACGCGCCCCACGCCGACCACCGGCGCGACTACTTCCGCATCTTCTGGGTTCTCCTCGCCCTCACGATTCTCGAGGTCGGCATCTCGTACCTGAAGATCGACAAGCGCATCATCTCGGCCGCCATGATCGCGCTCGCGCTCTCGAAGGCCGCGTTCGTCGGCCTCTACTACATGCATCTGAAATACGAGAAACGCTCGCTGCTCTGGCTCGCGTTCCTCCCGCTGCCGCTCGCGGGCTTCTACGCCGTGTTTCTCATGCTCGACGCCTTCAACCTCCTGCGCGGCGTCCCGGTCCCGTGGGCGCACCACTGAGGAACGAATGAAACCTGCCGTCCGCGCCGTCCTGCTCGCCACGATCGCCTCGGCCTCCACCCTCGTCTCGCAGGGAGCCCTGGCGTGCCCGACGTGCGCGGGGTCGGCGTCGAAGGGGCCCGACATCTGGCCGCTCGTCGGCCTCTTCATGCTCGTGCCCTGGATCCTCGCCGTCGGCGCGGTTTGGCTCATCCGCCGGGAGTCCCGGGCGGCATAGACTCGGGCGGGTGCCTTGGGCGCCCGGAGGAACCTTATGCCGCATCTTCGCCGCGCCGACGGCGCCGTTCTCGCCCTCGCCGCCGCCCTCACCGCAGTTCTCGCTCTCCCGCTCTCTGCGGCCGACGTTCCGAAGTCCGCGGCCCCGGAGAAGGTCACGTCCGTGGAGGGCGTCACCGAATACCGGCTCGCGAACGGCCTGCGCGTGCTGCTGTTTCCCGACCCGTCGAAGCCGACGATCACGGTGAACATCACGTACCTCGTCGGGTCTCGCAACGAGGGCTACGGGGAGACGGGCATGGCCCACCTCCTCGAGCACCTCGTCTTCAAGGGCACGCCGAAGCACGGGAACGTCCCGCAGGAGCTCACGGCTCACGGGGCGCGCCCGAACGGCACGACGTCCTTCGACCGGACGAATTATTTCGAGACGTTCGACGCGACGGACGCGAACCTCGAATGGGCGCTCGACCTCGAGGCCGACCGGATGGTCAATTCGTTCATCGCGAAGAAAGACCTCGACAGCGAGATGACGGTCGTTAGGAACGAGTTCGAGGCCGGCGAGAACCAGCCCAGCTCGATCCTCATCAAGCGCATGCTCGCGTCCGCCTTCCACGAGCACGGCTACGGGCACACGGCGATCGGCTCGCGCTCGGACATCGAGAACGTCCCGATCGAGCGCCTCCAGGCCTTCTACCGGAACTACTACCAGCCCGACAACGCGGTCCTGCTCGTGGCCGGGAAGTTCGACGAGAAGAAAACGCTCGACCTTGTCCAGAAGTACTTCGGCTCGATCGCGAAGCCCGCGCGCACGCTCTACCCGACGTATACCCTCGACCCGCCGCAGGACGGCGAGCGCGCGATCACTCTCCGCCGCGTCGGAGACGTCCAACTCGTCGCGGCCGCGTACCACATCCCCTCGGGCAGCGACCCCGACGCGCCCGGCCTCGACCTCCTCGCGTTCGCCCTCGGGGACACGCCGTCCGGCCGCCTGCACAAGAGCCTCGTCGAGGCGAAGAAGGCCTCGTCCGTAGCCGGCTTCGCCTTCGAGCTCCGCGAGCCCGGCCTCGCGCTCTTCTTCGCCGAGCTCCGGCAGGACCAGTCGCTGGACGAGGCGAAGGACATCCTCCTGAAAACCGTCGAGGGCGCCGCCGCGAACCCGCCGACGAAGGAGGAGGTCGAGCGCGCGCGGACACAGCTCGTGAAGCAGATCGACCTCGCCCTCAACGACTCCTCGCAGGTGGGCCTGCGCCTCTCGGAGTGGATCGCAAAGGGCGACTGGCGACTCTTCTTCCTCTATCGCGACCGCCTGAAGGCATACCCCGTGGAAGGCGTCGCGAAGGTCGCGGCCGCATACCTCAAGCCCACGAACCGCACGCTCGCCACGTTCATCCCGACCGCGAAGCCAGACAAGGCCGAGGTTCCGCCGCCCGCGGACGTCGCCGCGATGTTGAAGGGCTACACGGGCGCCGCCGCCGTCGCGGCCGGCGAGGCGTTCGACCCGTCGCCCGCGAACGTCGAGGCGCGGACGAAGCGCTCCACGCTCGCGTCCGGAATGAAGGTCGCGCTGCTCCCGAAAAAGACGCGTGGCGGCTCCGTGCGCGGGACGATCACCCTGCACTTCCGCGACGTGAAAGCCCTCACGGGAAAAAGCGCCGTCGCCGACCTCACGGCCGACATGCTCGAGCGCGGGACGGCGAAGAAGACGCGCCAGCAGATCCAGGACGAGATCGACAAGCTCAAGGCCCGGATCCGGGTCTCCGGCGGGACCGGCACCGTCGGAGTGTCGATCGAGACGACGAAGGAGAACCTCCCGAAAGTCCTCGACCTCGTCGCCGAGATCCTCAAGGAGCCCTCCTTCCCCGCCTCCGAGCTCGAGATCCTGCGGCAGGAGAACCTCGCGAACATCGACCAGATGAAGACGGAGCCGCAGGCCGTCGCCTCGACGGCGTTTGCGCGCAGGATGCGCTCGTACCCGAAGGGCGACCCGCGCTACACGGCCACGCCCGAGGAGTCCCTCGAGGAGTACAAGGCCGCGACGCTCGATCAGATGAAGACGTTCTGGAAGGAGTCCTATGGCGCCTCGAACGCCGAGGCCGTCCTCGTGGGCGACTTCGACGAGGCCGCCCTGTCCGCCCAGCTCGCGGCCCTTTTCGGATCGTGGAAGAGCCCCAGCCCGTACACGCGTGTCCCGAGCGTCTTCAAGGACGTGCCCGCCGAAGCGCTGAAGTTCGAGACCCCGGACAAGGCGAACGCGATGTTCCTCGCCGGGCAGAACCTCGCCCTCCGCGACGACGACCCGGACTACCCGGCCCTCCTCCTTTCGAACTACATGTTCGGCGGCGGCTTTTTGAACTCGCGCCTCGCCGTGCGGATCCGGCAGAAGGACGGCCTGTCGTACGGCGTCGGCTCCGGCCTCGAGACCGGCACCCAGGACGTCTCGGGCCGCTTCACGGTCTACGCGATCCACGCGCCGCAGAACACCGTGAAGCTCGAAACGGCGGTGCGCGAGGAGATCGAGCGCGCCCGCAAGGAAGGCTTCACGGCCGACGAGATCGCAGCCGCGCGCTCGGGCTGGCTGCAGGGGCGGCAGGTCAGCCGCTCGCAGGACGGCGAGCTCGCCGGCCTCCTCCAGCGCTATCTCTTCGTCGGCCGGACCCTGGCGTGGGACGCCGAGCTGGAGAAGAAGATCGGCGCCCTCACGGTCGAGCAGGCGACCGCGGCCTTCAAGAAGTGGATCGACTCCGCGAAGGTTTCGGTCATCCGCGCCGGCGATTTCGCGAACGCGAAGGCGGGAGCGAAGTAGCGACCCGACGCCGCCGGCCGAGGGATAGGATCGCCGCGTGCTGCCGCTGGACGACCGAGGCCGCGCCACGGCGGCGCGCCTCGAGGACCGATACACGTTCGAGGGTTTCCTCGGGCAGGGTGGATTCGCGGCCGTCTACCGGGTGCGGAATCTCCGGCTGGACCGCGTGGAAGCGCTGAAGGTGCTCTTCGAGGCCCGGGGCAGCGATCCGAAGTTCGCGGCCCGCTTCGAGCGCGAAGCGCAGATCGCGGCTTCCCTCGAGCATCCGAACGTCGTGCGCGTCTACGACTTCGGGAACGCGGACGGCACGCTGTGGTACTCGATGCAGTTCGTCGATGGCCCCACGCTCAAGACGAAGCTCGAGCGCCACGGCCGGATGCGGGGCGAGGATGCGGCGGGGCTGCTCGTGCCCCTCCTCGAGGCGCTCGAGGTCGTTCACCGGGGCGGCATCGTTCACCGCGACGTCAAGCCGGACAACATCATCCTCGACGCGGACGAGCGGCCCTACCTGATGGACTTCGGGATCGTGAAGCGCGACGACAGCGTGCACGAGACGATGGAGGGAAAGATTCTCGGCACGCCGGGATATCTCTCGCCCGAGCAGCTTCAAGGACATCCGCTCGACGGGCGCAGCGATCTTTACGCGGCCGGCGTCACGCTCTACCAGATGATCACCGGCGACATCCCTTTCCGGTCGGACGATCGCCTCGCCACGATGACGCGGCGGCTCACCGAGGACCCCGAGCCTCCCTCGGCCAAGGCTCGCGATCTGCAGCCCGAGCTCGAGCGGATCGTCCTCAGGGCGCTGGCACGGGACCGGGAGAACCGGTACGCAACGGCGGCCGAGATGCGCGCGGACCTCGAGGCTTTCCTCGCCGAGCACCGAGCGCCCTCGCGCTCGCGCTCGGGAGCGATGCCGCGCGTCGTTTCCGGGCCGGAATCTCCCGCCCGGGTGACGCCGGCCGGAGACACGTCGGGCGGCACGAGCGTGCTCTCGCCCATCCAGGCATCGGCCGATGCGCCGCCAGCCGGACGCTCCAAAGCGGGTCCGGGAAGTGCTTTGCGGCAGAAGGGTGGAACCCGGTGGCTCGCCGGCGGGATCGTTCTCGTCCTCGGCGCGCTGGCCTTCGCCGCATTCGTGGGGGGCGGCGTGAAGGACAGGCGCACTCCCGGATCGGGAACCGTGAAACCTGCGGCCTCCTTCGAACCCACGGCCTTCGCGCCCGAGGCGCCGAACCCGCAGGCTCCCACTCCGCGCGTTCCGCGTGTCCGGGCCGACGTCGAGGAAGAGGCCGTCGTCAACATCCCGCCGACGCTCGCGAACGCGTGCAGCGGGAAGACCGTGGGCATTACGGTCGTCGTGGCCGCCGATGGAAGCCTGAAGAGCAAACGCGTCATCTCGAGCGCGGGGGCTGCCTGTGACGACGTCGCCCTCGATGCCGTATCGCGCTATCGCTTCCGCGCGGAACGGGACGAGCACGACCAGCCCGTCGAGGGGCGCGTCGCCATCTCCGTCCGCTTCTGACCCGCGGCGCCGCGTTACCATGCGTTGTGCAGCCCGTCGACGATCGCGGCCGGATGGTGGAGAAGCTCCTCGGCTCCCGATACGAAGTGTTCGGCTTTCTGGGGAGCGGTGGGTTCGCCTCCGTCTATCAGGTGCGCAGCACGAGTCTCGAGCGCTTCGAGGCTCTCAAGGTCCTGCACGAATCGCACGGCGAGGACTCGGACTTCGCGCGACGCTTCCGCCAGGAAGCGCGCGTGGCGGCCTCGCTCGAGCATCCGAGCATCGTGAAGGTCTACGAGTTCGGCCACGTCGAGGGGATGCTCTGGTACTCGATGCAGTTCGTGGAGGGGCCCTCGCTCAGCGCCGAGATCACGGCGCGCCACACGTTCGACGAGGAGGCGGCGGCGCGGATCATGGTCCCGCTTCTCGACGCGCTCGATTACAGCCACGCCCGCGGCGTCATCCACCGCGACATCAAACCCGAGAATGTGCTTCTCGACAAGCGTGGGCGGCCGTTCCTCATGGACTTCGGCATCGCGAAGATCGGCGAGAGCCTCGTGAAGACGCAGACCGGTTTCATCCTCGGATCGCCGGCCTATCTCTCTCCCGAGCAGCTCCGCGGCGAACGGCTCGACGGGCGGACGGATGTCTACTCGCTCGGAGTCACGCTGTACCAGATGCTCGCCGGCATCATCCCGTACCGCACGGAAAACATGTCGGCCCTCGCGCGGCGTCTCACCGAGGATGCGCCGAGGCTCTCCGGGCGGCGCGAAGGCATCCATCACGAGCTGGAGCGCATCGTCCATCGCTCGCTCGAAAGGGACCGGGACGCGCGCTACGCGAACGCGGCCGAGATGCGGGACGACCTCGATGCGTTCCTCGCCGAAGTTCACCCCCGGACGACGCGCGCGCGCGCGGTTTCCAGCGAGAGCCCGGCCCCGCCTGCGGGGCCCGCGCCGTCGAAGCCCTCGGCCGGCCCGCCTGACGCGAGCCCCGCCGACCTCGCTCCCGCTCCCGCAAACCGCCCGGCCTGGCTTTGGGCGGCGGCTGCCTTTGTGCTCGCCCTCGCCGTCCTCGCGGCCGGCTGGCTCCTGACGCGCGCGCCGGCGCCCCGCCCGGCGCCGGTCGCGACACCCGCCCCGACTCCCGTTTTCACGCGAGTCACCACGGCGCTTCCCACCGCGGTTCCAACCGCCGTTCCCACCCTCGTTCCCACCTCGCTCCCCGCGGCCAGTCCGACGGCACCTCGAGCTCCCGCGCGCGCCGTCGCGCCCGCGAAGACGGCTCCGCCTCCGGCCGCGACGCGTCGCGCGAAAACGCCCCCGGACGTCGCGGTCGAGGCGACGATCTCTCTGACCCCGACGCAGGAACGCGAGTGCGGCGGCAAGGTCGTGGGTGTGTCCCTCGTCGTGGGCGAGGACGGCATCCTCAGGAGCAGGCGGGTGATCTCCGGCGCTTCCGCCGTCTGCGACGCGATCGCCCTCGAGGCCGTCTCACGAAACAGCTACAAACCGGCTCTGGACGAAAGAGGCCGAGCCGTCGAGGGCCGCTTCCTCCTTTCGATTCGTTTCTGAGCGAACCGCGATCCGGCGGATAATGACCGTGCAAATCCGGAAGGGAGGCTCTCCATGAAGAAGATCGCCCGCCTCGCGCTGTCCCTCGCGTTCGCGTCACTCCTCGGGGGATGCACGCATGGGGTCGAGATGAAGATGGCCATCGACGTCCTCTCGGAGCCCGAGAAGGCGATCGTGACCTACAAGGGGAAGAATATCGGCGAGACGCCGAAATCCCTGAACGTGAAGACGTTCGAGGACGTCAACTCGATAACGGCGGCGAGCGCCGATCTCGAGGTCGTCGAGAAGCGCATCCGAATCGTGTCGCCCGACCAGGCGCAGGTCATCTTCCGCATGGGGAAGGGCGGCATCTCCCCGGTCGCCAAGAAGCTCGGCATGACGCGCGTCCTCGTCTTCGAGTATGCGGAGAAGGTCTGCTTCGACTCGGCGAAGTTCGAGCTGAAGCCGGACGCGTTGCCGGTCCTCGCCAAACAGGCCGAGATCCTGAACCAGTACTTCCCGAAGGCGACCGTCTACGTGTGCGGCTACACCGACGCGACCGGCAGCGACGCCCTCAACGACAAGCTCTCGCTGCAGCGCGCCGAGGCCGTGCGGAACTTCCTCGTGAACCAGCACGTCGATTCCGGGCGCATCAAGACGCAGGGCTTCGGCAAGCAGTTCGAGGTGGCGTCGAACGCGACGCCCGAGGGCCGCGCTCTGAACCGCCGGACGGAAGTCATCCTTCCGGAGTAGCCAACGCTTCGGAAGCCTCGGACGGCGGCAGGAAGAACCGTCCCGGCGTCTCCTTCGCCGCCTTCCATACCGCCAGGACCAACCGCCGCAGATCCCGGCTCGTGAGGCCGCACGCGCGCGCGGCGACCGTGAAAGCGAGGGAGAAGCTCACCGTGAAATTCAGGAAGGCGATCGCCGCCACGCCCGCGACCGCCCACAGGAACGGAGGATTCAGGAACGCCTCGTGCGGGAACGTCACCGCGGCGAGCGCCAGGGCGCCCGAGGAGAGCGTCACGTGGCGGACCTCGAGGGGAAGCCCGAAGAAGGACGCGACGACGGGCGTCATGCCGAGAAGGAACCCAAGCGAGACATTGCTCCCGAACCCGCTCACGTTCCTCTGAAAGCGCTGCGCGATCTTGGCGCGCCGGTCCCGGCCCACGAACCGTCCCAGAGTCGCGCTGCGCGCGAACGCCTCCGAGAGCCTGTTGTAGTTCGACCAGTTCTCCATCCAGCCGCCGATGACGCTCGACAGCCACAGGTAGAAGCCCGTCAGAATGGCGAAGAAGATCGTTCCCGAGCGGAGGGGGTGGAGCGTCTCGACGGCGTGGTGCACTTCCTCGTCCGTGAAGTACGCGTGGCCCGATGCGGCCTTCCAGAGCAGGCCGAGGAGCACCGCGACGGGCACGACCATCCCGATGTTTCCCGCGATCGCGGCGAGCTGCGAACGCGTCGTGCGGGCGAGAAGGTCGACGATCGTGTCGCGATCGCTCCCCCGCGACTCGAGCGCGGACGCGAGCGTCGCGGCCGTGGCGGCGGGTTGCTTCGTCGCAACCGTGAAGTGCAGGGCCTGGATGAGGAGAAAGCTCGCGGCATAGTTGACGGACGCCGCGAAACCGCTGAAGAACGGCGCGAACGGCAGGGTGAGAAGGATGTACTTCACGAGCGTGGTCCCGGCCATGAGCGCGCCCCCGCCAGCCGCCGACCCCCACATCTGCCGGTACTCGGCGCGGGACTCCGTGATGTAGTGCTCGCCGGTCGCGCCCGCGCTTTCGATGATCTTCCGCGAGAGAAGCCGCGCATTGGCGCTCACGAGGCCGCCCACGCCGCTCTCCCGCGCGCCCTCGCGCGCGAGGGCCGTGAGAAGCACGCGCCCGTCCGGGAGGGCACCCGGTCCCGGCGCGAGGAAATCGAAGAGCGATTCCAGCCGGTCCAGCGCGCGGCCGAGGAGGTCGATCCGGAAGACGAGGTCCATGCTCGTCCCAAACGTCTCGAGATGGCCGGTCACGACCTCGAGGACCCCCCGACACGCGGCGATGTCCTCTCGGGCCGTCGCGGCGAGGCCCGAGAGGGCGTCCGCAGATCCCGTGCGATGTCGCGCCGCATCGGTCACCCGGCTGACGCTGCGCGGAAGGCGGAGAAACGGGGACGCGCCGACGGTTCCATCGTCGGCGCGGGCGCGCACGTCGGGAGCGAGGCCGAGCCCACCCACGCGCACGGCCAGAAGATCCGCCGCGTCCGCGAGATCGTCGTGCAGCCCGTCCCAGTGGGCCTCCCCCGTCCGGAACACGACGTCGAAAAGGGCGGCGACTTCCGCGGCGGGCAGGCTCTCGAGCCAGTCGGCATCCTCTTCGTCGGGCAGGAGGCGCGAGATGACCTCCCGAAGATGGTGATCGTTCGGAACCGAGGGCAGGATCTTTTTTGCGAGGCGGTCGGAAAGCTCGCCCAGGAAGTTGTGCCGCACGCCCAACCCCGTTTCGGCGAAGAGCTCGACCGCCGACGTCGCGCCCAGGAGCGCGCGCAGCCGAGCCGCCAGCGTCGCCGCGAGAAGCGGCCGGCTCGCGAGGAATTCCCGGAAAAAGGCGAGCCGCAGGGCGGCGGCCGAGCCGGCTCCAGGCTGCTTCAGCCAGCCGAGGATCGGCTCGAGCCACTCCCCGAGCGCGCCGGGGTCGTCCGCATCCACCGGTGCGACCAGCAGCGCCTCGAGCGCGGCGCTGGCCCGGCGCATTCGCGGAGAAGGCGCGGCGGAGGGCGTCACGGGATTCATGCCGGCCGAGATTAACCCCGCGAAGGCCTCGAGTTCCGTGGTTAGAATCACTTCGTGGGACGACTCAGGCTCCGGCACGGGCTCTCCCTGGTCGGCCTCATGTTCGTCGTGACGGGGGGCGTCGGCCTCCTCGCCGAGCAGTCGTTCGAGAAGCTGCTCGGCCTTCTACTGGGCACGAGCACACCCGCCGGGGCCGTCGTCCTCGGCGTCTACTTTGCCGGCCTCTCGATCGGAGCCGTGGGTTATGCGCGGTGGATGCGTCCTCGCGTCCCCGAGCCGCTCCTGGCCTATGCGTTGCTCGAATTCGGCGTCGCGGCCTGGAGTCTGTCTCTCGGTCTCTCGTTCGATCACCTGATCCCCGCCGGGGCCGTCCTGCTGCGCGCGGGCGTCGACCGATTCTGGCTTCTCGAGACGCTCCGGGCCGCGGTCGCCGCGATCTGGATCCTGCCGCCGACCATGCTGATGGGGGCGACGTTCCCCGCGATCGCCGATCACCTGGAACGGCTCCGCCTCCCCGGGCGCACCCACATCCTGAATCGCTTCTATGCTCTGAACCTCCTCGGCGCGTTCCTCGGCGCGCTCGCGGGACCGTACCTCGTCTTCCCGTCCCTCGGCGTCGCGGGCACACTGCGTCTGGGCGCCCTCCTCGACGGCCTCGTGGCGGCGGCGGCGTTCATCCTCTCGCGGGGTCTCCTCGCCCGCCGCCGCGCTGCGCCGGCCGCCGCGGACCTTGGCGTGCGCCACGCAGCGGGGTCCGCTGTTCTCATCGCCGTCGCGGGGCTGTCCGGCCTCCTCTTCTTCGCGCTGGAGGTCGTGTGGACGCACCTGATCGGGGCGGTCCTCGGGAACAGCGTATTCGCCTTCGCCGCGATGCTGGCGAACGTCCTCCTGGGCCTGCTCCTGGGGAGCATTCTCTCGACGATCCTGCTGCCGGCCCGCTCTCTCTCCCCCGCCGCACCCGCGCTCCTCTTCCTTCTCGGTGCGTGCGTTCTTTCGCTTTCGATGGCGCTCTGGTGCGGTGTCCCGCATTCGCTCGCGGCCCGGGGCGGGAGTCTCGAGACGTTCGGCCAGGGAGAGCTGCTCCGATTCCTCCACGCGGCGTTTCTCCTCGTCCCCTCCTCGGTCGTGCTCGGGATGGCCTATCCCGCACTCTTCCGTCTCAGCATGTTTCCCGCCTCGGATTGGCCCGTCATTGCCGGGCGGATGGCCGCCGCGAACGCAGCGGGATGCGTCGCCGGCGCGCTCCTCGCGGCGTTCGTCTTCCTGCCCCACCTGGGCTCCGAGGCGAGTCTGCTCGTGCTGGCAAGCGCCTACACCCTAAGCGGACTGGCCCTCGGCCTCGTCTATCTGCGCGGGCGCGCGCGCGTGGGCTGCGTGGCCCTCGCCGCGGCTGTCCTCGCGCTCACGGGAACCCGCCAGCCCTGGGATCCGCTTCGGCTGACGTCCGGAGAGCACGTCTACTTCGGGCCAGGCCACG